>NZ_CP101153.1:2256357-2578694 GCF_024298825.1 Haloglomus salinum
CTGACCCGGACCGTCGGCGACACCGTCGAGGCCGTCGCCCACGACGAGCAGGCCGACCTGGAGGCCGTCGACGTCGGGCGCGTGGTCGAACAGCAGGTGGGGAAGGCCCGCAAGCTCTACGGCGAGGACGCCGTCGCCGTCGAGGGCGAACTCCCGGGCGCGGAGGTCGCGGCCGACGACCTCCTCTCGGCGGTCGTGGGGAACCTCCTCAGTAACGCGCTGCTGTACACCAGCGACGACCCTGACGTCCGGGTGTCCGTGGTGGCTGCCGAGGAGACGGTGACCATCCGGGTCGCCGACAACGGCCCCGGGGTCCCCGACGAGCAGAAGGAGCTCATCTTCGGGCAGGGGACCCAGGGGGTCGAGAGCCAGGGGACCGGCATCGGGCTCTACCTCGTCGACCAGCTCGTCCGGGGCTACGAGGGCGATGTCTGGGTCGAGGACAACGAACCGACGGGCGCGGTGTTCGTGGTCGAACTCGACCGCGTGTAGGCGCGTCCTCCGCGCGTTCGCGGGTTAGCCTCCCCCTCGTGACGACTTATCCGGTGCATAGCAAACCGGGCAGCCCCGATACTCCGGGCCAGTGATAGACTCGTATGGAGACCACGTCCTCGGGGATTAAGTTCGACCGGGCGGCCGCCATCCTCGGGCTGGTGGTGGCCGTCGCGCTGCTGCCCGTGCAGCTGGTCCTCACCCACATCTACGCCCAGACGCTGCCGCCGGTGCTGGCGCTGGCCTGCCTCATCTACCTGGCCGCGACCGGCGAGGAGACCGAGGAGGACTCGCTGCGACTGCCGACCTCGATGGCGCATCTGCTGCCGAGCGTCGTCGTCTTCGGTGCCGCGGGGCTGTTCCTCCTCGCGAACGTGCAGGGCGGCCGGACGGACACGTTCTACGTCGCGGCGGCGCTCATCGGGACGCTGCTGCTGGGCCAGATTCTGTTCGCCCGTGACCGCGACCTCCACACGGGGGTCCTGCTCACGCAGATCGTCGCGCTCGGGGCCACCATCCGGTACGCGGCGGTCCTGAACACGCCCGGCTACATCGGCATCGACGTCTGGACGCACATGACCGACTTCACCCGGGGGATGATGGAAGCGAACTCCATCGCCGGGATGGGGTCGACGAAGTACGTCATGGCGCCGCTGTACCACCTGCTCGTGGGGGCGACGTCGCTGTTCTCGGGGCTCCCGCTCCGGGAGTCGCTGTTCGTCTCGCTCGGACTCGTGATGCCCGTCGGCGCCGTCCTCGTCTTCGGTGGGGCGCGCTACCTCGTCGAGGACCGGTGGGCGCTGTTCGCGGCCGGCCTGTTCGCGCTGAGTGGCTCGGCCATCCGCTGGGGCATCCACCTCATCCCGACGAGCATGGGGCTGTTGCTGTTCCTCGCGGTGCTGGCAATCGTCATCCGGCTGTTCCGGGCGCCGACCAGCCCCCGCGACGGCCTCCTGCTCATCACGCTGTTCATGGCGATGGCGCTGACCCACCAGGTGTCCTCGTTCATCCTGCTCGTCTTCCTCATCGCCGCGATGGTCGTCCAGTACGCCCTGAAGACGGGTATCATGGACCCGCCGCGGTCCTCGGCACACGGGCTCGGGGTCGACGACGTCGAGCCCATCAGCTTCGGGGGGTACTTCGTGTTCAACGCCGGCTTCCTCACGCTCACGTGGAGTCTCACGCCGTACTACGGGCGGTCGTTCATCGCGACGGTGTTCATCTTCCTGCAGGACTCGTTCGGTGGCGGGTCCCTCATCGGCGGAAGCAGCGGTGGCGGCGGTGGTGGCGGTGGCGGCGCCAGCCAGTCCCAGCCGCTCGTCGAGTTCGTCGTGGTGAACTTCGACGTCCTCGGGTTCCTGCTGTTGCTGTTCGGGACGACCGTCGGCTGCCTGTACGCGCTCCGGCGGAGCCGGACGAACCAGGCGACGCTGACGCTCGTCGCCGCCGCGGTCGCGATGACGGCGTTCACGCTGCTGCCGCCGCTCATCGGTATCGGGACGTTCCTGTCCGGGCGCTGGTTCGCCTTCCTGTTCGCCGTGATGGCGGTCCTGACGGCGGTCGGGTTCGGCCACCTCCGGCGCGGGCTCGCGCCCACGCTGATGGTCGTCTTCCTCGTCGTCTTCCTCTACGCGTACCCCATCGCGATGGTCGCGTCGCCGAAGGCGACCGTCGACGCGCCGATGCTGGAGCACGAGCGCCCCCAGTTCAGCTACACCGAGGAGGAGCTGGCCGCGATGCGGACCGTCGGGTCGGTGACGACCGGGAGCGACGAGGACCCCATCTACACGGACTTCCCGTACAACTCGGCGTTCAACCGGTACCACTCCGAGCGCTTCGGGACGGCGACGGTGCCACCCGACGCGCGGGTGAACGAGTCGGAGGTGATCTACCGCCGGTACCAGACCGACGCCGCCCCCTACTTCAGCGACGGTGACGGCATGAACCGCATCCACCGGGTGCGCAAGTCGGCGATGTGCCCGACGGACCGCAACGTCGTCTACACGAACGGCGACGTGACGTTCTGCCGCGCCCCCTGAGCGGCGGAACCGCCGTCACTGTTTCACTCGGCGATTATCCACCGCGTAAACCGTCGAACGTGTAATTATTCCCCACATAGGAAGGGGTCTGTCGCTCCGTAGGGTGGCGTACAGATGTCCGACCGCAGTGACACGCGACGACGAGCGTTCCTGGCTGGCATGGCCGCTACGACCGCCGGCCTCGCCGGCTGTAGTATGCTCGACTCGGACGGGGGCTCGGACGGGGGCTCGGGCGGCACCACGAGCACGGCGACCGCCACCCCGACCGACACGGCGACCGCCACCCCGACCGACACGAACGACGGCTCGAACCAGAACCAGAAGACGCCGGACGACCCCGGCACCTACAAGCCGATGGAGCCCGCCGCGGCCTCGTTCGAGGACCTGTCGTACTGGACCTCGGACGCGGGCGTCAAGCTCCAGGCCGACTCCGAGACCTACTATCAGGCGACGCAGTCGGCCCGCATCGAGGGGCGTAGCGGTACAATCCGCCGGCAGTTCCCCGTCCCCGTCAACCTCCAGGGGAAGGATCTCTCGCTGGCACTGAAGATCGGCGGACCCCTCCCCACGACCGTCCGCATCTACCTGTACGATACCGGCGGGAACACTACCCGGCTCCTCCAGAACTACCACGGCAAGCAGCCCGAGGGCTGGGTCCGGGTCAACCCCTCGATCAACTCGGCGGGTGCGGACATGAGCAGCATCGAGCAGGTCCTCATCACGATCGACGGCCCGGCGCCGAACAAGAAGTACTGGGTCGACGACCTCAAGTTCCACGACAAGGCTGCGAAGCAGGGCCAGGTGATGTTCTCGTTCGACTACATCACCCGGAGCATCTACGAGGTCGCGTTCCCGATGATGCAGAACCGCGGCATCAAGGGCGCCGTGGCGGTCCCGGCCGACAACGTCGGCAACGCCGACCGACTCAACTGGGACGAACTGAAGGAGATGCAGAACGCGGGCTGGGAGATCTGCAGCATGACCAACGACTGGGAGTCGATGTACGGCCAGTCGCGGAACATCCAGCGCCAGCGGATGGAGCGGGCCATCCGGCTCATCAAGGACAACGGTCTCGGCACGCCGAAGGCGCTGATGTACCCGAAGGGCTTCGCCGACAACACGACCTACGAACTGGCCCAGGAACTCCACGATATCTCGTTCGTCCGGTACGGGAACACCGAGGCTGGCCTCTCGCAGTCGGCCATCATGGGCCCGACGTTCGTCAACCGCTCGCGGCCGAACACGCCGGAGGCGGTGAAGAACCAGCTCGGACCCATCAGCGACTACAACGGGCTCTACACCATCGTCCACAACCGGATCGGTGGGGACGCCCAGAACACGCGGTCCGAGTTCCGGGCCATGCTCGACACGGTTCGGAAACGCCAGAACCAGGGCGACATCCAGGTCGTCACACCGTCCGACGTCATCCTCTGACCGGCGCGTACCGACCTGCGCCCGGACGCGGCTTCCCGTCCCGCGTCCTCGGGCCCTCCGTCCCCGACGGGGGATAGGTGCGGGCCGACACGGTTCCTGTCATGTCCTTGCGACCGCGGCCTTCCTCCGTGATTCCTCGCTCGAGTTCGGGTGGCAACGCCCACGGTTGGGTGAACCTCCGGAGGTCCTCCTCCGTCGACCGTTCCATCACGTGGCGCCGGGGCTCTCGGTGGTGAAAGAGTTCGCTGTAGAATCATCAGGAGTATCATCTGTTTTGCTGGCCGCAACGAAGGGGGTAGAGTCCGCTCGGCTCGGTAATGGACCCTGAGAACGTCCACTCACGGCGGAGCGTACTCGGATCGATCGGCGGCCTCGTCGAGAGCGCCCTCCTCGGAGGTGCCGGACTGGCACGAACGAACAGTCAGGAGTCGAGCGCCTCGGATGCGGCTCCGTCGGTCGAGTGGAGCCGGCAGTACGGCGGCGAGAGGCGAGCGTACGAACTGTACGATCTGGTGACCGTCCTCCAGGCCGACGATGGCGGGTACACGCTCCCGGCGGAGGGGGCGCCCGTCCAGCGGTCCGGGGTGGAGGAGCCCCAGTTCGGACTCGTCCGTGTGGCCGCCGACGGGACGAAGCAGTGGGGGCGTTCGCGCCCCCCCTGGGCGGGACGGGCGACTTCGACTCCCCGCGCCAGCAGAACTTCTCCCCCACCGGCGACGGTGATGGTTCCGGGGGGTCCGCCGACGAGACGACGGACGAGACGACCGAGGCCGACGACCGTCCGGACGAATAGAGCCACTCTCCCCGTTCTCTCCTCTATTTTGAGAAAAATATGCGATATATGATGTCTGAAGCAAATACAAATAAGATATATCTGGTATCATCTGTCTGTGTTCCTGTCGGGTGGCGCGCATGTGGACTGACTGCCACCCCACGAACACAGCCACCGCTGGCGGGGTAATGCACGGGGACGGAGGGGGCCGAACCGCGACGGAATAGCCTACTGCGTGGTGTTGCCGCTCTCGTTGCCGCCGGGCGTGGTGCTCGCCGTGTCCGTCGACTCGCCCGAGGACTCACCCTCCGGGGGGACGTGGTAGATGCCGATGGACCAGCTCTGCTCGCCCCGTCCGTTGCCGTCGACCGCGCACCGCCAGCCCTCGCCGTCGCCGAGATACCACGGGTCGTAGTGGTGCATCCGGATCTCGTTCCAGTCACGGCCGTTCTCTCCTGAGCCGTCGATGACGGGTGACTCGGGCACCTCGCTATCCTGGAACGAGGTGGGGGTCAGGTCGCTGATGCTGTAAGCCCGAACTTTCTCGCCGTAGAAATCGACGCTGTCCTGGTAGAACATCAGGATATCGTCCTCGCGGACGATGGGTCGGCCGGCGGGGCGGGCGGCCTTCTTCCGGTTCTCGATGATGGGGTTGTTCTCGTGGGGCTGGTACTCGCCGGTGAGCGAGTCGCTGTAGTAGGCCCGGAGCCCGCTGTTTCCGATACCCGCCAGGTCCCACCACCTGCCCTCCCACTGGAACAGGACGTGGTCGGTGATGTCGTGGCCGTACTCGGTGGGGTCGTAGAGGTCCGTCTGGTGGGTCCACGTCGTCGGGAATTCCTCGGCCCGGTAGAGACGGGGCTTCGCGTTTGAGCGGCCCTCTTCGGTCGTCATGTAGTACTCGCCCTGCCACTTGAACACGTACGGGAACGAGAGATGGTACGGTCGCTGGAGGACGACCTGGTCGTACTTCCATGTCTTGCCGCGGTCGTCGCTCGTGGCGTGGCTGATGACGCCCCCGGAGTCGGTCGCCACCTCGAAGAACATGTGCCAGTCGTCGTCCTCCGTGACGAAGAGGAACGGGTCGGCCACGAAGTTGGCCTCCGCGTCCGTGACGTAACTCGCCTGCATCGCGGGGCTCAGTGACTCGGGGTCCGGTTCGGCCGCCAGCGGGGGGACGTCGTGGTCCCGGTACGGGTAGCTCGGGATGTTCTGCCCGCCGGCTGCTGGGGTGGGGGTTCCCGTATCAGTGGGGCTGGCTCCTCCCGTCCCCCCGCTATTGTTGGGCGTGCTGTCGTCCGACATCAACGCCTTGGTCGAACAGCCGGCGAGCCCGGCTGTACCGGCCGCAAGGCCCCCTAGCAACGCGCGTCGACTGATATCCCGCTGTGAACCGTCCATACGCTAGCTCCCCGCTACAACCGCTTTGTTACCTGTCGGCTAACTGGGATACCGGGTGGGCGCCACTGTGACCCAGTCGCAGTCTATCGATTTCACGGATATGTTCTAGAATCGTATAATTTCAATCGTATATTTCAATCCACACCATTTCAACCGCTTAAGTTCTATTTTTCTATGCTAAAACTGCCTGAATGGCCTCTCTGAATCGGTTTGTTTAACTCGCTCTCCCTCTCGTTCCCATCCAGCTATGGGAGACAGAGATGCCGGTTTCAGTCGCCGGACCTACCTTGGGATGGTTGGAGCAGCGTCGGGAGCGACACTGCTCGCGGAGCCGACGCTCGCCACAGACGAATACAGCGAGGTCGTCGATATCGTCGAGGCGGGTGCCGACAATACGGGCAACGAACCGATCGACGAGGTCTTCCAGGAACACGCGGAGGACGACACGCTCATCGAGTTCCCGGACGGGACGTACGTCGTCAACCAGCTCATCGTCTACCAGCTCTCGAACTTCGCGATGGTCGGGAAGGGCGACGCGACGCTCGTCCCTGGGGACAACTACGAGGAGGAGCAGTGGATCGCAGGCGCCGAAACCCGCGATCTCACCGTCCGGAACTTCACCCTCGACACGACCGAGGACGGCGTTTCGCCGGAGATCGACATCAGCGCGTACGATGGTCTCGAGTTTCGCGATATCGTCAAACGCGGCTATCAGGACAATGGCGGGGTCGCCATCGGACTCCGCATCATCGACAAGGACGGGAGCGGACTGATTCAGAACGTCAGAGCTCCCGATGGGGGGGAGAGCGTCGGTCTCTACATCGAGTCCGACGGGCCGATGACGGTCCGGAACTGCCAGTTCGAGGAGTTCTGTGACAACGGCGTCTACGCCTCAGCGTCCGCTGCCCCCATCCGAGTCGAGGGCGGCTTCTTCCGGAACAACAACATCTCGCAGGTCCGGCTGGGGAGTCCGGACAGCGTCGTCCGCGACGCAGAGATGGTGGTCGACAAGTCCGTGACGGCCGACGACAATCCAGTCAACATGCGCGGTGTCCGCGTCGCCGACGGTCCCGGTCCCGTCTACGTGGAGAACTGCGACATCAGCATGACTGGTGGCCAGGGGAATGGTGGTATCGTCAATGCCTTCTCGGGCGGCTCGATGGTCGTCCGCGACACCCGCATCAACGTCGGGGAGGAGTACACGACCGTCGGCTCCGACGGGAGCCGGACGAGCTTCGGCATCTTCGTCGACGACGCGACGGAGGCTGACCCCGGAAGCCGGACCCTCGAGAACGTCTCCATCACCGGCGGCGGTACCTACCGCGCGGCGATACTCCTCCGGCGGGGAGACAACACGATGGACGGGCTCTGTATCGACCAGTCCGGCGAGGGCCGGAACGGCATCATCCTTGAGAACTCCAGCAACAACACCCTCACGGACTCGGTCATCGACGTGTCCGACGAGGAGATCGTGCTGCGCGACTCCTCGGTCCGGCGCGCGGGCGTCGAGACCAGCGGCTCCTGTCCGGAGCCGGGGGAGCGTCTGAGTACCTCCCCCGGCGAGGGCTCCGGTCTCCCGGGCGAGGTCGGGTCGGTCGCCCACGAGCAGACCGCCGACGGTGACTGGCACGGCGTCGGCTTCGAGCGCACCCACGAGGCGCCGGTCGTCGTGAGCAAGCCGCTCTCCTACGCCGACGAGACGCCCTGCCATGTCCGGCTGAAGAACGTCACCGACGACGGGTTCGACCTGCAGCACGAGGAGTGGCTGTACCTCGACGGCGACCACCGGCCCGAGACCAGCCACTTCCTGACGCTCGCGGCGGGCGGCCACACGGTCGACGGTCGTCCCGTCGAGGCCGGCCGGGTCCGCACCGACAACCGGTTCACGGGTTTCTCGTTCGACACGGGGTTCGAGGACCGACCCGTCGTGTTCGCCCAGTCCCAGACCTACGAGGGTCCCAACCCGGTCGTCACGCGGCTCCGGAACGTCACGGCCGACGGCGCCGAGGCGATGGTCCAGGAGGAGGAGGGCGAGGAGCGCGGCGGCGCCCACCGGACGGAGACGGTCGGTTACGTCGCGGTGCCGACCGGCACGGGCACCGTCGACGGGCAGCCGTTCGAGGTTGGCGTCACGAGCGCCCACGAGGAGTGGCGCCGCATCGACTTCGAGCAGGACTACGAGGACCCGAAGTTCGTCGCCGGCATCCAGACGTTCCACGGGCCCAACACGGCCAACCTCCGCTACCGGGACCTCTCGGCGTCCGGCGTCGAGGTCCACGTCGAGGAGGAGCAGAGCCAGGACGAGGAGACGCTCCACCGCTACGAGCGCGTCGGCTACGCCGTCTTCGAGGGCGCCTGAGTCCACCGGGGACGCACCGGGCAGCACCGGCACCGTTCTCGCGCTTACGCCGGCGATAACTAACCCCGCGGACACCCTCGTTCCCCGTATGTACACAGCTCGCCAGCGGGTGGTGGCGCGGTGAGTGACGCGTCGACGGACCCGACGAGCGACGCGGTGGCGGCCGACGGGCGCCTCGACGTGGGGTTCGTCCCGGCCGAGTGCCCGGGTGCGGAGGCGACGGGCGCGGTCCAGACCTCGACACTGCTCATCGAGCACCTCTCGCGACACCACGACCTGACGGTGTACGTCGCGAGCCAGCTGGACGCGAGCGAGCGCGACCTGCCCGCGCAGGACCGCGTCGACTACGTCCTCCACGACGACCTGCCGAGCCTCCCTCATCCCATCTCGGTCATCGTCGACGCGCTGCGCGAGGAGACCGACGCACTGGAGACCCACGACCTCGTCCACGCGTACTCGCCGGCGTTCCTCCCGGTGCTGGCGGACCTCGAGACGCCGACGCTGGTGACGCTGAACTCCTACGTCCCGGTCTGTCCGAAGGGTGACATGATGTACGGTGGAACCGAGAAGTGCTCCGGCCCGGGCTACGCGAAGTGCGTCGGCTGCGTCGGCCGCACCGCCCTCGACCGGCAACAGGGCGTCGAGAACGAACTCCGGGCGGCCTACACCTCGCTCGGACGGCTGGGCTTCGTCCACGAGAACCTCGAGCGGAGCGACGATATCGACGCCTACCACGCGCTCTCACCCCACCTCGTCGAGGATTACGGCGACCTCGGCTTCCCGACCGACCGCATCGAGGTCATCCCCCACTTCTACGACGACGCGTTCCACCGGCCCGAGGCGGCCCCCGAACCGCCCGGTGACGACCTCTCCCTGCTGTACGTCGGTGGCCTGCAGGACATCAAGGGCGTGGACGTGCTGTTGCGCGCGCTCCCACATCTCGCCCGGCGCGGTATCGACGTCTCTCTGCGAATCGCGGGCACGGGACCGCTGGAGTCGAAACTGCGGGGGCTGGCCGCCGACATCGGTGTCGCGGACCGCGTGACGTGGCTCGGCTACGTCGACCACGCCGACCTCCCCGCCGAGTACGACCGCGCGGACGCGTTCGTCTACCCCGGGCGCATCGACGAGCCGTTCGGGCGCGTCCTGCTGGAGGCGCTCGCCAGCCGGACACCCGTCGTGGCCTCCGACGTGGGCAGTACGGACTACATCGTCGGGGAGGCAGGCGTCCGGTTCGCCTCCGAGTCCCCCGAGTCGCTCGCCGACGGCTGTGTCGACCTCGTGAACGAGTACGAGTCGTACGTGGGGGCCGTTCCCGCACAGCTGGAACGGTTCACGCCGGAGACCGTCGTCGGTCGGTTCCGCGACCTGTACGCCGCCGTCGCCCGCGGTGATTCCGATGCCGAGGACCGCGCTGAATCGCCTGAACGGGCGCGAAAAACGGTCTGAACGGTGTGAACGCGGTTCGACTGTCGGCACGGTTGAAGGGCGGTCCCGTCGTCGGCTGGGGCAGGGAAGACCGATGTCCACCGACAGCCACACCCTCGACCGGCGGACGGAGTCGTTCGACGACCCCGGCCTCTGTGTCCACTTCGAGCCGGACCCCGACGGAACGACGTGTACGATGTACCCACCGGATGTCTCGGCGCACGAGTGGACCACGACCTGGATAAGCGCTGATGCGGGCTCGTACGTGACGCTCTCGGAGATGCGGTGAGCGGGCCCGCGGCTACCGTCGGAGCTGTCGTAACTCGACGGTGAATGCTCGGCTGTATCTCTTCGACTTCGGCGTTGTTTATTGGCCCGCGCGCGAGGACCCGAGATTAGTCTCGCCGTCGTCGTGGTCGAGGTGTTCTTTCCGTTCGATCGATTGAACTGAAGCAATCGCTGCAAGCACACCAGCGCATCGGTTACACAGCTCTTCCTCCACAGCAGATCTGTTTAGAACGATATATCTGAATACCCCCGTGGCCTCCTGCGAACACATCCCACATTCCCCCATGACTCGGATGTGTATTCGTTCGTATATAGTGTCATCTACCAGTGTCACCAATGGAGAACGCTCAGTTAATCAGCGGAGGGAAGATCCCGCCGAGCGACTGACGACCTTCTGCTACACTCGCGCCCTGTAGTCAGCACGACCGGCGAAACCAATCATCGATTGAGGGGCCCAATATAAACGCTATCTCCTCTATTATCGAATAATACTGGGTATATTGCCGAATTTATCGGGATTGGTCATCAGTCCGCTCCTCCCCGTGCCGGCCTGCCGCGCCGTCGTCGCGGACCCAGGAGGGGCGCGGCACGCCGGGGACGCCGTCGACGAGCCAGAGGCAGAACGCCCCGAGCAGCGTCCCGACGTAGAGGGCGACGAGCCAGCCCTGGTCGGTCGCCAGCAGGTACTCGGCCCACTCGACGGCGTACTCGAGGACCCGGCCGGTCACGGCGCGTTGCTCGCCGGCCGGGAGGGCCGCAACCGGCCACAGCACGCGCTCGATGGCGTAGGGGTTCCGCAGCGCCACGCCGAACAGCACGTCACCGAGCAGGTGCGAGAGGTGGCCCACGGCGAACGCCAGTCCGGCCTCGGTCCGGTCGTACCGTGCGGCGAGCGAGACGACGAGGACGGCCAGCGGCACCGCGACGAAGACGGAGTGGCCGACGGTGTAGCCCTGGCTCGTCACGCCGAGCACCCACGCGAGTGGCTTGTCGAGCAGGTCGGGGAACTGGGTCCCGAGCGCGAGCGCGAGCGCGCCCGCCGCGGACGGGCCCCGCCGCCGGAGCAGGCGCACGGCGGGCGAGTACAGCAGGTAGCCCAGCGCGAGATGTCCCCACGGCCACATCTACGAGCCCCCGACGGAGACCCAGAGCCGCGACTCGCGGTACGCGTTCTCCGGTGTCGGGTTCTCGGGGACGTCGCCCCGGTAGAGGAGGAAGGAGAGCCGGAGGCGGTCCCCGGTCTGCTGGGGCGAGACGGTCGCCCGGACCCGTTCCGTCTGCCCGGCGCCGATGGTGGTGCTGAACCGGTCTCTCTCCTGCCCATCGAGCGTCATCACGACCGTGTACGGGACGCGCTGGCCCTCGTGGTTGCCGATGGCAACGTACAGGTCACGGGACTCGCCGGCCGCGAACTCGGTGGGGAGGTCCTCGGCGACGAACTCGCCGTTCTCGGTCTGCGTCAGCAGGTAGAACTCGCTGAACGGCTCGTCGTCCTGCGGGGGCGTCACGGTGGCGTAGCCCGCGGTCGCCGCGAGCGTCAGCAGGCTCACGACGAAGAAGACGTTGAGGAGCTGCTGGCCGCTGGTCGAGGGCTTCAGCGCCGGCGACATCCGGAGGTCACGGCGCGCCACCGAGAGAAAGGAGCCGGTGGTCTCGTCGAACCAGGCGCCGAGCGAGACGGCGTGGCGTCGCTCGCTCGGGAGCGAGAGCCGGCGGAGGACGGCCACCAGCGCGAGGAAGACGGTCAGGCCACAGACCGCCAGCAGCAGCGGCCGGAGGAAGAACCCGTACGTGTAGTTCACGACGAACCCGACCATCGGGACCAGCACGATGCTCAGGACGACCGAGAGGCCGAATCGTTCGACCCCCGTGAGGCTCATCGTCTCGTCCTCGCCTGCGGTGTCGGTCCCGAGCGCCTCGGGGAACAGCGCCGAGACGAGGCTGTAGCCGGGGAGCAGTACGACGAGCGGGACCGCCAGAACGGTCCTGACGGTTCCCGGTGGCAGGCCGGTCAGGACGGCTGCGCCGGCCGCGAGCGTCCACGCGAGTGCGACCAGCAGGTCTCCTGTCGACCGGAGGGGGCGACTCATTGCTCGGGTCTATCGTACGACCGGACAAAAGCGGGCCAGACCGTTCGGCATCGTTCCGGCTGATACGGGCCACCTAACCATCCCTCCGCCGACATGCTCGCTCCCTGAACGGCCTTACTGGACGCCTTACCGCCCGCCAGTGTGCGGTTCAGCCGCTTACCGCCTCTATAAGAAAACCGTGTCGTGTCCATCCACGGAACAGAACCGGGCGGTCCGGCCGCCTGACTGATCCATGACAACAGTACCACCACGGGCGCCCCTCGACGGGGGCGTCCGACGACACAGGAGACAGACAGCGCCGCCGTCGACGGCCACGGCGGGCGGTGTGACGCGTGGTGACCGGACGATGCAGGGGGTGCGTTCGGCGTGAGCGAGGTCCCCATCGCCGACCCGCAGCTCGGCGTCGCCGAGCGCGAGCGGGTCGCGGACGTGTTCGACTCGGGGATGCTCGCGGCCGGCGAGGAGGTCGCGGCCTTCGAGGCCGAGTTCGCCGACCACTGCGGGACCGACCACGCCGTCGCCACCACGAACGGGACGACCGCGCTCCACGCGGCGCTCGAGGCCGTCGGCGTCGGTCCCGGCGACGTGGTGGTCACGACACCGTTCTCGTTCGTCGCCACGGCCAACGCCATCCGGTTCGCGGGTGGCATCCCGAAGTTCGCCGACGTGGACCTCGAGACGTTCAATCTCGACCCCGAGGCGGTCGAGGCACGCATCCGGGCCATCGACGGGCCGGTCTCGGCCATCGTCCCCGTCCACCTGTACGGGCTGCCGGCCGACATGGACCGCTTCCGCGAACTCGCCGACGAGTACGACGCCGCGCTCGTCGCCGACGCTGCGCAGGCCCACGGTGCCTCGTACGGGGGCGAGCCGGTCGGCTCGCTCGCGGACGCGGCCACGTTCTCGTTCTACCCGACGAAGAACATGACCACCGGCGAGGGCGGGATGGTCACGACCGACGACCCGGACGTGGCCGACGCGCTCGAGCGGTTCATCGACCACGGACGGCCGGTCGACGGTGACTCGTACGAGCACGTCGAGCTGGGGCACAACTACCGGATGACGAACCTCGCGGCCGCCATCGGCCGCGCTCAGCTGGAGAAGCTCCCCGAGTTCACCGAGACCCGCCGCGAGAACGCCGCCGCGCTCGATGCGGCGCTCGCGGACACGCCGCTCCGGACGCCGACGGAACCCGACGACCGGCAGCACGCGTACCACCAGTACACGGTCCGGACGGACGACCGCGAGGCCGTCCGTGACCGGTTCGACGAGTGCGGCGTCGGCTCGGCGGTCTACTATCCCGAACTCATCCCCGAACTGGACGCCTACGAGGGGGCCGCCCACTCCCTCCCGGTCGCGGAGCGGCTCACGGACGAGGTGCTCTCGCTGCCGGTCCATCCCGGCCTCGACGAGGCGGCCCTCGAACGGATCGCCGACGCCGCCGCCGGCATGGAGGTGCCTCGTGTCTAGCGCCGCCCCGGTCCGGGCCGGCGTCATCGGCGTGGGGACGATGGGACAGAACCACGCCCGCGTCTACCGCGAACTGCCCGAGGCAGAGCTGCGCGGCGTCTTCGACGCCGACACCGAGCGCGCCACGCAGGTCGCCGAGACGTACGGCACCGAGTTCCGTTCGATGGACGACCTGCTCGACGGCGTGGACGTGGTCTCCGTGGCGGTCCCGACGGAGTACCACTACGAGACCGTCCGCGAGTGCATCGACGCGGGCGTCCACGTGCTGGTCGAGAAGCCGTTCGTCGCGGAGCCGGAGAACGGCCACCGCCTCGTCGAGTTCGCCGAGGACCGCGGGGTCACGCTCCAGGTCGGCCACATCGAGCGGTTCAACCCTGCCACCCGCAAGTTGATGGACATCGTCGAGGACCTCGATGTCATCGCGGTCGACGCCCGGCGGCTCGGTCCCCCGGTCGACCGCGACATCGACGACTCGGCGGTGATGGACCTGATGATCCACGACATCGACATCGTGACCGCGCTCGTCGACGAGGAGGTCGTCACCCTCGACGCCATCGGCAACGACGACGTGGACTACGCCGCCGCGAACCTCCAGTTCGACTCCGGCGTCGTCGGCCAGCTCACCGCCAGCCGGGTCACACAGGAGAAGGAGCGCCAGCTCTCGCTCTCGGCGGAGAACTGCCGGGTGAAGGTCGACTACATCGACCAGACCATCGAGATCCACCGCCAGTCCGCCCCCGAGTACGTCGAGGAGAACGGCGACGTCACCTACCACCACGAGAACGTCGTCGAGCGGGTCTCCGTCGAGAAGCGCGAGCCGCTGAAGAACGAGCTGTCGGCGTTCGTCGAGGCCGCGACCACGGACGCAGAGCCGGTCGTCACCGCCGAGGACGGCCTCCGGGCACTCCGCCTGTCCCGGCTCATCGAGGACCTCGCGGACGAGCGGACCCCCGTCGAACAGCCGGTCGCGGTGCGGTAACGTCCTTCCTGCTCGGTCTGTCGGGCGGTCGGTCGCGGTGCGGTAGCGTCCTTCCTGTTCGGTCTGTCAGGGCGGCCGGTCGCGGTTCGGACCCCTTGCTGACACCGGTCTCACGTCTCCGCCTCGAGAGTGAAACAGCCGATTTCGGCCCTAGCACGGCCCTAAGACGGTGCTTACCTCACGGATAAGAAAGCCGGCACGTCCCCCAGCGGCTGACACGAGCGAGTAGCCCAACCCGCTACCGCCCTCAACCATGACACACACGAGAACACTCATCGCCGTACTGGGAATCGCCGCACTGCTCCTGGGCCTCGGGAAGGCCCTCGGCAGTGTCGAGAACCGGCGGCCGACAGTGGAGATGGTGGTCTGACCATGCCCGCCCAGCTCGGCGATGACTGCCACGTCGACGACGGCGCCACGGTCGGCTACCAGCACCCGGACCACCCCGAACCGACCGTCCTCGGCGACGGCGCGACCGTCCGCGCGGGGACCATCGTCTACACGGGCGTCGAGGCCGGCGACGGACTGACGACCGGCCACAACGCCCTCATCCGCGAGGCGACCGTCATCGGCGACGACGTGGTCGTCGGAACGGACACCGTCATCGACGGGGCCGTCACCATCGGCTCGGACGTGAGCCTCCAGACGGGCGTCTACGTCCCGCGCCAGACGACCATCGGCTCGAACGTCTTCGTCGGGCCGAAGGCGACGCTGACGAACGACCCGTACCCGGTCCGCAAGGACGTCGAGATGGAGGGGCCGACCATCGAGGACGGCGCCTCCGTCGGCGCGAACGCGACCCTGCTGCCTGGCGTCACCGTCGGCGAGGGGGCGTTCGTCGCCGCCGGCGCCGTCGTGACCGAGGACGTGCCGCCGGAGACGCTCGCGATGGGGTCGCCTGCCGAACACCGTGACCTCCCCGCGGACCTCGAGGGGGTGAATGCCCTCGCATGAGCGGGAGTGTCCAGCAGGAGTTCGCCGAGACGGTGCCCGAGAGCGCGACCGTCTGTGTCGTCGGTCTCGGCTACGTCGGCATCCCGCTCAGTCTCGGCTTCGACGAGGAGGGGCTCGACGTGGTCGGCTTCGACATCGACCCGGACAAGGTCGAGCGCCTCGACAGCGGCGTCGACGTCACCGGCGACCACGGTGACGAGGCCGTCGCCGCCAGCGACATCGAGTTCACGGCCAACGAGGCCCACATCTCGCAGGCCGACTACGTCATCATCACGGTCCCGACGCCGGTCGACGACACCAAGAACCCGAACCTCGACTTCGTGAAGGCCGCCGGGCGGACCGTCGGCGAGTACCTCTCCGAGGGCGCGACGGTCGTGCTGGAGTCGACGGTGTACCCCGGCGTCACGCGCGATGTCCTCGGCCCGGAGATCGCGGCGGCCTCCGGACTCGAGATGACCGAGGAGTTCAACCTCGGCTACTCGCCCGAGCGCCTCTCGCCGGGTGACGAGGGCCGTGGCCTGCGCGACGTGATGAAGATCGTCAGCGGCGACACCGAGGAGACGCTCGACGAACTCGCCGCGCTGTACGGGATGGTCGTCGATGCCGGCATCTACCGTGCGCCCAACATCGAGACTGCCGAGGCCGCGAAGGTGACCGAGAACGTCCAGCGCGACGTCAACATCGCGCTGGTCAACGAACTCGCCATCATCTGCGACCACATCGGTATCGACAGCGACGAGGTCCTCGACGCCGCCGGCACGAAGTGGAACTTCCACGACTACCGTCCCGGCCTGGTCGGGGGGCACTGCATCCCTGTCGACCCGCTGTACCTCGCGCACGGCTCCGAGCGCGCGGGCTACTCGCCCGACCTCATCCTCACGGGCCGCGAGGTCAACGAGTACATGCCCAAACACGCCGCGGAACTGGCGCTGCGGGCACTCAACGAGAGCGGGAAGGTCCTCAAGGACTGCCGCCTGCTCGTCCTCGGGCTGTCCTACAAGCCCAACGTCGGCGACATCCGCACCTCCGAGGTCGGCGGCGTCATCACGGAACTCGACACGTACGGCATCGACGTCGAGGGCCACGACCCGCACGCGCCGGACGAGGCCATCCGGGACCAGTTCGGCATCGACACCGTCGACGACCCCGACTTCGAGGGGTACGACGGCGTCGTCCTCGCCACGCCGCACGAGGCGTACGCGGACCTCGACGTCGAGGCGATGGCGGAGTCGCTCAACGACGACCCCGTCCTGCTCGACGTGATGGGCACCGTCGAGGAGGAGCGGGCCCAGGAGGCGGGCCTGACCTACCGCACGCTGTGACCCGTGAGCCACGACACCACGCCCAGAACCCAATGAAGTACGTCGTCACCATCCAGCACCCCGGCCACGTCCACTTCTTCAGGCACGCCATCCGCGAGCTGGAGGACGCGGGCCACGAGGTCCACGTCTTCTGCAAGGACCTGGAGGTGGTCTGTGACCTGCTCGAGGAGTACGGGCTGGCGTACGAGGCCCTCGCGGGCGACCGCGGGAGCCTGCTCAACCTCGCGGTGACCCAGCTCACCTACGAGGCGCGGCTGCTGCGCCGTGCGCGGGCCATCGACCCGGACGTGATGACCGCCATCGGCGGCACCGCCGTCGCACACGTCGCGCCGCTCGTCGGGGCCCGCTCGGTCGTCTTCACCGACACCGAGCACGCGCCCGGCAACCGGGTCACGTTCCCGTTCGCCGACGAGGTGTGGACGCCCGAGTGCTACCACGGCGACGTGCCCGACGAGCACCACACCTACCCGGGCTACCACGAACTCGCCTACCTCCACCCGGACCGCTTCGAGCCGGACCCCGCGGTCGTGGCGGCGGCCGGCCTCGACCCGGACGACCGGTTCGTCGTCCTCCGCCTGACCGCGTGGGACGCCTCGCACGACGTGGGGCAGGGCGGCTTCGAGGACATGGCCGACGCCGTCGAGCGCCTCGAGGCAACGGGCGCGGAGGTGCTCGTGACGAGCGAGGTGGACCTCCCGCCCGACCTCGAGGACCGCCGCGCCAGCGTCGCACCCCACCGGATGCACCACCTGCTCGCCGCCGCCGACCTGTTCGTCGGCGAGGGGGCGACGATGGCCGTCGAGAGCGCCGTCCTCGGCACCCCGGCGGTCTACGTGAACACCCTGCGGATGGGCTACACGGACGAGGTGGAGGCCCGCTACGGCCTCCTCTACAACTGCCAGGGCTCGTTCCGGCACCAGCGCGCCCTCTCGACCGCCGAGCGCATCCTCGCCGGCGAGGAGGGCGGTGACTGGGCCGACCGCCGCGAGGCTCTACTCGCCGACACGGTCGACACCACCGAGGTCGTCCTGGCCGCACTGCGCGACGAGACACCGCCGACCGGCGCCGGGACCGACTCCACGGCGACGGTCGCCCCCGCCGATGACTGACCCCGACGACCCCCCGTCACTGACGGGGAGCGAGTGGTCTCGGTCCGGGGTGCCGGTGGCGCTCCGTGGCCCCGCCGTCGGCGACCGTGACCGGACCGACGACGGTGGCGACGCCGGCGACCGCGCCAGCCCCGATGTGGACGGTATCCCCCTCGCGGGGACGCCACTCCTCCGGGACGGCGGACAGCGCCCGGCGTCGGTCCCGGCTCCGGACGCGTCCGGCGGCGCGGGCGACACTCCGGATGGTGCCGCGGCCGACACTGGCGACGACACCCCGGACGGCACCGCAGGGACGGCCCCGGCGGCCAACACGACCGCCGACACCCCCGACGACGACCTCCGGGAGGCCGTCTCCGGCCTGCGCGTCCTGCAGCTGACGAGTTCGCGCCGGTCGTTCTTCGAGAAGCAGGTCGAGGGGCTGGAGGCCCTGGGCATCGAGTGCGAGACGGTCTCGGTCCCGACCCGTGACGGGCGCGAACGGGGCCGGGGCCCTCGCGAGTACCTCGCGTTCGCGCTCCGGACGCTGGGGCGTGGGCTGGAGGAGTTCGACCTCGTCCACGCCAACTACGGGATGCTCGGGCCGCTCGCGCTCGCCCAGCCGACCCGCCCGGTGGTGCTGACGCTCTGGGGCTCGGACCTGCAGGGCCCGGGCTGGCTCTCGCGGACCAGCCGGCTCTCGGCCCGCTTCGCCGACCGGACGGTCGTCCCGTGGCCGTCGATGGCCGCGGACCTCGACACCGACCACGACCTCGTCCCGTTCGGCGTGGACACGGACCTGTTCCGGCCCATCCCTCAGGACGCGGCCCGCGACCACCTGGGCTGGGCCCCCGACGAGCGCGTCGTGCTGTTCCCCTACGCCCCCGACCGGCCGGTGAAGAACCACCCACTGGCCGAGCGCGTGGTCGAGCAGGTCCCCGACGCCACCCTCCGGACCGTCTCGGGCGTCGACTACGAGGCGATGCCGTACTACATGGCGGCGAGCGACGCGCTGCTCGTGACCTCCGACCGCGAGAGCGGGCCGATGGTGGTCCGGGAGGCCGCCGCCTGCAACCTCCCGGTCGTCTCCCGCGATGTCGGCTTCGCCGCCGACGCCCTCGACGGGGTCGCCAACTGCGCCATCGCCGAGGGTGAGGCCGGCCTCGCGGCCGCCCTCGAACGCGTCCTCGACGCCGACGGCCGCTCGGACGGCCGCGCGACGGTCGACGAACTGGGTATCGACGAGACCGCACGCCACCTCGCGCAGGTGTACCGGTCGGTGCTGGACTGAGCGCCCCGGTCCTGGTCCCCCGTCCCGCTCCACGATTTTAGATTTCTGAGTGATATTCTTGGGAAATATCTTCCTTTCGCCGGAAATATCGACATTTCGTCATATCTGTTGGCGGGGTGGCCCCGTGGTACGGTTTCGAGAGGGCCTTACGCGGTCGCTAACGCTCCGCTCTCGCAGATTGTCTATCTCATAGTAAACTCGTTGTACCCTCCACGGGGACGTGATGACTCACGTCTCGCTGACGATGGGCGTGCCGGGTCGGTCCGGCGTCGTCCACCCGGCGGCAGGGGGTGTCGACCGTGTATAGGGACCACACCGTCGGTGTGGTCGTCCCGGCGTACAACGAGGAGACGCTGGTCGGTCGGGTGGTGGAGACGATGCCCGAGTTCGTCGACCGCGTCTACCTCGTCGACGACGCCTCGACCGACGACACCTGGGCGGAGATCAACGACGCCGTCGCGACCGCTCGCGAGGCGGAGGCCCTCGACGACGGCTCCATCCACGGCGCGTTCGACGAACGCTGGGTCCCCATCCAGCACGACGACAACCAGGGCGTCGGCGGGGCCATCCTCACCGGCTACCGGCGCGCGCTCGCCGACGACATCGACGCGACGGCGGTGATGGCCGGCGACGCGCAGATGGACCCCGACGTGCTGCCGCGCCTGCTCGACCCCGTGGTCGAGGGCGAGGCCGAGTACGTGAAGGCCAGCCGCTTGCTCCGCCGCGAGGACTGGACGGGGATGCCGCCGTTCCGCCTGTTCGGGAACCTCATGCTGACCGGGCTGACCCGCATCTCGAGTGGCTACTGGCGGATGACCGACCCGCAGAACGGCTACACCGTCATCTCCCAGCACGCGCTGACGGAGCTGGACCTCGATACGCTGTACGAGGACTACGGCTTCGCGAACGACCTGCTCGTCCGGCTCAACGCCCACGGGATGCCCATCGCCGACGTCGAGACCCCCTCCGAGTTCTTCTACGAGGACGAGGAGTGGGACAGCCACATCGACCTGAAGACGTTCGTCCCGAAGACCTCCGTGCTGTTGCTTCGGAACTTCTTCTGGCGGCTCCGGCGCGACGGTGGGCCCGGCCCGGTCCGGTCGTTCCTCGCGCTGTACGCCGTCGGCGCGGTCGGCGTGGTGGTGGCGCTCGTGCTGTTGCTCTCGAGCGTCGTGGCCCCCGCGGGTGATTCCCTCGACGGCTCCCCGTCGCTGCTGGTGGCCGGTGGCCTCTCACTCCTGCTCGGGTTCGCCCTCGACCTCGGCTCGAACGCGGGGCTGCACACGCGGGTGTACGCCGGGGCCGACGAGTGAGTCGCTGTCTACGCACGCTGCGCCCGACGGCCGACCGGTACTCGATGTCTCGTCCAGTCCTGTCGCGCCCTTCGGTTCAGGTGGGGTCCGGCATCGTCCCGAACAGCGACGCTATGCACGGTCTAAGGGCGTCTCGGGCCGTGCAACGGAGTGAAACAGGTGACAACAATCTCGGTCGTTTGTATGCCTCTGTTGCCAACGGTGGGTCGATGACAGCGACACGCGATGGCGCTCCCCCGGCGGAGCCGGCCGCCGAGGAGGAATCGGGGCCGCCGTCGGCCCCCGCTGGTACGTCGCCGCCCGGACTCTCGGCCGACGAGTTCTTCCACGCACTCCAGGAGGAACGTCGCCGGTACGCGCTTCGGTGCCTGCTGGACCACGAGGGGCCGGTCGAGGTCGACCGGCTCGCCGAATGGGTCGCCAGCCGGGAGCACGGGCAGGACCACGGCGGCCCGTCGGCCGAGGCGTGCCAGCGGACGTACCTCTCGCTCTATCAGTGCCATCTCCCCAAGCTGGACAGCCTCGGCCTCGTCGACTACGACCAGTCGAACGAGACCGTGACGCCGACCGTGACGGCCGACCACTTCGCGCCCTACCTCGGCGCCCCAGTTCCGGGCGACGAGCACGATGCCACTCCGGACGAGCCTCCTGCTGGCGGTGGGTGGTCCCGGGCGCTCGTGGGCGCGAACGCCCTTGGCGTCGGCCTGCTGGCGCTCGCGTGGTTCGGCCCCGTCGCCGCGCTCGCGGTCTCTTTCCGCGTCGCGGCGGCCGCCGTCCTCGCCATCCACACGGCACTGACGGCTGTCCTGGTCATCGACCGCGGACTCTGACCCAGCGATTCATCCTGTAGCTATGACATTCACGACCACCACCCAGCCGACAGCCACGCTCGCCCCCTCGGAACCCGGGGTTATCGCCCGCCCCTCGTTCGCCGTCCTCGGGACCGGTGTCGGTGAGCTCCAGCTGGCGTTCACCTTCCCACTGCTCGGGCTGTTCCTCGTCGGGGTCGCGGCCGTCCTCGCGTTGCTCACCAGCGTTCGCGACTGGCTGTCCGATGCCGTGGCCGCCACGAGAGTCGCCGACCGCCTGTCCGACGACGAGCCCGAATCGACGGCCGGCATCCCGTCGGCGGCGCGGCTCTCCGAGGAGGAGCAGTTCGTGGTGGACCTGCTGCGGCGAAACGAGGGTCGCATCCGGCAGTCGAACATCGTGGAGCTGTCGGACTGGTCGAAATCGAAGGTGAGCCGCCTCCTCTCGACGATGGAGGCGGAGGGCTACATCGAGAAGGTCGCCGTCGGGCGCGAGAACATCATCGTCCTGCCCGGCGAGGAGCCGGAGCGGTAGCCGTCCCCGCCCGGTCCGTCCCGGCGGTGCTCACCGGTACTTGCACGACCCCCACCGGGTCCGTCACGGCGGGGATGTCGATACGGTGACGACCCACGCCGGCCGCTTATCGTCTGACAAATCGGTTGTCGCGGCGATTATTACGCTCGTAATAGCCGCCGACCGGCGGGAACGCGTGTGCAAACCGCGGTATTACGGCTATACTGTCATCCGTACTCCCTCCGGCCCCGGATGCTGACGCGGTCGGTCCGCTTACCCGGCCGATAGTAATGGAACGTACTGCTCATTGGATGGTCACGGAGAGACGGACCCCCCGGCTCCGTGTGATTCGACCAATGACCCACCAGATACCTGCGACCCGGTTCCGACGTCCCCGATCGCCCGACGACCACGGCACGCCCGCCGTCAGCCCTGCCGGCCAGCGAGGGGGCTGACCATGTGTGGCATCATCGGCTGCGTGGGAACCGAAGACACCGCGTACCGCCTCGTCTCCGGGCTGGAGAACCTGGAGTACCGCGGCTACGACTCGGCCGGCATCGCCGTCCGGAACGGGCAGGACATCCGGGTCGAGAAGAACGCCGGGAAGGTCACCGAGCTGAAGCACGCCATCGTCGACGACGTCCCGCGCGGACAGCTCGGCATCGGCCACACCCGCTGGTCGACCCACGGCGCCCCGACCGACGAGAACGCCCACCCGCACACGGGCGAGACGGGCGAGGTCGCGGTCGTCCACAACGGCATCATCGAGAACTACGACGAGCTCCGCGAGGAACTCGAGGCCGAGGGCCGCGAGTTCACCAGCGAGACGGACACGGAGGTCGTCCCGCACCTCATCGAGCGCTACCAGGCAGCGACCGAGGACCTGACGGGTGCCTTCGAGCGTGCCGTCGACGACATCGCCGGGAGCTACGCCATCGTCGCGGTCGCCGAGTCCGCGGACCGCATCCTCGCGGCCCGCGAGGACTCCCCGCTCGTCGTCGGCTTCGACGACGACGCCACCTACATCGCGAGCGACGTGCCCGCTTTCCTCGAGCACACCGACGAGGTCGCCTACCTGCAGGACGGCGACACGGCGATGCTGTCGGCCGACGGCCTCCGCGTGACCGACGCGGACGGCGACGAGGTCCAGCGCGAGCGCGAGGTCGTCGAGTGGGACGCCGAGGAGACCGGCAAGGGCCAGTACGACCACTTCATGCACAAGGAGATCGACACCCAGCCCGAGGCCATCACCAACGCGCTGCAGGGCCGTGTCGACGACGGCGACGTCTCGCTCGAGAACTTCCCGCCGGGGACGTTCGAGGGCGTCGCGGCCGTCCAGTTCGTCGCCTGCGGGACCTCCTACCACGCCGGGCTCTACGCCGCCCGCCTGCTCAACAAGGCGGGCGTCCCGGCCAACGCCTACCGCGCCAGCGAGTACGCCAGCGGTGACATCCCCGCGACCGGGGACACGCTGGTCGTCGCGGTCACCCAGAGCGGGGAGACCGCCGACACGCTCAGTGCGCTCCGGAAGGCCCAGGATATGGGCGCGCGCACGACGACCGTTACGAACGTCGTCGGGTCGACCGCGGCCCGCGAGGTGGAGACGCCGCTGTACATCCGCGCCGGTCCCGAGATCGGGGTCGCCGCGACGAAGACGTTCTCCTCGCAGGTCACGACGCTCGCGCTCCTGTCCGAGCGCATCATCGACGACGTCGAGCCCGGGACGCCCCGCGAGGACCGCGCGTCCTACCTCGAGTCGCTCCAGCGCCTCCCCGACCAGATCGGCGAGGTGCTCGGCACCTCCGAGGCCGAGCGCGTCTGCCGCAACCACGTCCACAAGGAGGCGTACTTCTTCATCGGCCAGGGCGTCGCCTGCCCGGTCGCGAAGGAGGGCGCGCTGAAGTTCAAGGAGATCACCTACGAGCACGCCGAGGGCTTCGCGGCGGGCGAACTGAAGCACGGGCCGCTCGCGCTCGTCACGCCCGACACCGTCGTCTTCGCCGTCTTCACCGGCGGGGAGCGCGACGAGAAGACCCTCAACAACGCCAAGGAGGTCCAGGCCCGTGGTGCCGACATCGTCGCCATCGCGCCGGAGGGCGTCGACGTCTCGGCGTGCACCGACGAGGTGCTCCGGGTTCCGGAGACGGACTCGGACCTGACGAGTCTCCTCACGAACGTCCAGCTCCAGCTGCTCTCGTACCACTCGGCCGATATGCTCAACCGCGAGATCGACCAGCCGCGCAACCTCGCGAAGAGCGTCACGGTCGAGTGACACTTCCCGGGGCCTCCGTCTCGCGAACGACGAGCCCGGCTTCGTCTGCGATTTCGACCGACCACTGTACGGCCGATAGCCGCGGCATCGTCGCCCGCCGATGCTACTTTCCGCCCGGTCGGCGCCGCACCGTCGCTGGCCGATGACAGGCCGCGACTGCAGACCAGCCTTCCGACATCTAGCGCTATCGCCACTCTAAGCATCTCCTGAAACTGTTGTCGCGAGATAATCGGTCCGATAGCTTCGGGGGCGAACTCGTTCCCACGAGAGCGTCCGAATCTGCGCAATCGGGTGCCGGCGGTCGATTGTGGAACTTACACCGCCTGTAAGTTCGTGAACTGGTCTGAACGGCCGCTGTCGTTGATAGGGCTGTATGGCCCCACCGGCTGATGCATGGTACGCACGACGATTGCAGCCGCGGTCGCACTCTCACTGGTGCTGACCCCCGCCGCGGTCGGCGGTCAGTCCAGTGTCGCGTCGGGTGAGACGCCCGCCTCGATGGATGTCGGGCAACAGCTGCCGAACCTCGGCAGCGACACGCCTCAGTCAAGTCAGGCTGGCAGTTCGAACTCCGACGACGACCTGCAGTGCGAACCCGGTGAGGAGGATGGAGACGTGATCAACGACGACGATGTCGTCGACCCCGGTACGGGCGAGTCCCGCGACGGGGCCACCGACGGTGACAACGACATCACCAACGACAACGATGTCGTCGACGCCGACCCCGATGCACCGGGTCGGAACAGCACCGGCACGGACGACGAGTCCGGTGACGGCGACATCATCAACGACAACGACGTCGTCGACGGGGACGGGGACCTCCCCGGTAGCAGCGCCGGTGGCGACGACGGCACCCGCGACGAGGGCGACGGCGACGGCGACATCATCAACGACGACGACGTCGTCGACCTGGACGGCAACGACAACGGCCCAACCGGCAACTCCACCGACGGTGGTGGCGACGGGACGGCCGACGAGGGCGGCGACGGTGACATCATCAACGACAACGATGTCGCCGACGTCGACGCCAACGACAACAACCCCGACGACGGGACCAACGACGGCGGCAACGATGGCACGACCGCCGGCGGTGACGGCGACGGTGACATCGTGAACGACAACGACGTCGTCGACCTGGACGCCAACGACAACGCCGTTCGCGACGGTGCGAACGACGACGGCTCCGACGGCACCAGCGACGGGGGCGGCGACGGCGACATCATCAACGACAACGACGTCGTCGATGCCGACGCCAACGCCAACGCCGTGGTCGACGAGTCCGGTGACAGCGGCTCCGACGGCACGACCGACGAGTCCGGCGACGGCGACATCGTCAACGACAACGACGTGGTCGACGCCGACGCCAACGACAACAACGTCGTCCAGCGCTACAACGAGAGTTCGGACGGCGGCGACGACGGCACCAACCACGACGACGAGGTCCGCAACGACAACGATGTCGTCGGCCTGACCGTCAGCGGCAACACCCTCTCCGAGGGTGAGCGGGGCGAGAACGACATCTCCGTCAACCCGCAGAACGTCGAGGTCAACACGACCACCGTCGACGGCGGTACCGACGTCACCAACGACAACGATGTCGTCGACGTCGACGCCAACGACAACACGGTCGTCGAGTCCTCCGGTGACGGCGATGGCGGCACACCGAGTCCGCCGAGCAGTCCGTCGTCGCTCACGGAGACGAGCGAAACGACCGACGGTACCACGAGCGACGCGACGACGGACGCGATCGCGTAACGTCGCTCCGCCCCGTCGTTCATTTCTTCGGCTGCCACGCCCGGTAGCCGCAGGTCCCCGGTCCGAGAGCGCTTGGCGGGACCTAACCAAGGGGGAGCATCGCCAGGGGTGGGGTATGGGACAGACGACGCGTCGCGGAGTGCTCGCCACGATGGGTGTGCTCGCCACCGCCGGGTGCAGTAGCGTCTCCGGCCTCGGCTCGGGTGGCTCGGATGACTCGGGCGGTTCGGGCGACGGGGCGGACGGTGGCTCGGGTGGGAGCCTCCGGAAGGAGACGGTGAAAGACGTCTCGCGCTCGGTCACCCTGGAGACGGACCAGTTCGAGGCCGTGCCGCTCTCGTTCGACCGACAGACGGTGCTGTTCTTCTCCGTCGTGGCGGACCGGAACGTCGACGTGCTCACCTTCCGACGCCCGGACTTCGAGACGTACCGGACGGACGCGGCCGACCAGCTCCGGTTCGTCGACGCGCTGAGCGAACAGCGCACGGAGGCTACCTCGCAGGGGTCGGCGGTCTCGCCCGGAGAGCCGGTCGTCGTCGTCGACAACACGACGTGGGGCGAGACCCAGCCCAGTCAGCGCGTCGATATCGAGTTCGAACTGGAAGCGTTCATCCGCGACGACGGCAGTTCCCCCTGAGCCGGGCCCGGTGACGGCCCGGCCGCTCGCGGTTTCGGTTCCACAGGCACGCGGTTTCGGCTTCGAAGTGCACGGTCCGAGCTCCGCAGGCGCCGAAACGGTACGGTTTAGCCGAACAATAGGTACACCTGTGCCACCGGCACGTCGGGTGCATCATGGTAGTGGATGGCACTCGGACGCGGCGGGACGTTCTCAGAACAGCGGGCGGTAGCCTCGCGGTCCCCGGCCTGGTCTCGGTGGCCGGGTCGGCGGCCGCGAGTCCGGACGGAATCGACACGGCCACGGAGACGGTCCGGGCGACGGTGGGCTATCGCGACCACGCCGGCAGGCGTGCGGCAGAACAGCTCGCGGTCGCGACCCGGTACGATTTCTCGTTCGACGCGGTGACGGTCGACCTGCCGGCGAGGGCGCTCACCGCGCTCGCGGACGACCCGTCGGTCAGGTACGTCGAGCGCGACATCGAGATGCGGGCGCTCGGCGAGGTTCCGTGGGGTATCGACCGGACCGACGCGGACGTCGCCCACGGGAACGGCGAGACGGGCGCGGGCGCCGACATCGCCATCATCGACACGGGTATCGACGTCACCCACGGCGACCTGGCGGCCAACCTCGGCGAGGGTACCGCGTTCCTCGGGGGAATCCAGAGCAGCGAGTGGCAGGACGACAACGGCCACGGCACCCACTGTGCGGGCATCGCCGACGCCGTCGACGACGGGGAGGGTGTCGAGGGCATCTCGACCGCGGCCACCCTCCACGCGGTGAAGGTGCTGACGGCGCCGGGGTCGGGGCTCTCCTCCGACGTGGCGAAGGGTATCGAGTGGACTGCCGACCAGGGGTACGACGTGGGGAGCCTCTCGCTTGGGTCGAGTTCGCCCTCCGAGGCTGTCCGGGACGCCTGCGAGTACGCCCACGCCGAGGGGGTCTTCCTCGCGACGGCCGCCGGCAACAGCGGCCCCTGTACGGACTGTGTGTCCTACCCGGCCGCGAACGACTACACGGTCGC
This sequence comes from Haloglomus salinum, assembly GCF_024298825.1. Taxonomy (NCBI): domain Archaea; kingdom Methanobacteriati; phylum Methanobacteriota; class Halobacteria; order Halobacteriales; family Natronomonadaceae; genus Haloglomus; species Haloglomus salinum. The sequence goes on from NZ_CP101153.1 coordinate 2,284,065, forward strand.
GGTCAGCGCGACCGACCGCGACGATTCGCTGGCGGACTACTCCAGTCAGGGCCCGGCGGTCGACATCGCCGCGCCCGGGACGGAGATCTACTCCACCTACCTCGGCGGGAGCTACACCCGCCTCTCGGGTACGTCGATGGCCGCTCCCCACGTCGCCGGCGCCGCCGGCCAGCTCATGGCCGACGGACTGAGCGCCGCCGACGCCCGTCTGGAGCTGCAGAACTCGGCAGAGGACGTGGGCCTGAGCGAGACCGAGAGCGGCGCGGGGCTCCTCGATGTCGCCAGTGCCCTCGGGCTGGACTCCAGCGACGACGGCCTCGGCAACGTCGACGACTCGGGCGGGGGCCTGCTCGGGCTCGGGCTGCTGTAGCCGTGCTCTCTCCCCGGGACGACGTGGTGACGAGCCCCTGGCAGGCTCGACGACGGCTGGATGCAGCGAGATGAAGAGACGCATCTGGTGCCTCCAGGCGGCCGACTCCCGCCCGGCTCACTCCTCGCCGAGCGTCAGCGACGCCAGCACCAGCAGCATCCCGCTCGAGACGACGACGGCCTGGACGAGCGCCGCGGAGAACAGCGTCGTATCGAAGACGAGGTAGATGAGGCCCTCGCAGACGGCGCCGACGCCGATGCAGACGAACCCGCCCGAGACGAACAGCATCGGCTGGTTTCCGCTCCGGCGGTAGCCGTGGAACGCCAGTCCGGCGACGACCAGGCTGAGCACGAGCGCGACAAGCTTCACGACGAGGAAGGAGGGCTGTATCACGTGTTCTCACGGAGGTCACTCCAGAGCGACGTGAAGCTGTCCGCGAGGTCGTCGCTTACCTCGACGGCCACCGAGAGGTCGCCCTCCGACAGGTCGACGTGGAGCTCCTCCAGCGTCGTCACGAACCGGCGGCGGTGGGACCCGTCGTCGTCGACGGTCGAGCGCTCCTCCAGCAGGCCGTGGTCCTGCAGCGTGGCGACGCGGCGGTAGACGGTGGCCAGCGAGACATCGCAGTACTCGCTCAGCGTCTTCGCCGTCTTCGGCTCCCCGTCCGCGGCGAGGAGGATCTGCCGCGAGTGGTCGTCCGCCAGAACCTCGAAGAGAGCGGCCGCGCTCGGCTCCTCCTCCTGTCCCATGTCCGGGGCGTATCGGTCCGTCGGCAAATGCTCGGTGGTGTCGCCTGCCTGTCCGAGCCCTGCCGTCAGGTGTGTCGTCGGGGAGGCTGCCCGGGTGCGCGGTGCCTGGCTCGTCCGCTGGTTCGGAGGACTCAGGCGCTCTCACCTGCCGGAGAGACGGAGCACTGGCGCGGGTCGCCGACGCGGGCGAGGTAGACGCCGAGCAGCAGAAGCCCCCCGAGCCGGAGCAGGTTCCCGTGGAACGGGAGCGTCGCCAGTGCCCCGGCGAAGCCGAGCAGCCCCAGCACGCCCGCCCCACAGCTCGCACAGCCCGAGGCGAGCAGGCCCGGGAGGACGCTGGACGCCCCGCTCGCGCCGCTACCGGCGCCGTACTGGAGTCGACCGAGCGCGGTCGTCAGCGCCACCCCGGTCGCGACGGCGTACGTCACGACGAGCGCGAGCCCGACCGTGCCGATGGTCGCGTACGTGTTCGCGGTGAGCGCCAGCAGCGCGTCGTCCAGATAGCCGATGCCGGCCCCGAGCATCTGGGCCGAGTACGACGGGAAGGTGCTCAGGATGAGCAGGACGTACGTGAGGACCGCGACGCCTGCTGCGAGGAGCATCCGCGGGGTGGACGTGAGCGGGTAGCCCAGCGCCGCGAGGAATCCCTCGACGTGGCGTTCGAGGTAGCCGCTCACGCGTTCTTCACCCGTGTTATCGCCTCGTCGAAGCGCTCGTACGGCTGTGCGCCGGTCACCTTGCCCGCCTTCTCGGCCGCGCGGTTGTAGAGGATGAACGCCGGCGTCCCGCCGATACCCAGTTCCTCCGCGGCGTACTTCCGGTGTGTCTCGAGGGACGTCTCGATGTCGCTCCGGTGTTCGTCCATGCACGTCTCGACGGCGGCCGCGTCGACGCCCTCGACGCCGCGTGTCAGGTCGAGGAGGTTCTCCTTCGCCATCCAGCCGGAGCCCTTCTCGCCCTGGGCGTCGTACATCGCCGCGTGCCAGCGCAGGTAGTGGCTCGGGTTCGACTCCCGGACCTGCCGCCAGACACAGCGGTCCATCACCGCCGCCGTCATCGACCCCTCGCTGAGATACGGGAACTGGATGAAGACGAGGCGGACGTTCCCGGTCCGGACGTGGTTCTCGACGAGTTTCGGGAACGCGCCGTGTTCGAACCGCTTGCAGAACGGGCACTGGTAGTCGGTCCAGTAGTAGATGTCCACGGGCGCGTCCATCGAACCCATGATGGGATGGCCAGCGAGGTCGATGCCGAGGCCGGCCGTCCCCGTGCTGTGGTGGAACCCCGTGTCCTGCGAGGCGCGTGTGCTGTCCCCGTTCGAGCCGTTCGTCCCGTCAGACCCGTTCACTCCCGTCGAGCCCGGGGCCCCTGGGCCCGACGGCTCGCTCGACTCGGCGCCGAGATGCGGGGCGGCGTAGACGACGCCACCGCCAGTGAGCACCGTTCCGACGCCACCGAGTACCGCCCGACGCGTGGTCAGCGTGTCCGGGATGTCCATACCACGGGGTCACTCTGGTCGGATAAAGGGTGACTGCCGATTTGCTGGGTCTGCAAATTTGCGCCGATTCTGTCTGGAAAACTTATGCGCGGGCGGTCGTTCGTGGGCAGCGACCGCTCGCGGATACGGGTCCTCGGCCGGTCGGAATCAGGTGCGAGCCGGGGACGTCGTCGGTGCTGGTCTCGTCGTGTCGGGCTGCCGCTGGCTGCTGTCGTCGGGGGTCCCGGTGCCGTTGGGCGTCCCGGTTCCAGTGTGATAGTACCCGGTCCAACTGGTCGCCACCGCTCCGGAGCGCTGGCTCCCGCTCTGGAGGCCTCGATAGCAGAAACCCCACCGTTTCCGGTCGAACTACCGCCGCTCGCGGACGTGGTCGCTGGTCCGTGTCTCCACGTGGAGCTGTCGGTCGTACGGAGCCACGCGATGTCGTCCTGCAGGCGGTGCGCCGCACGGAGTGCCTCGACAGTGTCGAACGACTCGCGGAGTTCCTCGTTCGTGAACAGCGCGTGGACCTGTCCTCGTCGGCATCTGCCGGCTGCGGCTGTCGTCGTGGTAGGGGCAGCACAGCGTGGCGGTGGGGCTGGTGGCACAGCGTGGCGGTGGGGCTGGTGGCACGTTCCTCCGAGCGGAGGTGGTGGTTCTGGATGGCCTGTGGGTCCCGGACCCCACCGAGCCGTCGGCGACAGCGCTCGTGCTCGACGGCTCCGTGGTGTGCGAGAAAAATCGTGAAAATACCCCGCAAGCAGACTGGATTCAAAATTTAATATAAATGGGGGATACAAAGTGCTTGTGATGGGTATAGGTGTCTTATCCGTCGTTGTAGTATATTTCATTCTCGGTGGAAAGATACTTGTGGGAATACGAGAAACGCTGGGTGACACCATGCAGCGACGCAAATTCCTCCGGGGAGTGGCTGCAGCGGGTGGAGTCGCTGCCCTGGCCGGCTGCTCGTTCCTCAACAGCGCGCCGCCGCCGCGGCGGTCCAATGCTATCGCGTCGGTGGAGCCACAGAACGGCGCCCTCCAGATCGAGCCCGTCGACAGTCCCTGGATCGAGTCCCGCAAGGACACCTCCGCGCCGACGGCCGCTGGGCTGCTGGCGCCGCTCAGCCCCATCGGCGGTGCCCGGGCTGCGAAGGGTGGCGGCAGCGGGGGTCGGGGGGCCACCGGCCGGGGGAGCGGCGGCTACGCCTCCGCACCGCGGACCCACCACGGGCGCGCCTGGTGGCACGGTGGCGACTACGCCGACGACTGGCGCGAGAACCACGAGGACGAGGTCCGACGCTATCGGGCCTCCATCGCCGCCATCGGGGTCGCCTTCCTCGGTAGCGACGAACGCTTCGAGGACGACCGACCCGGCGCCGGCGAGGTCCCGTGGGACGAGACGTTCCAGAACATCGACCAGGCCCACAGCTACGAGATCTCCCGGGAGGGGTGGTACCGGGTCGGCGCCCACATGGTCGGACCGGATGGCGACGCCGACTTCGGCTGGGAGTCCATCGACATGGAGATCGACCGGACCGCCGGCGGCGACTTCGTCGTCGACGAGAAGTGGAAGGTCTCGCCGCGCCTGTGACCGGCAGCGCGCCGGCCTGTCCGTCGCTTCCCGCCGGTAGTCACCCGACGCCCACATGACCGACAGCTCCCCCGCCGCCAGGTTCCCCGCGGTCGGCGTCCTGCACGCGCTGACGTTCGTCGTCGCGTTCTGTAGCTTCGCGTACGAACTCGTCTACGCCGAGCTGCTGACGGTCGTCTTCGGTGGCACCGTCACCCAGTACGGGCTCACGGTGGGGCTGTTCTTCTCGTCGCTCGGCATCGGCTCGTTCGCCTCGCGGGCGCTCGACGACGACCGGCCGGCGAACTTCCTCCGCGTCGAGTTCCTGCTCGCGCTGGTCGGGCCCGCCGGCTTCCTGTTCGTCCTGCTCGTGACGGCCGGCGAGCCGCCCGCCTATCTCCCGTACGGGGTCGTCGAGGTCGCCGCCCGGCTGCCCGTCGTGGCCGTCGGCCTGCTGTCGGGCTTCGAGCTCCCGCTCCTGACCGCGCTGGTCGAGCGCGAGGCCACCGACGGCCGCGGGGCGGGTCCGCTCGCCCGGGTCCGCGAGCGCCTCCGGGCGGGGACCTACCGTGCCGCCGGCCTCGTCTTCCACGTCTCCCGTGACGACGAGGCCGTCGAGGGCTATCCGACGGTGCTGGGGATGGACTACCTCGGCGGGCTGGCCGGGGCGCTCCTGTACGTCTTCTGGCTGTACCCCCGGTACGGGCTGGTGGCGACGGTGTTCGTGCTGGGGCTACTGAACGGACTGGCGGCCCTGGCGTTCGTCGCCCGGTTCAGCACGTGGAGCCCGCTCGTGGGTGGGGCCGAGCCCAGCGAGGACGGAACCGGCACGGCCGGCGAGAGTACCGCGGCCGACGGCGGGCACCGCCGGCTCCGCAGCGAGGAGGCCCGGGCGCTGATACTCGCCACGCTCCTGCTCACCGCGACCTACGCCGGGGTCGTCCTCGCCGCCGACCGCGTCGAGGGCGAGGTGGAGTCGTTCTACTTCGCGAATCGCATCGAGGCCGAGTACCCCGACGGCACCATCGACGCCACCGTCTCGACCGTCGAGCGGACCCGGTACCAGCGTATCGTCCGCTACGAGCGGACCTGGACCGGCACCGGCACGAACCCGTACTTCGCGGAGGCGAGCGAGGAGTGCCTGCGGCTCGGCACCGCCGTCCAGCTCTGCGAGTCGTGGGCGGACTCCTACCACCAGGGGCTCGTCGACGTACCGATGACGATGTACGAGAACGGGAGCGAGACGAACGTGTTACTGCTCGGCGGCGGTGACTGGATCGCCGCCGACCACCTGCGCGCGTACAACGTCACCGTCGACCACGTCGACCTCGACGGGGAGTTCATGGAGCGGACGCGAGACCGCGAGTTCTACGCCCGCTACCACGACGACGCCTACGCGTACGACCGACTGAACACGACGGTCGGCGACGCGTGGCGCTACCTCGGCGAGACCAACGAGACCTACGACCTCATCCTGCTGGACCTGCCCGGCGCCGAGGACGACGACCTGCTGCGGCTCTACTCGACGGAGTTCTACGACCGTCTCCGGACCCACCTCGAACCGGACGGCGTCGTCGGGACGTGGGTCTACTCCCGGTACGGCGCTGCCCGTCACCACGCCGCCTACGTCGAGACCGTGCGGGCGGCCGGCTTCGACCGGCACGTCGCGTACAGCGCCTGGGAGGACCTCGACGCCGACGACGAGACCGAGCGCGTCGAGCGGTTCTACCTGCTGTCGCCGGATGAAGGGCCCGCGTTCGACCCCGACGCGGGTGGGGCCTACGTCCGCCGGCACGCCGACCGCTACCGCGACCTGCAGTGGGAGCCGACGCCGGCCTACCGCGGCGTCCGGCCGAACCGCGTCCTCCACCCGAACTACGATATCCTCATCCGCCCCAGTCTCCGGAACGAGGACCGCCACACTACGGGGTGGTGGCCGTGGTGAGCGACGACCCGGCCGGCGACGGTGGGGCCGCCGACGCCGACGGGTCGGACATCCCGTCCGACGCCCCGGACCACACGTTGCTCCGGCTGGTGCATCTGTCGACCGCGCCCGACCTCGACGCGATGGACGTGAAACGGCGGGCCGAGGCCCGGCTGCTCGGAGCCCGTGCCGACGTGCGCGTCATCGGGAGTTCGCACTGTCTGAGCGTCCCCGGCGCGGGCTTCCACGAGCTCTGCTCCTGCCGGCCCCTCCCGGAGCTGGGCGTCCACCCCTCCGAGGACGCTGCCGCCCCCGGCGATGGCGCCCCGGCCGGCGCAGCGGGCGGACCGGGCGCCGTGTCGCCCCGCCGGATTCCGCTCTCGCCCGGCGTCGAGCGGACCCTGACGACCACGACGGGCGAGGTGCGCGCCGCCACGACGGTCGAGGGGCTCGGGCTGGACGCGTTCCCCGCCGACCGCGACTTCGACGTCCGCTACCGGTTCGGTCCGGACGCCGTCACCGCCATCACGCTCGACGGCGACCGGTTCGAGACCTACCACACCTACCCGGAGTTCGACCTCGCGCTCCGCTCGGAGACGGTGCTGGGGCGGCTGGAGTGACCGGGAGATTCACGGCGAACGACGCCGAACGGCTCCAGATATGACCGACGAACCCGCGTGGGCGGACGGACCGGAGGCGACACACTACGACGGGGACGTGACGCTGACGGGGGAGCCGGGGCCCGTCGTCGTGGAGGACCCCGCGGACACGTTCGTCCGGGCCGACGCCGTGACCGGCGACCTGAAACTGGTCGACGCGGAGTACGTCTTCACCGACACGCCGGTCGAGGGCGGGACGACCGTCGGCCAGCCCGAACTCCGGGTCGCGGGCGATGTCGAGGATGGCTACGTCGACCGGCGCGGCGTGGAGGGTGACGCCGTCGTCGCCGACGCCGAGGACGTGTTCGTCGCCGGCCGGGCCGCCGGGACGCTGGACGTGACGGGCGCCGAGAGCGTCTTCCGGGCGAGCGGCGACCCGCCGGACACGAGCGGCTTCGAGTCGTTCGTCGGCTGGCGGCGCTCCGGGAGCGTCGAGAACCCCGATGGCGTCGCGCTGGTCGGCGCCCGCCACGACGTGACCGTCTCCGGTGTCACCGACGACCTGACCGTCTACGTCGTCGGGCACGACCACCGCGTTCGCGTGGACGGGCCACGCGGGACCGATGCCGACGTGACCGTCCGGTTCGTCGGGTACGAGAACACCGTCCGGCTGGGGCCGTATCTGACCGTCGCCGACACCGTCGAGGGCGGCTACGACAACGTCGTCGACGCCGACCCGTTCCCGGTGAACGACCTCATCGAGACCAGTCACGACGAGGCCTACGGTGTCGCCTCCTTCGGCCGCACGAAGGTGACCTACCAGGCAGAGGCCACCGAGGACTGGTGTCCCAACTGCGGCGCCGAGGCCGACGCCATCATCGAGCGCCACCAGGAGGAGGTGTTCCTCCTGTTCGGTATCCCGGTGAAGACCTACGACGAGGGGGGCGTCTCCTACGAGTGCGAGGAGTGTGCGGTCCGGACCGACACGGCCCTCTCGGAGTCCGAGCGGCGGTCGGTGCTGCGCTGAGGGGCGTGCCGCCGGCTCGCCCCGCCCGGCGCTCGCTCCGTCCGGACGACGACCCGCGCCACCCGGCGCTCGCTTGTGTCCGCCCGCTCTCGTCGCACTCGGCCGGACGAACGGGGTCGAATCGGGGGAACGTATTAGTCGGTGAACGCACCAGTCCGTGCCATGTCCGACGAACAGGAGGCGGGTCCCGACCCGGACGCTGGCGGGGGTGGGGGGACGACACCCGAGAACGGCGACGGCTCGGTCGCCGATACGACTGCCGAGCCCCGCACCGACCCCGGCGACCTGCCCACCTACGACGACGTAGCGACCGCGCGGGAGGTGCTCCGCGCGTCCCCGGCCGAGCGCGACGAGCGCGGCCTCACCGACGACGACGTGCGGGCGGCGTTCCGGACGGTCATCGACGAGGGTGACCGGGAGGAGAAGGACCTCTCGGGGGTCACGCTCCCGGCGCTGGCCCTCGATTACGAGGTCGTCGACGGGACGAACAAGCACCCGGTCGACCTCCGGGGGGCGACCGTCGAGAAGCTCAGCGCCGAGCGGGGAACCATCCGGATTCCCCTCCACCTCGAGGACGCCACCGTCGGCGATATCCAGCTGGAGGGCGCACACGTCACGCAGGACCTCGTTCTCGACGGTGCGACCGTCACCGGCGACGTGGACACGTTCGAGGCCGTGTTCGACGGCGACCTGGAGTGTCGTGGTACGACGTTCGAGGGTGCGGTCGAACTGGACGAGGGGTCGTTCCACGACGACGTGAGCTTCGACCAGGCGACGTTCGAATCGGGGTTCGCCGCCCGCAACGCCGAGTTCTTCGGCGAGTCCCATCTGCTGGACGACAGCACCAGCTTCGACGAGGCGACGTTCGCCGGCGAGGCGGACCTCCGGCACACGGAGTTCGGCTACGCCCGGTTCGAGGACGTGGCCTTCGAGAGCGACGCGACGTTCGAGGAGGCCGACTTCCGGGGCGACGTCGAGTTCGACGGCGCGACGTTCGCCGACGAGGCCGACTTCGACGAGATCCGCTTCGGCGGGGACGCCTCCTTCGCCGGTGCGACGTTCGGCGGCCTGGCGCACTTCCGCGGCTCCGTCTTCGAGGGCGGGGCCCGCGTGCTGGAGGCCGACGCCGCCTTCCAGGACGTCTCCTTCGAGGGCGAGGCCGATTTCACCCGCGCCGGGTTCCGGGTGGCGGACTTCACGGGCGCGTCGTTCGCCGGCCCGGCGACGTTCGTGGAACTCGCGACGAGCGACGACCTGACACTCGTCGACTGCGAGTTCGGTGCCGAACTCCACGCCGAGGAGGCCGTTCTCGACGGGGACGTGGACGCCACGGGCGCGTCGTTCGCCGCGCCGGTACTGTTCGAGGAGGCGGAGTTCGGCGACGACGCCTCATTCGCCGAGTGCCGGTTCGACACGCTGGCGGACTTCGACGAGGTGCTGTTCGACGGCGACACCACCTTCGAGGGCGCGACGTTCGAGGGCGAGGCCGACTTCCGCGGCACCGAATTCCTTGGCGACGCCAACCACCTCGCCGACGGTGTCTCCTTCGCGGACTGTCGGTTCGAGGCGCACACGGACTTCGACGACGCGGCGTTCACCTCCGCGGACTTCGGCGGCGTCACCTTCGGCGCGCCCGCAGATTTCACGGGGGCGACGTTCGACGACCGGCTCGTCTGCCGGGCCAGTGCGACCACCGCCGCGACGTATCTCGACTTCACCGACGCGAAGATCAAGCGTGGTCGTATCGTCCAGCCCGAATCCAGCTGGGTCCACTACGACATGACCCGTGCTAGCCTCGGCGACGTGGCGCTGGATGCCGAGCGCGAGTCGGACCGCCGGGAGCTGCTGGACTACTTCCGCTTCTGTAATACGGAGTTCGACGAGTTCGACGGGCTGGCGTTCGACTTCTCGGACCACACGGACTACCTCGACCGCAACGAGTGGGTGCTCCACGACTTCGACGAGAACATCGATGTCGACTACGAGTTCGCGCTGGAGCTGACGCCGGGGGTGACCGAGACGACCTACCTGAAGGCGAAGAACGCCGCCTCCGCGGCGGGGGAGATGAAGGCCGCCGGCGAGTTCCGTGTGAAGCGGCAGGCGTTCTCGCGCCGGAAGCACATCGACATCGCCAAGGACCCGAGCGTGAGCCTCGGTGCCAGGCTCCAGAACGCCGCGAGAGCCGCCGAGAACGGTTTCCTCGGCCTCACCTGCGGCCACGGGATGCGCCTGCTACGTATCGCGCTGGTCTTCGTCCTCGCGCCGCTCCTGTTCGTCCCGTTCTACACGTTCGGTGGCCCGGCGTTCGCCACCACTACCGGCCAGTTGGACTCGCTCTCGGCACTGGCGACCCCCGCCGGGCAGGAGGTGCTGCTCGGCAATATCCACCTCAGCTACATCTCCTACACCACCATCGGCTACGGGAACGAGGCACCGACCGCCATCGCCGGCCGGCTGATGGCCAGCAGCGAAGCCTTCCTCAGCACCGTGCTCGCCGCGCTGGTCGTCTACGCACTGGTCAAGCGCTCGGAACTGTAGCGGCTCTAGCGGCTCGGGAGCGATGATGTCGAGGCCTCTCTCGCTGACATCTACCAGCCATCCAGCGCGCCGGTGACTCCCTCGTCCACTGCCGGGGCCCGGGGACGGGCCTCAGCTGCCCGAGCTGGGAGGCCGACCGGTCCCCGGCACGCGGCCAGCGTCGTCGCGGCGCTGCGAGGACGTGGTCCCGGTGTCCGGGCCCGCTCCGCGGCCCCCGTTCGCGAACCCGGTTCGATTTCGTGTTCGATGTTCCCCGAGTCGGAAGGACTTTCCCGCTCGCACGCCCGGTTCCGGACATGAGCGAGTATACGGTCAGCGGGCGCTTCCAGGCCCGCGACGGCTGGCAGGAGTTCGAGACGAACGTGGAGGCCCCCAACGAGGACGTCGCCCGCGAGCGGACGTACGCCAACGTCGGCTCCCGACACGGCAAGAAGCGTACGCAGGTCGAGCTCGAGGAGGTGCGTGCGGCATGAGTCTCGGTGGCGGCGGTGGCGGCGGCATGGACCAGCTGCAGCAGCAACTCCAGGCGCTCGAGCAGGAGAAGGAGGCCGTTCAGGAGGAAATCGAGGGCGTGCAGGCCGACAAGACCGACATCGACGAGGCCATCGACGCGCTGGAGGAGCTTGAGACGAACGACACCGTGAAGGTGCCGCTCGGCGGCGACGCGTACGTCAGCGCCGAGCTCGGGAGCATCGAGGAGATCGTCGTCTCCATCGGCGGCGGCTTCGCCGCCGAGCGCGACCAGGAGGGCGCCATCGCCACGCTCGAGAGCAAGAAGGACGTGCTCGACGAGCGAATCGCCGAGCTGGAGGCCGAGATCGACGAGATCGAGGAGCAGACCGAGCAGGTCGAGCAGAAGGCTCAGCAGGCCCAGCAGCAGCAGATGCAGCAGATGATGCAGCAGCAACAGCAGATGGAGGGCGGCGAGGGCGACGAGGACGAGTGACGCGATGTTCGACGGACTGAAGGAGAAACTCGGGAAGTTCCGCGACGACGCTACCGAGGAGGCCGTCGAGGTCGAGGAGCCCGACGAGGAATCGGAAGCGGCGGCCGAGTCGGACGCCGCCGAGCCCGACGACCCTCCCGAGTCCGCTGACGCGGCGGCCGACGCCGCTCCCGGGTCCGCAGAAGCGGAAGCCGACGCCGAGCCGGAGGCCGGCACGGTCCCCGACGACGCCGCTACGGACGAGAGCGGGGGCGAAGGTGCGGAACCCTCCGCCGACGCGGTCGCCGAGGCCGCCGAGGCCGCGCCGGACGACGAGTCTGAGTCCGAATCCGAGTCCGGCCCCGAGCGCGACAGCGATGTCCCCGACGCGCTCTCGCGCCGGACGGAGGAGGTGACCGCCGGCTCCGCCGAGGAGACCGGCGGTGAGAGCCTCTTCGGCTCGGTCAAGCGCGCCGCGACCGGGAAGGCGCTCATCAAGCGCGAGGAGCTGCAGAAGCCCCTCGAGGAGCTGGAGATGGCGCTCATCCAGGGCGACGTGGAGATGAGCGTCGCGCAGGCCATCACCGACCGCATCGAGGAGCAGCTGGTCGGCCAGACCCGGGCGCAGGTCCAGACCGGCGAGATCGTCGTCCAGCGCGCCATCGGTGACGCGCTCAAGGATGTCATCAGCGTCGGCCAGTTCGACTTCGACCAGCGCATCCAGGAGGCCGACAAGCCCGTCACCATCATCTTCACCGGCGTCAACGGCGTCGGGAAGACCACCACCATCGCCAAGCTCGCGCGGCGCTTCCAGAACCAGGGGCTCACCCCCGTTATCGCCAACGGTGACACCTACCGCGCCGGCGCCAACGAGCAGATCGAGGAGCACGCCGAGGCGCTCGACGCGAAGATTATCACGCACCAGCAGGGCGGTGACCCGGCGGCCGTCATCTACGACGCCGTCGAGTACGCCGAGGCCAACGACGCCGACGTGGTGCTGGGCGACACCGCCGGTCGCCTGCACACCTCGAACGACCTGATGGCCCAGCTGGAGAAGATCGACCGCGTCGTCGACCCGGACATGACCATCTTCGTCGACGAGGCGGTCGCCGGACAGGACGCCACCCAGCGTGCGAAGCAGTTCAACGACGCCGCCGAGATCGACGGCGTCGTGCTGACGAAGGCCGACGCCGACTCGCAGGGCGGCGCCGCCGTGTCGATTGCCCACGTCACGGGCAAGCCCATCCTCTTCCTCGGGGTCGGGCAGGGGTACGAGGACCTCGAACGGTTCGACCCGGATGTCATCGTCGACCGCATCGTCGGCGAGGAGTGACTGGCCCGCGCGCTGCACTTTTGTCGATGCCGGGCCAACGCCCGCGTCGAATGCCCGCAACGAACTCCAGCCGGATTCGCGAGTGGGTCACGGCCCAGCAGACCGTTGCGACGCTCGCCGCCATCCTCGTCGCACTCCCAGCGGCGTACGCGTTCGAGACGGCGTTCGCCGGGTCGTCCGGGAGCTTCCTCATTCTGATGACGCTGGGTGTCGGGGTTCCGATGGCCTACGACGAGTACTGGTCCAGTTACGACCGGATGCGGACGGCGGTGGGGTGGGTCCTCGTCGCCTGCGCGGTGGCTGCGGGGGCGTTCGTCGGCTGCTACCTCGTCGGGACGGGCCTCCTGTCACTCGACCCGTTCCTCGCCGGTGTCGGGGCCTTCCTCGTCACCGACCTCGGAGGACTCGCGCTGCTCCGGGCCCGGCAGCGCGAGTGACTCCCCGCCCTTGGGTGTTCCGGCGTGTCGTCTCACAACCCGTGTTCCTCGCGCACCTCGTCCAGCCGCTCGCGTGCCCGGTCGCTGACCGCCTCGTCGGTCTCGACGGGGTCCCGGCCGTGCATCGTCTCGTGGACCATCGCGATGGAATCCGCGAGCGCATCGAGGCTGTAGCCGCCCTCGAGGACGAACGCGAGCGCGGCATCGAGGTCGTCACAGAGGTCGTCCAGCCGGCGGGTCATCGCGCCGTACCCCTCGGTCGAGACCCGCATCCGGGAGATGGGGTCGTGCTCGTGGGCGTCGAAGCCCGCGCTGACGATGAGGAGGTCCGGGTCGTACCGCTCCAGGGCAGGCCGAAGCGCCTCGTCGATGGCCGCGAGGTACTCGGCGTCGCCACAGCCACCCCGGTAGGGGACGTTCAGGATGGAACCTTCGCCCTCGTCGCGACCGGGTTCGTCGACGTGGCCGGTGCCGGGGAAGAGGCCGCGCTCGTGGATGGACGCGTAGAACACGTCGCCGCGCTCGTAGAACATCTTCTGGGTGCCGTTGCCGTGGTGGACGTCCCAGTCGAAGACAGCGACGCGGTCGACGTCGTCGCGCTGGAGGGCGTCGGTGGCCGCGACGCCGGCGTTGCCGAGGAAGCAGAAGCCCATCGCGTCGTCCGGTTCGGCGTGGTGGCCGGGCGGCCGGCCGATGGCGAAGGGGGTGTCGTGGCCCTGGTGGCCGTCGAGCGCCGCGTTGGCCGCCCACACCGAGAGCCCGGCGCTGGCACGAGCGGCCTCCCAGGTGGCGCCCACCGCCACGGTGTCGGCGTCCCAGGTACCGCCGCCGTCCGCGCAGAACTGCTCGACCTCGTCCAGATACGAGGGGTCGTGGACGCGTTCGAGCGCCTCGCGGGTCGCCAGCGAGCCCTCCTCGTACTCGACGCCGTGGAGACGCGAGAGGCGCCGGCGGATGGCCCGGAGCCGGTCCGAGGACTCCGGGTGCCGGGCGCCGGTCTCGTGTCGCAGACAGGCGTCGCGGTAGCCGAATCGCATCAGAAGTACTCTGCGAGTCTGAAGTAGACCGCCACATCCTCCTCCTTGATGGTGCGGCGGTCGGCGTGTCGCGCGAGCACGGCCGCAGCGGCCGCCACGCGGTCGGCGTACCGTTCGAGGATGGTCGCCAGCGCGACCCGGGCGTCCATCGCGACCCGATAGGAGTCGTCGATGTCGAGCCGGGCGATGCGGTCGACCGGCGCGATGGGCAGTTCCAGCCCCTCCGGGTCGCTGTTCGCGGGCACGTCCCCCTCGGCGAGGTCGGCGAAGTCCTCGGCCATCAGGGTCTTGCGACCGTCCTCGGTGGCGCGTTCGGCGGCCTCGACCGCCAGTGCGGCCCCACGGGACTGGATACGGCGCGCGAGCTCCTCGGCCGCCTCTGCGCTCACGCGGAGGTCGCCCGCGCTCCGCCGGATGACGGTATCGACGGGGGCGAACGGTAGCTCGACACTCATACCGCGTATCCGGTCCGTTCGACACTTCAACCCGTCGGTCGTGGGGTGTTCACAGGCCGCCCCCGTGACGACGGCGCTCCTCCCGGTTCCGGCCGGATGCCGGGACTGTTATCGGCACCCCCTGCGTCGGTGCCACCGTGCTTCCCGTACTCCAGTCCGAACTCCCGTTCGCGCTGGTCGCCGGCGGTGGCGTCCTCGTGCTCGTTCTGCTGTTGCTCGGCCGCGCCATGCTGGGTGGCGGCGACGGCAAGTACGACGACCCCGAGGCCCAGGCCGCCCACGAGGCGGCCCAGCGCCGTGACGAGAGCGAGGCCGCACCCGTCGGCTCCGAGCAGACGGCGGTCGTCACCGAGACGAACGACACCGGCCACGGCCGCGAGGCCGTCGTCAAGGTGAACGGGCTGGTCGTGTTCGTCGACCAGAACGTCCCCGACACGGTCGAGACCGGCGACACCATCCGACTCAAGGTCACCTCCCACAGCGAGAACGCGGCGCACGCGATGTTCGTCACGAAGGTGGAGTGAGCGCCGCCGCTGTCGCGATGGGGTAACTGGATATATTTACTTTTATTGTGAAAATCCGGAATGAGTAACCGGTAGTAGAAACAACACCCACTCGATGCAGCGCGAGAACTTCCGCGGGAGCGCCGACGGCGTGAGCGAGTCGGTCCTCGAGACGCACCGGTCGACCGCCGAGGAGTTACTGGACGACGAGTACGGCCTGCTGATCGGCGGCGAGTGGGTCGAGGGCAGCGCGGAACCGGAGGCGGCTGTCGACGCTGTGACCGGCGAGGAACTGGCGACGTACCAGCGCGGGACGAGCGACGACGTGGACCGCGCGGTCGCGGCCGCCCAGGATGCGTTCGAGGGCGCGTGGGGGGACATGGACGGGCGCCAGCGCGCCGAGAAGCTCGAGGAGCTCGCCGACCGCATCGAGGAGCGGAAGGCCGACCTCGCGAAGATCGACCCGCTGGAGATGGGCAAGCCCAACCAGCTGTCGCTGTTCGCCGACTTCACCATCCTGCTGCGCCAGCTCCGACACTTCGCCTCGCTCGCCCGGACCGAGGACGCTGGCCGGAGTCCGAACACGAGCGGCGACAAGCTCGGCTACACGCAGCGCGAGCCGTACGGCGTCGTCGGGCAGATCAGCGCGTGGAACTTCCCCGCGATGTTCGTCGCGTGGAAGACCGCCCCCGCGCTCGCCGCGGGCAACACGGTCGTGTTCAAACCGTCTCCCCGCGCGGTGCTGTCGACGCTGGAACTCGCCGACCTCATGGACGACGTGCTGCCCGAGGGAACCGTCAACGTCGTCCCCGGCGACGGGCCGGAGGTCGGCGCCGCCATCAGCGAACACGACGACGTGCGGAAGGTGTCGCTGACCGGGTCCGAGCGCGCCGGCCGCGCCGTGATGCAGGGCGCTGCTGCGAACATGAAGGCCGTCTCCCTCGAGCTGGGTGGCAAGAGTCCCAATATCGTCTGCGCGGACGCCGACATCGAGGACGCGACGGAGGGGGCGATGGTGGCGAGCTTCTTCAACGCCGGCCAGCAGTGCACGGAGGGCGCCCGCCTCTTCCTCCACGAGGCCATCGCCGACGAGTTCCTGGAGACGTTCACGGAGAAGATGGAGCGGCTCGAACTGGGCGACCCGCTGGCGCCGAACACCACCGTCGGGCCGCTGGTCGACCACGAGCACCTCGAGACGGTGCAGGGCTACGTCGACACGGCCGTGGCCCAGGGAGCGGAGGTGCTCGCCGGCGGTGACGCGCCCGACATCGAGGGCTGTGGGGACGCCCCCTTCTTCGAGCCGACTGTGCTGACGAACGTCGACCACGACCACACGGTCGCCTGCGAGGAGGTGTTCGGGCCCGTCATCACGGTCCACGAGTGGAGCGACCGCGACGAGATGGTCGCGCAGGCCAACGACACGGAGTACGGTCTCGCGAGCGCGGTGTGGACGACGGACCTCGAGACTGCCCACACGGTCGCCGACGACCTCGAAGCGGGCACCGTGTGGGTCAACTGCTACAACGAGATGGGCGAGGCGATGCCCCACGGCGGCTACAAGCGCTCGGGCATCGGCCGCGAACTCGACGAGGAGGCGTTCGAGGACTACCGTCGGACCAAATCGGTACTGGTGAACTTCGGCAAGCCTGCACGACTGGGATAGCGACGACCGCTGACCACACGGCCCTCCACCGGTACGCGCCCTCGCGGGACCAGCTGTCGCCCCCCGGGCTTCAGGCCTCGTCTCCCCCCGTGAACCGGAGCCAGTAGTCGAAGTACGTCCCGTCGTACAGCACCATCCGACGACCGTCGTCTGCCACGCCGGCGTCCTTCTCGATGTTCCCGTCGAGGTAGGCCCGCCGGTGGAGCGCCCGCAGGACCTCCCGGTAGCCGTCCGAGTAGGGGTGGCTCTCGCTGTACCCGCCGTTCTCGGCCTCGCGGAGCACGTCGCGTGCCGCCTGCGAGATGTCGGCACGCGAGAACCGCGCGTCGACGAACTGTGCGCGGATGACGGCCTCCAGTTGCTCGGGCGAGTCGGCGACCGGCTCCGCGGTCGCACGGTAGACCGGCTCGTGGAAGGTCTCGCGCGTCACCCCGACGGCGTACACCGTCTCGCGGTGGGTGACGTGGTCCGGGCCGTCCGCCCCGAGCAGGTCGCTGGTCTCGACGGCCGTCTCGTCGCGGTAGACGTAGCCGCCGCGCTGGACCAGTCCCCAGGGGGCTCCGCCCACGTTCCCCCGGGCGCGAGCCGCCTTGTAGGCGATGCGAACCGCACGCCGGTCGCCGTCCGGAAGCGATTCCATGGGAACCCCGTCAGGCGTGTCCTCCGAACCGGCATCCCCGGCCGCCGAGAGGCGAAGGACCGGATGGGTGACCGTCTCCTCGTCGACGACGACCGCGCCGAGGCGGTAGTAGGTTCCCTCGTGCTCGACGTACTCCGGGTCGTCCGCGGTGGAGTAGAACGGCCGGCGGTACTGGCTGGTGTAGGCCTCGCCGTTCACGGCCGCCGCGAAGGCGTCCTCGTCGTCGGGCGACCGGGTCTCCGAGAGGTCGACGACGAACGACTCGCGGAGCGGTCCGTCCTCGCGGGAGAGCGAGAGCTCCAGCTCGCGTTCGGTCTCCCCACTGCGGAGGGAGTCGGTGCAGCCGGCCACGACGGCGGTCCCCGCAGCGAGCGTCGCGGACAGGAACTGGCGCCGGGAGGGTGTCGCGTCCATGCCTCGACTCGTCACTCCGGCACAAAGGACGTTCCCGTGACTCAAACAGCAGCTTGGGTGACGCGCGGTGACACACATCAGCGGTCGGCCGCTGGCGACCGGATGGAGGCCTCCCCGAGCCGGCACCCTTTCGGCCGCCTCGCTCCAAGCCCGGGTATGTTCACCGGCATCGTCGCGGAGACCGGCGAGATTCTCGCCCGGGAGGAGACCAACGAGGGGCTTCGGATGCGCGTCGCGGCCTCGTTCGCGGACGAACTCGAACACGGCGAGTCCATCGCCGTCTCCGGTGCCTGCCTCACCGTCGAGGCCCACGACGACGAGTCCTTCGAGCTGTTCTGCTCCGAGGAGACCATCGAGCGCACCTATCTCGGGTCGCTCGCGGTTGGCGATGTCGTCAACCTCGAACGGGCGCTGCCTGCCGACGGGCGCTTCGACGGCCACTTCGTCCAGGGGCACGTGGACGGGACAGGCCGGGTGACGGGTATCGAGCAGGTGGGGGAAGACTGGACGTTCTCGTTCTCGCTGCCGCGCCCGCTCGCGAAGTACGTCGTCGAGAAGGGGTCCATCGCGGTCGACGGTATCTCCCTGACGGTCGCGCGACTGGAGACGCCAGGAACGGGCTACGAGGACGGCGCCGAGGGCGAGTTCGACGTGGCCGTCATCCCCGCGACCTACGACCTGACGAACCTCCGGGAGAAGTCAGTGGGTGACCCTGTCCACCTCGAGGTCGACGTGGTCGCGAAGTACGTCGAGTCGCTCACCGAGGGGTACGTAGAGTAGGGTGGGTGTCTGGCGGCTATCGATGTACCCCGAGATGACGTCGCACGTGTACGGAGCTGTCGCAGGGAGATAGCAAACGCCGCTCCTCTGCCCGTCGGGGGTACCCCTCCTACACCGATTTCTCGCTGATGCCGATGGAGAGGACGCCGATGACGACGGTGATGACGCCGACGGTTCCGAGGACGATCTGGAGCGACTCGGACTGGACTCCGGCGAAGGTGACCAGGCCGAGGATGAGCACTCCCGCGAGGAAGAGTACCGCGCCGCCGCCGACCTTCTCTTTCTCACCCAGTGCGTTGAACCGTTCGGTCACGCTCATAGGGAACCGTTCGTGCCACCACCTATTTGACGCCCGCGTTTCGGACCGACGAGGACCGGGCGACCCCCCTCTTCTCACCCGACCCGACGGCCGATTCCCCGTATCAGTTCGCTCAGTGCTACCGTCTATCACTTCTGCACTTGTCGAGAGGTTCTGATGGCATCCGTTTGGATATTGGTTTCTGAGGTTGTCATACTATGAGATATTCTCCGAAAAAGTTATGACTACTGGTCTATTCGGTCGAAGTGTAACCGATGCGTGCAGATACACTTCGGACGGCGGTGACCTTGTACGAGAACGGGACTGTCGACATCGCGGGGGCGGCTCGTTCGGTGGGGGTATCGCAGACGCGGATGCGCCGCTGTCTGCGGGCCAACGGGGTCACGGTGCGTACCCCGACTCCCGAGGAGGCCCCCTCGACCGGGGAAGCCGCTGTCGGGGTGCGGTAACCGACCTCCGTGGAGCGTGGTGGCTCGGCGCCGCTGGCTCACTCCGGCGGTCGCTCACTCGCGCCGGACGGTGAGGTTCAGCAGGTTCGCTCCACAGTCCCTGCAGCGGCCAGGGTACCCCTGCGCCATCACGCGCGACCCGCACCCGACACACTCGTAGATTCGGACGGACATATGTTAGTTAATGACTCACAAGGACATAACCGTTGCGAGCGCGCCGTTCCGCCACTGTGACGTGAATTTAACCACGCGCCCCTCGAACGGCCGATATGTGCGCATTCGAGGATATGGCGGTCGGGTGGGGCGAGACCTACGGGAGCCACGAGATGACCACGGACGGCATCGTCGCATTCGCCGAGCAGTTCGACCCGCAGCCGATGCACACGGACCCGGAAGCCGCGGCAGAAACGCAGTACGGCGGGCTCATCGCGAGCGGGCTGCACACGGTCGGCGTCGCCACCCGCTTGATGGTCGAGCACTTCCTCAACGACTCCACCAACCGCGGCGGCCTCGGCATCACGGACCTCACCTGGCACCGGCCGGTGCGTCCCGGTGACGTCCTCCGGGTGCGCCACGAGGTGGTCGAGCGCCGGGACTCGGAGGGCCACCCCGACGCCGGCGTCGTCGTCCGCGACATCGAGGTGCTGGCGGGCGACGGCGAGGGCGGCGACGAGACAGTCGTCTGCTCGTGGACGGTGGCCATCCTGATGGGGAAGCGCGAATCGTGAGCGACGCGTTCGACCGCGAGGCGCTCGAGGAACTGCACGACCACCTCGCGGCCACGGCCGAACGGCCCGTCGAGCGGACGGCGAGTCGATGGCTCGGGGAGGCCGAGGCCGTCGCCGCCGACGCCCGCCACATCGACGACCCCGCGGTCGCGCGCGAGCGCGTCGCCGAGGTCGCGGAACTCCTCGCGAACGTCGAGGGCACGGGGGACGCGGCGGCCGACGAACACGTCCGGGCGGCCGAGCGGCTGGCGTCCGAACTCGTCGAGTGAGGGCCCACTCAGGGCCGTGTCGTCGCCCACACCGCGAGTGCACCGAGCACGATGGCCGGCAGCAGCGGCAGGACGAGGAACGCGTCGCGTAGCGAGAGGCCCAGCGAGGCGACGAACCCCTGCGCCCGCGGGAGGAAGTACAGCGCGACGGGGATGACGACGAACGCGAACAGGATGGCGACGACCAGAATCCACCCGCGCCAGTCGAACTCGCGGGCGTCGCCGCGGGGGATGTCACCGGGCGCCGTGTCGCTCGCCGCCGACGGTCCACCCCCCTCGTCCGCCGCCTCCTCGTCCTCCCCGAAGGCCGCCGGGTCGTGGACGTACCCGTCGTCGTCGCTCATGCCTCGAGATTCGGCGCCAGCCACCTGAACCTGCCGTGTCGCGGCGACGCTCAGAGGTAGCCCTGCTCGTTGAAGTAGAGCGCGAGCACGGCGGCGACGCCGGTCATCCCGAACAGCGCGGCGTGGTAGGCGTACGGCCACCCGAGTTCGGGCATCGTCTCGAAGTTCATGCCGAACACGCCCGCGAAGAAGGTGAGCGGGAGGAAGATGACCGCGACGACGGTGAGCCGCTTCATCACCTCGTTGGTGGACTGGGAGAGCGTGTTGAGGTAGATATCCCGGGAGCCCCGGACCAGCTCGCGGTAGGTCTCGACGAGGTCGACCACCTGCACCAGGTGGTCGGCGACGTCCCGGAAGTACTTCTCCGTCTCCGGTGCGACCTGGTCGGGGTCCCCCCGGGCCAGCCCCCCGATGGCGTCGCGGGCGGGCCAGGCCAGCTTCCGGAACGCAAGCAGCTCCCGCCGGAGCCCGTTCACCCGTTCGAGCACCTCGATGTCCGTCGTGACGAGGACGAGCTCCTCCAGCGCCTCGATGCTGGTCTCGATGTCGTCGAGCACGTCGAAGTAGCCGTCGACGACTACGTCGAGGACACGATATGCGGTGAAGTCGGGGCCGCGCTGGAGCAGGCGCTCGTCCTCGCGGGCGAGGGCCTGCCGGACTCGGTCGACGGCGGGGAGCCGCGCGGTCGACATCGTCACGACCCAGTCCGGGCCGAAGAAGACGCCGACGGGGTCGTCCCGGACCACCTCGTCGAACGCGGGCGTCTCCGCGTCGTCGCGCAGGAGTTCGGTCGACTTCAGCAGGCAGAACGTGTAGCTCGGGAACTCCTCGACCGTCGGCTGGACGTTGTTGACGACGTCCTCGACGGCCAGCGCGTGGATGCCGAACGTCTCGGCGACGCGGTCGAACGTCTCGCGGTCGGTCTCGTGGGCCCGGACCCAGGTCGTCCCGTCGGCGTCGCGGGCCGCCCCGAGCGAGTCGCCGGCGTCGAACTCGCGGACGCCGTGCTCGCGGTCGAAGACGACGGCGTCCAGCATCAGGGTGCCTCCCCGCCGGTTTCGGCTGCTGCCGCCGCTTCGTCGGCTGTCTCGGCGGCGGCCGCCGCCTCCGAGGCAGTGGCGGTCAGGTCGTGGTCAGCGGCGAGGCCGACGGCCAGCATGGTCAGGCCCACCATCAGCCCCGGGAGCGTGAGTGCCCGCCCCGGGTACGGGGCGACCGTCGCGAGCGCGTAGCCGACCGTCGCGAGGACGGTCAGTCCCGCGCCGCCCAGCGTGACGCTGTCCATCATACTCCGGTCGCGGATGGCTGGGAGAAAAGCGTTGTCGCGAGTGCCCCAGGTGGGCGGGTCTCAGACGAGGCCGTCGTCGGTCGGCGTGGCGGTGGCGCCGCCGGAGCCGCTCCCCTCGGTCGCGGTCGGGGTGCTGTCGCCGCCGTCACTGCTGCTGCCGTCGTCTCCGCCGTCGCTACTGCCGTCGTCACTACCGCTGCCGGGGTGCTGGACTCCGTTCAGGAGTGTGTCGACGTTCTCCTGCTCGCTGTCGAGCTGGGCCGGGTAGACCGCGATGGCGACGACGTAGTCGTCACCGCTCCGGGTCTGGGCGATATGCATGAACACCTCGGTGTCCGTGCCCTGCGTCGTCTGGGCGTCGGCGCGGAACTTGCTGACGGTCACCTCGTCGCCGAGCATCGTCGCCGTCCGGTTCCCCTCGAACCGGACGTTGTCGATGGTGTCGTACTGGGCCTGGAGCTGCAGCGCCAGCTGCGTGTTGTTCAGGTCCGCGACGGGGTTGAACGGTCCCTGGCCGGCCACCTCGACCGCCGGCGTGGTGAACACGCTGAATCGGGCGACCTGCTGGTCACCGAACACCGGCAGGCTGGTCGAGCGGGCGTACTCCGTGAGCTGGTTCTTCACGACGACCTCCTGCCCGGCGAACGAGCGAGTGACCTCCTGTGTATCCTCGTTCGCCAGCGAGTAGCCCGTATCGGACTGTGCCGACTCCGAGACGGTCCCTCGCTCGGCGGTGAAGGTGGTCGCCCCGGAGAGGGCCGAACAGCCCGCAGTGATCGTCAGTAGCGCGAGTAACGCGGCGACTGCACGTCGTGTCATCGGCTGTCGGTTCTCGATTGCCGGGGATAAGTCCGGTGGCCTGTGTCCGCCGGAACGCCGAACGGACGGTCAGGGAAGCCGGAATTCCGGCCCGTCGTCGGTGTCCTGCACCTCGACGCCGAGCGCCGCGAGGTCGTCGCGCAGCTGGTCGGCGCGCTCGTAGTCGCCGCGAGAGCGGGCGTCCTCGCGGGCGGCGAGGACGAGTTCGACGAGGTCCTCGGCCAGCTGGACGTCGCCGCCCCCGCCCGCGTCGCCGAGTTCGAAGCCCAGCACCTCGCCGCCCAGCTGCTCGAACGTCTCGACGGCGCGCCGGAGGCCGCGGTAGTCGTGGGGTTCCTCGGCGACGTGACGGTTCACGGCGCCCACGAGGTCCAGCAGCGCGGTCAGCGCCTCGCGCGTGTTGAAGTCGTCGTCCATCGCGGCGGCGAAGGCACCGTGCGCGTCGGCGACGGCCTCGCGGAGTGCCTCGTCCGTGACGCTCGCGCGGGCGGCGGTCGAGTCGCAGCCACTCACCGCGGCCTCGTACCCGCGTTCGAGTCGCTCCCAGCGTTCGGCGGCCTCGTCGAGGGTCGCCGGCGAGAACACGGCCTCCGTGTTGTACGCGGCCGAGAGCGCCCACATCCGCGCGACGTTCGGCCCGCGCTCGCGGACGAGTCCCGAGACGGTCGAGAAGTTCCCCAGCGAGGAGGACATCTTCTCGCTCTCGTCCTCGCCGCTCTCGACCTGGACGAGGGCGGTGTGGAGCCAGTAGCGCGCGAACGTCTGGCCCGTCGCGGCCTCGCTCTGGGCGATCTCGTTCTCGTGGTGCGGGAACACGAGGTCGCGGCCGCCGACGTGGATGTCGATGGTGTCGTCGAGATGGGTCGTGGACATCGCCGAGCACTCGATGTGCCAGCCGGGGCGCCCCTCGCCCCACGGTGAGTCCCAGGTCTGTGCGCAGGCGGCGGCGTCCTCGGCGGGCGCGGCCTCGTCGTGGCGGTGCTCCGCGATGTCCTCCGGCCCGACGCCGTCGGCCTTCCAGAGCGCGAAGTCGGCCGGGTTGCGTTTCTCGCTCCGCTCGTCGGGGTCGCCCTGCGATTCGAGTTCGTCCAGCGTCTGGTTCGAGAGCTTGCCGTAGTCCTCGAACGTGGTCACGTCGAAGTAGACCGAGCCGTTCGACTCGTAGGCGTGGCCCTCCTCGACCAGCCGCTCGACCATCGTGATGATTTCCCCGATGTGCTCGGAGACGCGGGGGTACACCTCCGCCCGCTTGAGGTTCAAGGCCCGCATATCCTCGATGAGGTCGGCGATGTAGTGCTCCGCGACCTCGGCCTCGTCGTCGCCGGCCTCGCCGACGCGGGCGACGATCTTCTCGTTCACGTCGGTGAAGTTCTCCACGTGGCGCACGTCGTAGCCCCGGTGCTCGAGCCACCGGTGCATGACGTCGACGTGGAGCCACGAGCGGGCGTGGCCCATGTGCGCGGGGTCGGAGGTGGTGAGGCCGCAGTAGTAGAGCAGGACCTCGTCCTCGTCGCGCGGCTCGAAGACCTCCTTCTCCCCCGTCAGCGTGTTCGTCACGCGGAGCGTCATGTCCCGGGATTGCCCCGGTCGGGATTTCAACGATGCGGTCCGCGTGAACTGGTCGTGACCCGCCGGGCCTACAGCGTCTCTTCGACCACCCGGAGCGCCGTCGGGCCATCGCGCCGGGGGACCACGACGACGGCGCTCTCGTCGGTCGCACCCGCCGCGTTCACGTCGATGTCGGCCAGTCGGAGGCGGTCGAGGACCTCGGCGAGCCCCGTCGGGTCGAGGTCGCCCGTGGCGACGATGCCGGTGTCGTCGCCGCCGGTCGGCGCGAGGATGACCCCGCCGACCGAGAGGACGGCGTCCGCGCGGTCGTCGGTCGGGCCGATGCCCGAGCGCATCTCGACGCGGGCGCTCGTCCCGGCGGTGGTGGGCTCGTACTCCCCGAGTTCGTCGGCGTAGCGGCGGAGGGCGGCGGCGACGGCCTCGTGGTCCTCATCGGTGTCGCCGAGGTCGAGAAAGCGGGCCGCGGCGGTGTAGTTGACCACGCCCGCCTGGAGCGCGGCGTGGAGGAAGGGCCGCTCCCGGACGGCCTCGCGCGTGTCGGCTGCCAGCGTCATGGTACGTGTGGCTCGGGGGAGCGTCGTCAACGTGTTGGTGGGGGCAGGACGTTCGTGATGGCGATGGAATCCGATGGAGCGCACTCGGCCGCTCCAACGACGACAGCGACGACAGCGACAGCGACGATGGAACCGGGTAGAAAGCCCCCGGCCGCTCGACCAGCCGCGGCTCGCTGCGCTCCTCGCGGTCCGGGCGTGCGGCGGCTCCCTCCGGTCGCCCCCGTTCCGGGCATTCGCTGCGGTGCTTGCATCGCCGGGGCTGGGTCGAGCGGCCGGCCCCTTTCAGTCCCGCCCTGGTGCCTGTTCGGCTGGGCGTCTGCACGTGGTGGTTCCAGCGAGGCGCAGGATCCCCAAACCTCCCCGCGCTCGCGCCGAACGGGCTCCGGCACGCTCACTGACGTTCGCGGCCTCCGCTGGATGGCGCGAGCGCGCTTCCTGGTCTCGGAACCGGCTGACCAGGCAACCACCGCCGGGCCGGGAGCGCGTGGCCGAGCGCGGACGCGCGAGGCCCGCGCGACCCGGGGAAGGGCAGGGCCGCCGCGAGCCTCCACAGTCAGTATCGGGTGGGAATGGAAGGGGCCGCGGGCTCGACCGTTCCCGGGCGACGCAAGCACCGCAGGGAGTGAGCGGAGCGAACGACTGAGGAGCGCAGCGAGCCCCGGAACGTCGAGCCCGCGGGGGCTTCCTATCTGTTCACCTCTTCGGTCTTGGAATCTGCCGTTAATTAAGAAATAATGTAGGGAATAAAGACGGAAATATCAATATTACGCGATAACGAGCCACGCGCCGAACACGGCCAGCGCGCCGAGCGCGGTACTCCCGACGGCGTGCACGCGGAGCCGGTCGAGGAAGTGGTGGGCCTCGCCGTCCATGTCGTCCAGCTCGGCCACCTGCCCGACCTCCCCGCCAAGCTCGCACTCGGGCAGGAAGTCCATCGCGAGGTGGAGGAAGATACCGGCGGCGAAGCCGAACACCGCCGCACTGACGTTCGCCGACAGCGGCGGCTGGATAGCGGCCACCGGGATGGCTGCGAGCGCGACGCCGGCCGCGGGGAGCAGCAACAGCGAGATGCGCTGTCCATCGTGGCGCAGGCGGCGGGCGGCCGCGTAGCCCGCCGGGCCCTTGTGCGAGACGATGGACAGCCCGAGCAGGAGGCCGGGGTCCGGGAGCGCGGCGTAGATGACGCCGATGATGAGCCCCGCGGCGAGCGAGTGCGCGGTGAGCTCGACCGCGGCGGAGTTGATGCCGTCGAGGTGCGAGAGGCGGTGGCTGGCGGTGTGGGAGGCGTAGCCCGCCAGCAGGCCCGCGGCGACGCCGAAGCCGCCGATCTGCCCGCCGAGACCGAACGCCTGTGGCAGGAGGAAGACGGCAGCGGAGGTGACCATCGCGCCCGCGGCGAGACCGTAGCCCCACACCAGCCCGAACGCGTCGCGCGTGCGGGCCGCGCGGTTCCCGAGCAGGGCAGCGCCGGCCATCGCGACGAACGCCACCCAGCCGACGATCAGCAGTTTCCACAGCTCTTCCGAGACGGCCAGCGCGGAGACGGCTAGCAGACCGATGGCGGCCGCCACTCCGACCCTCGAGAGCCCGTCCAGACTCGCCGACAGCGTCGATTCGTCACCGTCCGTCCGTGTCTCCGCACTCATCTTTGATAACAACTCAAGTCCCTTCGTTAATAGAACTGTCGGAGGAAAGCTCACTGAATTAATAACTCTGGGTGGAACGAGCCCAAGCGGCCAGCTGCCGGTCGGCTCGGCGGTTCTCGCCGCTTCCGACGGCTCACCGCGTCGCTTGCTTCCACGCCCGCAGGTCCAGCACGCTGTCGTCCAGCTCCTCGGCCGGTGCCTCGGTCGCGGCCCAGTGGAACAGGTCGGCCACCTCCGCCGGGTCGCGGCCGGGCCCCTCGCCCGTGAGTTCGGTCGAGACCTGTCCGGGGTCGACGACGCCGACGGGGATGTCGAGTTCGGCGGCGGACTGGCGGGCGACGGCCTCGGCCAGCGCCTTCGACACCGCGTAGCTCCCGAAGCCGGGTTTCGCGTCCCGGGCGATGCTTCCCGAGGGCACCAGCACCCGCGCGTCGTCGGCGAGGTGGGGGACGGACTCCCGTATCGTGGCGAACACGCCCCGCCCGTTCGTCCGGAGGTGCTCGTCGAACGCGGCGTAGGACTCGTCGGCGAGCGGTGTCTCCCCGGGGTCACCGTGGTAGACGCCGGCGTTCGCGACCACGAGGTCGATGGGACCGCCCTCGCGGGCGGCCGTCTCGGCGAATCGCTCGACGTCGAACTCGTCGCGGACGTCCGCGCGCTGGGTCGTCGCCTCGCCGCCGGCCGAGACGATATCGGCGGCCACCTCGTGGAGCGGCTCCTCGTCGCGGGCACAGAGCGCGACGTGCGCCCCCGCCTCGCCGAACCGACGGGCGACGGCGGCGCCGATGCCGCGACTGCCACCCGTGATGAGTACGTTCATGACCCGGCGGACGGCCGGAGGAGGCATGGTCGTTTTCCCCGCGGCAGTCCAGGTCGCAGGTGAGCCGTGGCAGATGGTCCGGAGATTCTTCGACTAGAAGGAACGCCTCGGAAGCCCCTGGCCGCTCGACGCTCCGGGGCTCGCTGTCGTTCGAACGGCGGCGGAGCCGCCTTTCGTGATGACGAGAGACGCCGCCAGCCGGCCAGCCCCTTCCATTCCCGCCCGAGATGGCTTGTTCCGGGAAGCGCACGCACGCTCGGTCTCACGGGCCAGCGAAGAGAGACCCGTATCCGGACACCAGCCGGAGCCGTGACGTAACGGCTAAGTTCGCGGCTCCTGATTCGGCACGTATGCGACGGCTCGCGCACGCTCGGTCCCGCACGACGCCGAGCGGCGCGTCCCCCCGTCCGTTCTCGAAGGCCGGGAAGCGCAAGCGCACGCGTAGCTGATGGCTCGCGGCGGGTTGGCACCCCGTCACGGGCCGCATCCGGCCGCCCGAACTACAACTACATAGGGGAGCGACCCGAGGACCTCCCCACGAACGGCCGTTCGGTCCGCTCTGCGGCGCCGCGGCCACCGACACCACACGAACATGACACACGACACCTTCGACGGCGTGTTCCCCGCGATGACCACGCCGTTCCACGAGGACGAGAGCATCGACTTCGAGACACTGCAGGCCAACGCTCGCCGACTGGAGACGGCAGGCGTCGACGGCGTCGTCCCCGTCGGGACGACCGGCGAGTCCGCGACGATGACTCACGACGAGCACGTCGAGGTCATCGAGGCGGTCGTCGAGGCCGTCGAGGACGTGCCCGTCATCGCGGGTAGCGGCTCGAACAACACCCGCGAGGCGCTGGAGCTCTCCCGGCGCGCCGAGGCTGCCGGCGCCGACGCACTGTTGCTCATCTCGCCGTACTACAACATCCCCGAACCGACCGGGATGGAGCGCCACTTCCGGCAGGTCGCCGACGAGGTGGACCTACCGCAGATCATCTACAACGTCCCCGGCCGGACCGGACGCAACATCGCCGTCGAGACCGCAGTGAATCTCGCCGAGCACGAGAACGTCGTCGGCTACAAGGCCGCCAGCGGCGACATGGGGCGCATCTGCGAGGTCATCGAGCGCACCCGCGACGAGCACTTCACCGTCCTCTCCGGTGACGACGGGATGACCCTGCCCGTCGTGGCGACGGGCGGCACCGGCTGTATCAGCGTCGCCGCGAATGTCGAACCCGAGCGGACCGTGGAGATGGTCCACGCAGCGCTCGCCGACGAGATGGACCGCGCCCGCGAACTCCACTACGAACTGGGGCCGCTGTTCCGCGCGCTGTTCGTCCAGACGAACCCCATCCCCATCAAGGAGGCCATGGAGATGCGGGGCCACCACTCCCGGCGGATGCGCTCGCCGCTGTCGCTCCTGAGCGACGAGAACCGCGACCACCTCCGCGAGGTGCTGGCGGCCCTCGAACCCGTCGACGCCGAAGCATGAAGGTGGTCGTCACTGGCGCGACCGGTCGGACCGGCGGCGAAGTGGCCCGCGAGGTCGCCGAGCGTGACCACGACCTCGTCCCCGTCTCGCGCGAGCCCGCGGGCACCGTCGCGGGGGCCGACCTCCAGCCACCGGAGGACCTGCCCGCACTGCTCGACGGCGCGGACGCGCTTGTCGACTTCACGGTCCCCGTCGCGAGCGGGGAGTACGTCGCGGAGGCAGCCGACGCGGGCGTCCCGGCCGTCGTCGGGACGACCGGCTTCGACGACGAGGGACTGGCGACGCTCCACGAGGCTGCCGAGTCCGCACCCGTCCTCAAGGCCTCGAACTTCGCACGGGGGGTGCACGCGCTCCTGAGCGTGGTTCGGGAGGCCGCGACCGCGCTCCCGGGCTACGACGTCGAGCTCACGGAGACCCACCACAACGGCAAACGCGACGCACCGAGCGGGACCGCGAACACGCTACTCGACGAGCTCGACGACGCGCGCGGCGAGGCGCTCGACCGCACGTACGGGCGCGAGGGCGAGGACCCTCGCGAACCCGGGCAGGTGGGCGTCCACGTCCGGCGCGCGGGGAACGTGCGCGGGGAACACGAGGTCATGTTCGCCGACAACGACGAGGTGCTGAGCCTCACGCACCGCGCCGAGTCCCGCGGCGTCTTCGCCGCCGGCGCGGTCGACGCAGCCGAGTGGCTTCCCGGGCACGAGGCGGGCTGGTACGAGTTCGGGGACGTTATCGGGGACGGGGGTGACTGACGACGCATGAGCACGCTGGAAGCGGACGTGACGGAACTGGCAGCGCGGTACGATGCCGGCAACGTCGACGCGGTCGGAAGCGAGGAACTGGACACGCTGGAGGCCTTCCTCGATGCCCTCGAGTCGGGCGAGATTCGCGCCGCCGAACCCAGTGACGACGGATGGGAGGCGAACGAGTGGGTCAAGCGCGGCATCCTGCTCAACTTCGGTCTGCGCGACATCCAGGCCTTCGAGCACGGCGGCGTCACGTACCACGACGTGCTGCCGCTCCGCGAGACCGGCGACCTGCCCGAGCGCGGCACCCGGAACACGCCCACCGGCACCGTGGTCCGCCGGGGCGCGTACGTGGGTGCGGACGCCATCATGATGTCGCCCGCGTTCGTCAACATCGGCGCGTACGTCGGCGACGGGACGCTCGTGGACTCCTGTGACACGGTCGGTTCCTGTGCGCAGATCGGCGATGACGTGAAGCTGGGCGCGAACACGCTCATCGGCGGCGTCCTCGAACCCGTCGAGGCCGAGCCCGTCGTCGTCGAGGACGGCGTCTCGCTGGGCGCCGGCTGCCGGGTCACCTCGGGCTTCGAGGTCGGGGAGAACAGCGTCGTCGGCGAGAACACGCTCCTGACGCCCCGGATTCCCGTCTACGACCTCGTCGAGGAGGAGGTCATCTACGGCCGGCTCCCACCCGAGCGGCGGGCGTTCATCCGGTACGTCGAGTCCAGCGTCGGCGAACACGACCTGTTCGACGGCGGCGCGTACAAGCCGGCGGTCGTGGCGACCCACGTCGAGGAGTCGACGCTGGAGGCGACCGAGCGCGAGGACGCACTGCGGGACAACTGAGACTCAGTATGGTTTCCACTCGAACGCACAGCGACGACGGACAACGGCGGAGCCTCGGAAGCCCTCGCGCTCTCGACTCGCGCGCCTCGCTGCGCGCTTCGGCCTCGCTTCGCGCTTCGGCCTCGCTTCGCTCGGCCTGCAGTGCTTGCGTCGTCCTCAGAATCGAAGATTCTGCTGGGCTGCGGGAGAGCGAAGCTCTCCCGAACGGCGTGCTTCGTCGAGAGGATTGTCGGCTCCGCCGACAATCTATTAGCTGGCGGCTTCGCCGCCAGCCGCGCTCGCCCTTCCAGTCCGCCAGGACATCGCCTGTCACACCGAGCGACGCTACTTGCTGGAGAGGTGCGTGCCATGCCTGATGGCGAGGGCTGGCCGTCGACGACGGAGAACCCGGCTGTTCGGCGGCTGTCGGACTGGCCGGCGGAGCCCCTGCGCGACCTGGCCGACGAGTACGAGACACCGCTGTACGTGCAGGACCTGGACCGCGTGAAGGCCAACGCCTCGCGGTTGCGGTCGGCGTTCCCGGATGCGGACCTGAGCTACGCGGTGAAGGCCAACACGACGCGGCCGGTGCTGGAGACCCTCGCCGACCGCGGCGTCGGCGCCGAGTGCGCGGCCGCGGGCGAGGTGAAGCGGTCGCTGGCGGCCGGCTTCCCCGCGAGTCGAGTCCGGTACACGGCGGTCAACCCGCCGGCCCGGGACCTCGACTACGTCTGTGGGCTGGACGCCGCGGACGAGATGGTCCTCACGGTCGGCGCGATGGACACCCTGAACCGGGTCGCACAGCGCGACTTCGAGGGCCGGCTCTGCGTCCGCGTGAACCCGGGCGTCGGCGCGGGCCACCACGCGAAGGTCTCGACCGGCGCGGAGCCGAAGTTCGGCGTCCCCTACGACCGGACGGCGGCCGTCGTCGAACGGGCGCTCGACCACGGCTTCGAGGTCGTGGGGCTCCACGCCCACGCCGGGAGCGGCATCTCCGGCGATGACCTCTCGGCCCACCGCGAGCTCGTCCGGCGGATGGGCGCGCTCACGGGCGAGGTGGACGAGGCGCTCGACTTCGTCGCCGTCGGCGGCGGGTTCGGCGTCCCGTACCACGAGGACGAGCCGCCGCTCGACCTCGACACGGTGGCCGAGGCGACCCGTGAGGCGTACCGCGAGGGGTGGCTGGAGGCCGTGGCGGGCGACGATAGTGAAGACGCGCCGGCGCCGCCACAGCTCGCCATCGAGCCCGGGCGCTACTTCGTCGCGGACGCGGCCGTCCTCCTGACGACCGTCAATACGGTCAAGCCGACGCCGGAGACGACCGTCGTCGGCGTCGACGCCGGGATGACGACCCTGGTTCGGCCGGCGATGTACGACGCCTTCCACGAGATGCGGAGCCTGGAACCGGATGTCCCGCGGCGCGACACCGTCGCCTGTGATGTCTCGGGGCCGGTCTGCGAGACCGCAGATGTCCTCGCCCGGGACCGGCCGCTGCCGGACCCGTCGCGCGGCGACCTGCTCGCGGTCGGGAACGCCGGCGCGTACGGCTACGAGATGGCCAGCAACTACAACTCTCGGCCGCGGCCGGCGGTGGTCGCGCTGGAGCACGGCGAGCCACGGCTCGCGGCACGACGCGAACGGCTCCCCGAATTAACCCGCCTAGAGTCAGAAGCGGAGGACTCTTGAGCGCGTCTCACATCTAGCCCTCAACGAGCGACGTGTCAGACGGTCTCACGGGTCGGCACGTCACCCCACGCGAGGACACGATGGTACACATCCAGAAATACCACGGAACGGGCAACGACTTCGTCGTCGTGGACGCCGCCGAGCGGGTCGGCGACCGGCGGGCGTTCGCACGAGCACTCTGCGACCGAACGACCGGAATCAGCCACCCGGACAGCCCCCACATCGGGGCGGACGGCGTGCTCTTCCTCCATCTCGAGACGGAGTACGCCTCCCCGCGCGTCGTGATGACGCTCGTCCAGCCGGACGGGTCCGTCGCCGCGATGTGTGGCAACGGCGCGCGCTGTGCGGCCCGCTGGGCCGCCGAACGCACCGGGAGCGACGAGGTGATGATCGATACGCAGTCCGGGACCCGTCGCGCGGTCATCGCACGAGAGGCCCCGGACGACGGCAACCGTGGCCACGGTGACGACCGCGGGTTCGGCGACGATGTCACCATCGAGATGGGTCGTCCGCGGTTCCTCCCGGGCGTGGTCCCGGTCCAGACGGCCGAACCGCTCGTCCAGGAACACGTCGAGGGGCTCACCGTCACGGCCGTCAACACGGGCGTCCCGCACGCGGTCTCCTTCGTCGAGGACGTGGACGCGGTCGACCTCGAGGACATCGCGCCGGCGGTCCGACACGCCGACGTGTTCCCGGAGGGCGCGAATGTGACCCTCGCCTCGCGCGTGGCCCCGACTGGCGACGAGGACGCGGCCTTCCGCCAGCGGACCTACGAGCGCGGCGTCGAGGGTGAGACGGATTCCTGCGGGACAGGTGCGGTCGCCATCGCGGCGGTCGCCCACCGACTCGGCCGAATCGGAACCGGCGAGACCGTCCGGGTCACCCCGCCGGGTGGTGACCTGTTCGTCACCGTCACCGACGACGATGCGCTCCTTCGCGGGCCAGCAGTCTTCGAGTTCGAGGCCGAGGTCCCGGAGCCGGGCGTGGGGCCGGACGCCGAACTGGATGTCGACCTGACGGATGCGGGTACCAACACGGGCGACTAGACGCGTGAGTGCTGCCCCCCGGTTCGACCCGCTCGCCTTCCACGAGCGTGCCGTCCGGACCGCCTCCCACGAGTCGGTCGGGGCGATGCGCGACCTGCTCGTCGAGACGCTGGCCGACGCGGGTGTCGACCCACGTGTCGACGACGCCGGCAACACGCTCGCCGTCCGCGAGGGCGACGGCGACGGCCCGCACCTGGTTCTCAACACGCACATCGACACCGTGCCGCCGCACGTGCCATTCACGCTCGACGCGGACGGGGCCATCGTTCGCGGGCGCGGCGCCTGCGACGCGAAGGGACCGCTGGCGGCGCTGGTCGACGCCTTCCTCGACGCGCCCGTCGAGCGTGGCCGGCTGACGCTGGCCATCACGCCGGACGAGGAGACCACCTCGGCCGGCGCGGACGCGCTGGCGTTCGGCGACGACCCACTCCGGGCGGACGGCTACATCGTCGGGGAGCCGACCGGCCTGGACGTCTGCACGGCCGGCAAGGGTCGGTTCGAGGGGACGCTGACGGTGACGGGCGAGGCCGCACACGCCGCCGAACCCGAATCCGGGACGAACGCGCTCCGGGCGCTGCCACCGCTGCTGGCGGCGCTGGACACGTTCGATGCCGAACGGGGCCCCGGGACGGACCCACAGCTGGGCGCGCCGACGCTGACCGCGACGACCGTCGATGGTGGCGAGGCCATCAACCAGGTGCCCGCCGAGGTCCGGGTCGGCATCGACCGCCGGAGCGTCCCGCCGGAGACAGCCGACGGCTTCGAGCGGGCGCTGAACGAGCACCTCCGGGCAGCCGCGATGGACGACGCGGGCGCCGCGTTCGCGCTGACCGAGCGCGAGACCCCGTTCCTCGAGGCGTGGACGACCGACCCGGACGAGCCGCTGGCCGAGGCGCTGGTCGACGCCTCCGGCGGCGACGTGCGCGCGTTCGGCGCCGCCTGCGAGGCCTCCTACTTCGCTGCGGACGCGCCGACGGTCGTCTTCGGTCCCGGCGTTCTGGCGGACGAGGAGGGGGCCGTCGCCCACGCCGACCGCGAGTACGTCCGCCGTGAGGAGATCACGGCGGCGGCCGACGCCGTCCGCGAGACGCTCGCGTCGCTGCTGGGGTAGGGCGAACAGGCGGTACTGTGGCCGAGTCCGGCGCGCGTCGCACCACACACCAGCAGCCGCGCACCAGGCAGCGTTCAGGGCACACGGGCCTTGCTCCCGTTCCGGTACTTGAACCTACGCCGGGTGGGTCCTGTGGCACCCACTTGGTCAGAACATCGGCTTCGAGACCGGAGAGCAGTCCCTTCAGAGATTACAACGGCATCGGGTCGCCGGACCCCTCGTCACCGCCCGCGCCCCGGGCCGACGCGAGCATCTCGGAGACGGGCGGCTGGTAGTCGTAGCCCGGGACCACACCCTCCATGTACGTCCCCTCGACGTACTCGGCGAACGCCTTCGCGATGGCGGCGGCGCGGTCGGAGTCCCCGGACTCGAACCGGTAGGTCGCGACCGCGTCGCCGGCCTCCTCGGTCACGTCTAGGTCGATATCCACGGAGTCACGGACCGCCCCGGGGGCGTCCTCCAGCCGGAGCGCCAGCGTGTCGAACCACCCCTCTTCGACGGTGGGGCCGACCTCGTCAGCTGTCGCCGTCGAGAGCATCGGCGCCCGGACCTCCAGCTCGTAGGTCAGCGCCCACTCGGGCTCGCCGCCGTCGCGCGCGGTGACGGTGGCCTCGAACTTCGTGGTCGTCAGCACGAACGCCGGCCCGCCTGCCGCTCGCTCGTATGCGTCGTGTGCGTCGAACGCCCGGGCCGCCGCGGCCGGTAACTCGTCAGGCATCACCGTGTCGTAGACGGGGGAGTGACAAGAGCGCGTCGGGGCCAACCTTCAAGCACCGTTCGCCCGAAGGCGCCGTATGGCCCTCCCTCTGTTCCCGGCACAGGCGGGCGTCGTCGGTGGTATCGTCACGCTGGTCATCCTGGCCATCGCCATCGTCGCCGTCTACAAATCCGTCGTCATCGTGCAGGCGTACGAGCGGAAGGTGTGGACGCTGTTCGGGCAGTACCGCGGCATCAAGGAGCCCGGCATCTCGTTCATCCCACCGTTCGTCTCCGCCACCTACGCGTTCGATATGCGCACGCAGACACTCGACGTGCCCCGGCAGGAGGCCATCACCCGCGACAACTCGCCCGTGACGGCCGACGCCGTTGTCTACATCAAGGTGATGGACGCCAAGAAGGCCTTCCTCGAGGTCGACAACTACAAACGCGCCGTTTCCAACCTCGCCCAGACCACCCTGCGTGCGGTGCTGGGCGACATGGAACTCGACGACACGCTGAACAAGCGCGGCGAGATCAACGCCCGCATCCGGAAGGAACTGGACGAACCCACCGACGAGTGGGGGGTCCGGGTCGAGTCCGTCGAGGTCCGCGAGGTCAATCCCTCGCAGGACGTCCAGCAGGCGATGGAGCAGCAGACCTCCGCCGAGCGCCGCCGCCGTGCCATGATTCTCGAGGCACAGGGTGAGCGCCGGTCGGCCATCGAGAAGGCCGAGGGTGACAAGCAGTCCGACATCATCCGGGCACAGGGGGAGAAGCAGTCACAGATTCTCGAGGCACAGGGGGACTCCATCTCGACCGTGCTCCGCGCCAAATCCGCCGAGTCGATGGGCGAGCGCGCGGTCATCGAGAAGGGGATGGAGACGCTGGAGTCCATCGGCCAGAACGAGTCCACGACGTTCGTCCTGCCGCAGGAACTCACCTCGCTCGTCGGGCGCTACGGCAAGCACCTGACCGGCAGCGACGTGCAGGGCGACGGCCAGGAACTGGAGGCGCTCGACTTCGACGCGGAGACGCGTGAACTGCTCGGCCTCGACGATATCGAGGAGATACTCGGGCAGATCGAGCAGGAGACCGAGATGGACGTCGAGCAGATGGAGGCCGAGGCCCAGGCCATCAAGGAGGGCGAGGACGCCGCCGACATCCGCGATCCCGACGAGGTCATCGAGGAGATGGACCAGGAGATGGGCGAGGACATCGACGTCGGCGCGGGCGACAACACCGGGGCGGCGACGCCGGAGCGGGACACCGAAGACACGGGTGCCGACAGCGACGGCGAGCGCGAACCCGAGACGGAGTAATCCCGTCGCGGCTACCGCTGGACCGACCGGGTCAACGCGAAGACGAACAGGGCGATGAGGAAGCCGCCCAGGAACCCTTCTGACGAGGCAAGCAGTCGGACGGGGAGCGTCGCGCCACGCGGGACGCCGCCGAAGATGAGGCTCACGAACGACTGGAGACTGAATGTCAGGTTCTCGAGCACGACGGTCACGAGCGACGCGTCCGGTCGCGTCACGGCTCCCAGGCCGGCGAACACCGCCCCGTACCCGGCTACGAGCAGCAGGGAGACCACGACCGTTCTGAGCGGGCGCTCGCCGTAGCCACAGCTCAGTCCGAACAGCGCGTTGGTGACCCAGCCGCCGGCCGCCCGCAGCCGGTCGGCGGCGGTCTCGCCCGCCCCGACCGCATCCCGTTTGAGCCGACGGCGGTAGCGCATCTCCCGGACGAAGAACTGCGAGGCCGCGGTCCGGTCGCCGGTGGCGTCGGCCCCACGACGGGCCTTGAGATACGTCGACTCCAGCACCTTCGGCTCGAGGTCGGTATCGACGCCCCGGCCGCGGCCAGGGTCGTGAACCCGGTGGAGGTTCCACGTCTCGCCGAGTGCGCCGCGGTGGTCCTCGAACGCGAACCCGTCGAACGAGGTCCGGGCCACCTAGAGGTGGTCGAACGGCACCACTCCCGAGTCACCGCCGACGATGGTGATGTCGGCGATGGCCCCGTCGGTGCAGTCGAAGACGATACGTTCGTCGTCGGGCAGGTGGAGCTTGCCGTCGGCGATGGTGGCGTCCGTACAGTCGACGACGACGCGCTCCTCGGCCGACCGGTCCGGCCCCGGCACGAGTCCCGAGCAGTCGAGCCCCCCGTCGATGCCGGCGCCCCGGAGTCCGAGGTCACCGACGAGCGTCGCCCCGGCGAACTCCACGCCCGACCGGAACGTGGCGTTCCTGAACTGGAGGTCCGCTCGCGGTCCGGACCGGTGCCGTCGTCCGCCGTGGATACCGACGAACCAGGTCCGGTCGGCGAACGTGGCGTCGAGGAAGTCCGTGCCACCCTCGAAGCGACAGTCGGTGAAGTGGGCCTCCTCGTCGAAGCGCGCGCCACCGAACCCTGCATCCCCCTCGAAACGGGTGTGGCGGAACCACGCGTCGCCGCCGAACTCGACGCGCCGGAACCCGGCGGCCCCGCGGCAGCGAGCCCCCGCGAATCGGACCGTGCCGTCGAAGACGGCTCCGCTCGCGCGAACCTCGCCGAACGAA
This sequence comes from Haloglomus salinum, assembly GCF_024298825.1. Classification (NCBI taxonomy): domain Archaea; kingdom Methanobacteriati; phylum Methanobacteriota; class Halobacteria; order Halobacteriales; family Natronomonadaceae; genus Haloglomus; species Haloglomus salinum. The sequence goes on from NZ_CP101153.1 coordinate 2,321,476, forward strand.
CAGGCGTCGAGTCGGAGTCCCGTCCCGAACCGGGCGTCCGAGAGGTCGGCCCGGCCCGAGACGGTACAGAACCGAAGGTCGACGGGGCGGTTGTACGCTGGGTGGTGGACGTAGCCGGCGAGGTCGAGGTGGTCGAACGACGCCCCGACGACGACGTGGCGTGCCGGGTCGTCGGCCGACAGCGCCTCGTGGAGCGCGTCCCGGACCGCCGCGGGTGACGCGTCGCCGTGGAAGACACACCGGTCGCGCCCATCGGTCGCGGGGTGCGGACACTCGGTCGGCAGGTCCTCGTCCGTGCGGTCGTTGCTCCCGCGGCGGACGAGCAGGTCGACGACGTCGTCAACCGTCCGCCCGAGGGTCTCGGCGTCCGCGTCGGCGACGACGCTGGCGGCGCCCCGACCCAGCAGGTCCTCGTCGACCGGAGTGTCCGCCGGGAGCGCCTCGCGGAGCCGTTGCCGTCCTCTCTCGACCCCGTTCCCCTCCTGGTCCGCCCCGTTGAACCCCTCGGGAGCCGTGCAGAACGCCCGGACCGTCACCAGCTCGTCCGCGAGTGCGACCAGATGGTCGCGCCACTCCTCGTCGGCGAAGTACGTGCAGCTGTCCATCCGCTCGACGGTGCCGGGGGCGTGGACAACACTGTTTCGGCGGGCGCCGGCCGTGGGGTTCTGTATCCCCGTGCATCACCGCCGACGGGCTTTTATCGGGTGTGCGCCTTGACCCGACAATGAGCCAGGAGTCGGTCGACGAGGAGAAACGGGCCACTCTCCGCAGGTTCGCCGCGGTCGGCGCCGGCGGCCCACTGGCTCGACTCGCCGGCTCCGACGCGGATGCGGACGACCACGAGACCACTAGCGAGGTCCCCGCGGCCATCCGCGGCTACCTCGCCACCACGCCCGGCGCGCACTTCTCGAAGCTCCGCGACGACCTGCAGCTCGGGACGGGGGAAGCCCAGTACCACCTCCGCCGCCTGGTCGAGCGCGACGCCGTCGACTCCTGGAAGGACGGCGACTACCGCCGATACGCCCCTGCCGGCCGGTTCTCCGACTTCGAGCGGCGCGCGCTGGGCTTCCTCCGACGCGATACCGCCCGCGGCCTCGTCGTGGGCCTCCTCCGGGAGCCGGACGCGACCGGCGCGGAACTCGCCGACCGCCTCGGCGTCTCGGCCCCCACCGTCAGCAAGTACGCCGCCGAACTCGCGGAGGCGGGCCTGCTGGACCGCTCGGACGGCTACGACCTCACGCGCCCGGAGACGACGCTGTTGCTCCTGGTGCGGTACGCCGACTCCTTCGGCCCCGACGCCGTTGCGCTTGCCGCTGACGCCGACGAACTCGTCGAATATTCGGGCTAACAGCGAGAGAACCCACGAGAGTGGCGGATTATAGATGAATGGCGCCAGCTGTCCTCAGACCGTGACTTTCCACGTCGTGCCCGAGGAGTAGCCCCACTTCTCGACCTCGAACGGGGCGGCCTCCGTCACGGCGCGCATGTTCGCGCCGACCTCCTTCGCGCTCATGTCCAGCGCCTCGCCGATGAGCCGCGACTTGAAGTAGGCCGTCCCGTCGGCCTCCGTCCGGAGATAGTCGACGATGCGCTGCTGTTTCTCGTTCAGGTCCTCGGTGAGGTCGGTCTCGGTCTCCGCGGTCTGTGCCGCCGTCGCGCTCATACCACACCGGATGGGAGAGACACGGATAGTGGGTTTGGTACGGTGGGTTAATCGAGTGGTAGAGGACTCAGAACGCACTTTAGGACGATTTATCGGGCTACCAGATTACCAACGGGACCCCTCGCGGCGCGGTGGTTGGTACGACAGAGAAACTGTCGACGATACGGTGCTGTCATGTAGTGGCTGCATACGCGCGAGCAGGGCGGGACTCCGTCCCGCTTGCAGTCGGACGTAGTCCGACGACGAAGCGAGCGCGTTTGGGTTCGAGACGGCTTCGCCGTCTCGTCCTCCCGAAAATCTCCGATTTTCGGAGACACCAGCCCGAGCGACCGGAGGGAGCGAGGGCTGGCATTTTTTCTGAATGTTTTTTGGCGTCATCAGAACGCGAAGCGTTCTGATTGCCCGTGGAATCGCTCCGCGATTCCACGACGGCGAGCGGTGGCCGGAGGCCACCCGAGCCGTCAAAAAAGCTCGCGGTGAAGAAGCTCAGTGGAACGCGATGGGCGTCCCGAGTTCGTCGCCCTCGTGGTCGATCTTCGCCATCGCCTCGTCGAAGTCCTCGCGGCGGACCTCGGTGCGGTCGTCGCGGATGGCGAACATGCCGGCCTCCGTCGACAGCGACTCCAGTTCCGCGCCGGTGAAGCCCTCGGTGGCCTCGGCCAGCGACGCGAGGTCCACGTCGTCGGAGAGGTTCATGTCGCGCGTGTGGATCTTGAGAATCTCCGTGCGGCCCTCGTCGTTGGGTTCGGGCACCTCGATGAGGCGGTCGAAGCGGCCCGGCCGGAGGATAGCGCGGTCGAGCATGTCGAAGCGGTTGGTGGCGGCGATGATGGAGATGTCCCCACGCTGGTCGAAGCCGTCCATCTCCGAGAGCAGCTGCATCATCGTCCGCTGGACCTCGGCATCGCCCGACGTTTTGGACTCCGTGCGCTTCGAGGCGATGGCGTCGATCTCGTCGATGAAGATGATGGCGGGCTCGCGCTCCTCGGCGAGTTCGAACAGGTCCCGGACGAGCCGGGCCCCCTCGCCGATGAACTTCTGGACGAGTTCGGAGCCGGCCATCTTGATGAACGTCGCGTCGGTCTGGTTGGCGACCGCTTTGGCCAGCATCGTCTTCCCGGTCCCCGGCGGGCCGTGCAGCAGGACGCCGGTGGGCGGTTCGATGCCGACGGTCTCGAACACCTCGGGGTTGGTGAGTGGGTCCTCGACGGCCTCGCGGACCTCGATGATCTGTTCCTCGAGCCCGCCGATATCGTCGTAGGTGACCGTCGGGGAGGCGTCGACCTGCATCGCCTGTGCCCGGGCGTCCTTCTCGGTATCGAGGACGGTCTGGATGGCGAACGAGTCGTTGATGGCGACGCGGTCGCCGGCCTCGAGCTTGTCGGCGAGCCGCGGGGAGACATCCGTGAGGACCTCCTGGTTGTTGCCGTGCTGTTTGAGGACGACCTCGTCGTCGGCGATCTCCTCGACGGTGGCGAGATAGAGCGAGGAGGTCTTCAGCGCCTCGTTCTCCCGCTGGAGCTTGTCGACCTCCTCCCGGAGCTCGGACTGGCGGTCCTGGGCGGCGTCGAGCTGACTCGTCAGCTCCTCGTGGACGCGCGTGACCTCGGCGAAGTGGTCCTCCAGCGCGGCCAGCCGCTCGTCGGGCCCCATATCCGGGTCCAGGTCGAGCGTGGGTTGGTCTGGTAGTGAGGGACTACGCGACATCAGGTGTATGCAAGTTGGGCGTTCTCGTTAGAAGTGTCTTTGGGTTGCTACAGGTACCCATACCAAGTGCAGGGGGGGCGAACGCCCGTTCGAGCAGCCCTGGCGAGCGGTGTCCGTCGCGACCCGCGGTCCCTACGTCAGCGACTCGAACTCCGCGACGAGGTCGCCATACGCGTCGATAGCGTGCTCGACGGGGTCGGGCGAGGCCATGTCCACGCCGGCGCCACGCAGGAGTTCGAGCGGATACTCCCGTGAGCCCTTCGAGAGGAACTCGCGGTAGTCGGCAGCCGCGGGCTCGCCCTCCTCCATGATGCGGTCGACCAGCGCGTTCGCCGCCGAGATGCCGGTCGCGTACTGGTAGACGTAGAACCCGTAGTAGAAGTGGGGGATGCGCATCCACTCCCGCCGGATGCCGTCGTCCAAGGCCATCGGCTCGTAGTACTCGGCCTTGAGGTCACCGTAGATTTCGTCGCAGACATCCGGCGTGATGGCCTCGCCGTCCTCGGCGAGTTCGTGGGTCCGGTGCTCGAAGTCCGCGAACATCGTCTGGCGGAACAGCGTCGAGCGGAACCGCTCGAGGTACTCGTCGAGGACGTGCCGGCGGAACTCCTCGTCCTCGACCGTCTCGAGCAGGTGCTCGGTGAGCAGCGCCTCGTTCACGGTGGAGGCGACCTCGGCGACGAAGATCTCGTAGCCCGAGTAGACGTGTGGCTGTGTCTCGCTGGTCAGTTCGGAGTGCAGCGAGTGGCCGAGTTCGTGGGCCAGCGTGTACATCGAGGTGATGTCGTCCTGGTAGTTCATCAGGATGTACGGCTGGCTGTCGTAGGTCCCACCGGAGTAGGCGCCCGAGCGCTTGTTCGCGGTCTCGTAGACGTCGACCCAGCGCGAGTCCAGGCCCTCGGCCACACGAGACTGGTAGTCCTCGCCCAGTGGGGCGACCGCCTCGACGACGTGGTCGCGGGCTTCCTCGTAGGGGACCTCGACCTCGCCCTCGGCGAGCGGGGTGTAGAGGTCCCAGCTCCGGAGTTCGTCGACCCCGAGTACGTCGCGCTTGAGTTCGGCGTGCCGGTGGAGGGTGTCGAGGTTGGCCTCGACGGTGTCGACGAGGTTGTCGTACACCCCGACCGGGATATTGGCGTCGTCGAGGCTCGCCGCACGAGCGGTGTCGTAGTTCCGGGCCCGGGCCAGCTTGATATCGGCCTTGACACTGTTCTTGTACGCCGTACCGACGGCGTTCCGGAGGCCAGCCCACTCGTCGTAGAAGGTCTCGCTGACCCGCTGGCGGAAGTCGCGGTCGCGGTTCTTGAGCAGGGTGGTGAAGTTCGAGAGTGTGGGGCGGACCTCGCTCCCGTCGGGCTTCTCGACCGGCGGGAACTCCATGTCCGCGTTCGTCAGCATGTTGTACACCTCGCCGCCCGCACCCGTGACCTCCGAGAGGTCCGCCAGTAGCTCCTCGACCTCCGAGGAACGGGTGTGGGGCTTCATCCGGAGCACGTCGTCGAAGTAGTGCTCGTACTGCTCGAGTGCGGGGTTCTCCTCGACGAACGCCTGCAACTCCTCGCGGGTGCACTGCTGTAGCTCGGGCTCGATGAACGAGGCGGCCGAGGACGCGTCGGCCGACAGCGACTGCGCCCGCGCCGACAGCGCCTGGTAGTGCTGGTCGGCGGTGTCCTCGTCGCTTCGCATGCGCGCGTACGCGGAGACATCCGCCACCTCGCGCATGATCTCCTCGCGTGTCTCGAGGACCGCCTCGAGCGCGTCGGCGTCGGCCGTGACGCGCCCCTCGTACGCCTCGAGGTCGTCGAGGCGCTCGTTCACCGCCTCGAACGCCTCCTCCCACTCACCGTCGCTTGCGAACAGGGAGTCGAGGTCCCACTTGTACTGCTCGTCGACCTCCTCCCGTTCCGGAACGTCCGCGGCACTCATAGCGCGACCTAACGGTGGGGTCGTGGTAAACGCATCGTCCGGGCTGATACCCCCTACGGTTTGGGGGCAGCCTTCTGGAGGGCGGTTTCGGCAACGTTCCCCCCGTAGTCCGCCGCCCGGGTGAGCGAGTCCACGACCAGCCCCAGGAGCTGGGCCTGCTGTGGGTCGAGGTCGCGGATGAGGGCGTCGACCTCGCGGGCCTGCGCGTCGATATCCTCGATCTGTCGACGAGCATCGTTGGCCATCGCCGTCGCCTCGTCGGAGTCGTCCTCCAGCAGCGCGTCCATTGCGGTCTCGATGACCTCGACGGCGGCCGCATGGAGCTCCTCGAGCGCGGCGGCCGCGTCCTCGGGGACGGTCTCCAGTTCACGGCTGTGCGTGGCGATCTTCGTGGCGTGGTCGGCCACGCGCTCGAGCTGGCGCGCCGAGGAGTGGTAGTCGAAGCAGGTCTCGCGGTCCAGTCCCACGTCGGCGGCGGCAGCGGGGTCCCGGAGCACCGAGCGGAACACGCGCGAGACCATCGACCAGAGCCGGTCCACGTCGTCGTCGCGCTGGATGACGTCGGCCGCGAGGTCGTCGTCGTCCTCGACGAGCGCGGCGACGCTGTCGTTGAGCATCGTCACGGCGACGAGCCGCATCCGAGTGATGGCGTTGTGGAGCGACAGCTCCGAGGAGTCCAGCAGGTCCTGCAGTCGCACGCGTTCGGAGGTCTCACCGATGACCTCCAGCCCGACCAGCGACTGGACGGCGTCGCGGATGGTGCGGCGCTGGGCCGCGGTCACGCGCGTCGACTCCAACGTGATGATGTCGAACCCGCTGACGTACATCGTGACGACCGCGCGCATGAGGTCGCGGTCCTCGAGCCCACCGATGTCCAGCGTTCCCTCGACCTTCTCCTCCTCGCGGCGCGGCGTCAGGAGGAGGGCGTCCTCTTCGGGATGGAACTCCACGACGCTCCCGCCACTGACCCCGTTCTCGGTCGCCCAGTCCTTCGGGAGCGAGACGGTGAACGTCGACCCGCCCGTCACCTGCACCTTGCGCGTCTCCATAGCCGACGGTGTGTGCCACCGGGTAATAAAATATGGTCCTTTCTATATACATTTGAGTTCATCTCTGGTCTGTGCCGGAGGTCCTCCGACAGGGGACGGATGGCCGCCGTTCGTGGGCCATCCGGATGTGGATGTATATGCATCTATACATCTGTATACTGCCGTCTCGTCAGCAGAACGTATGTGGGTGTTGCCGAATATTCTGATATATAGATATGGCTCGGGGTGCAGAGTTCGTAGCATCCTCCCGCTCCGGAACTCCACTGTATTCCGCGATAGTACGACAGGAGCGCGACGCAGTATCCCGGCGGGAACCACCGACCACGGTGGGGGATTACCAACTGCGATGGGGGTGCCGGCCTGGAATCGTCGTGGGAACGAGGATACACGACGGGTTCAGCCACGGAACCGGCCGCGTTCCTCCGGGCGCTGTCCTGGGGTTCGGGCCGGATGACTTCGTCACGCCCGCCGGCCGAGCGCGACTGTGTGAGAACATTTCTCTATATAGGTGACATAGTAGGATATTTACTTCGACTGTTGATACGGTCTGGTGATGTCGGATCGCCCTGTCAGCCGCCGCGCACTCCTCGCGGGCGCGGCTGGCACTGCCGCCTCGCTCGCGGGCTGTATCAGCACGAGTCCACAGCCGCCCGGCGCCAGCGCCGCCACCGACGACGGCGGCGGTGGCGGGTCGACGGCCGTTCTCAAGCTCGGCGGGTCATCGACTGTGTACCCGATAGCGAACCGCGGAGGGTCGTTCTGGAACTCGAACCCACCGCCGTCCGACGAGGAGTACTGGGGCCCGTCCGAGTACGGAATCGCGACCAACGACCGACTCGCCGACTACTTCGCCGGCAAGTACGGGTTCGAGGCGACTGGCGACTCCTCGCCGCCGTTCCGCGTCTCGGTCGGCCTGAGCCACTCCGGCACCGGCCTGGAGAAGGTCGAGGCCGGACAGGTCGACATCGGGAACGCCTCGGCACCGGTCGCCGCGGAATTCCCGGGCCGCTCCGAGGAGGAGCTCTCGAAGTTCACGAATCACGTCGTCGGCGTCGACGCCCAGCCCATCGTGGTGAGCAAGGAGATCTACGACGCGGGCGTCACGGAACTCACCGGCGAGCAGGTCCGGGCCATCTACCGCGGCGAGGTCACCTCGTGGAGCGAAATCGGCGCGTACGACGGCCCTGACCGGGATATTCAGGCTATCGGTCGCTCCGTCGGGTCGGGGACGGACACCGCCTTCCGCGCGAACCTGCTCGGCGCGCCCGACGCCGACATGTCCGGCGTCGACATCCGGCGCGGCCAGAACCAGCAGGTGAAAGCCACGGTCAGCCGGTCGGACAACGCCATCGCGTACATGGCACTGGCCTTCGTCGACCAGCAGGCGGCCCCGGCCATCTCGCTGACGTTCGAGGGCACCACCTACACGCCCGGAGAGAACCTCTCGGACCCCGGGTACCCGCTCGCGCGTGACCTCCACTGCTACACCTGGGACGGCACCTCGAAGAAGGAGGCCGCCTTCCTGCACATGCTCATCAGCGACTTCGGCCAGCAGAACTTCGTCGCGTTCGCGGGCTACTCGAAGCTGACCGACGAACGGCAGCAGGAAGAACTCGACAAACTCCCGGACCAATGAGCACGCACACGAGTCGCCTCGACCGGGTCCGCGACGCCGACCACGGGCTCAAGCTCGTCGGGAGCGTCGGCGGTGTCGCCATCGCCGCCGCGCTGGTCGCGTTCCTCGTCGCGCCGGCACTCACCCTCTACCCGCTGCTGGCGTTCGTCGCCGTCGTCGGCTACGGGTGGGTCCGCTACCAGGAGTCGACCGCCCGGTTCCTGATGTTCCTCACGACGGTGTCGACGGTCATCATCCTCGGTCTCATCACCGTCTATCTCCTCATCCGCTCGCTCCCGGCCTTCGGTGAACTCGGCATCGACATGTTCACCGGGACGGAGTTCGGCGCGGCCGGCTACTCGCTGGTCCCGATGATATGGGGCACACTGCTGACGACGCTCATCGCGATGCTCATCGCCGGGCCGCTCGGAATCGCTGGCGCGCTGTTCCTCGCCGAGATTGCTCCCGGCTGGGTCCGGGAACTGCTCAAGCCCGCCGTCGAGGTGCTGGCGGGTATCCCCTCCATCGTCTACGGCTTCCTCGGGCTGGTCGTGCTGAGCCAGTACCTGTTCGACCAGTTCGACATGCCCGTCTTCGGGAGCCTGCTCGCCGTCGGCCTCGTCGTCGGCGTGATGGCGCTCCCGACGGTCATCTCCGTGGCCGAGGACGCCATCACCAGCGTCCCCGACAGCATGAAGGACGGCTCGCTCGCGCTCGGCGCGACCGACTGGCAGACCATCAAGAGCGTCACCGTCCCGACCTCGTTCTCTGGTGTCTCCGCGGCAGTCATCCTCGGTGTCGGCCGGGCGGTGGGCGAGACGATGGCCGCGACGGTCATCCTCGCCAACATCGCCGACCTGCCGGACCCGCTGTACGACGTCTTCGGCAACACCGTCACGCTGACCAGCCTCATCGCCAGCCAGTACGGCAACGCCAGCGGCCTCCAGATGTCGGTGCTGTTCGCTGCCGGCGTCGTGCTGTTCGTGACGGTGATGACGCTCTCCATCGGTTCGCAGTACGTCGAGATTCGCATGGAGCGCAAGCTCGGAGGTCGACAATGAGTACGGACACACGCGCACTCGTCGCGACGGAATCGTCGACGCTGGAACTGGCCGGCGGGGGGCTCGTCGCCCTCTCGCTCCTGCTGGTCGCCGGGGGCCTCGTCGGGCTGTTCGGGCTCGTCCCGGTCGCCGCGACCGTCGGTGGCGTCCCGTTCGCCACGCTGCTGGGCGCCGGCCTGCTGGTGCTGGGTGCCGGCGTCCTCGGTATCGGCGCCGCCTCGCGGACGGGGCTCGTGACGACCGAACCGAGCCGGAGCGCCGGACTGCTCGCCGGCGGCGTCTTCGCACTGTTCGGCCTCGTCGTCGGTGGGCTCATCGGCGCGTTCGCACTCGGCCTGTCGACGTTCTGGCCGGTGACGGCACTGCTCGTCGGGGGCGCCGCGGGCGCGGCCACGGTCCTCCCACGCGAGGACCTCGGGAGCACGCTCGTCCCGGGGAGCGTCGCCATCGTCTCCGGGCTGACCTTCCTGTCGGGGCTGGTCGGTCCGGGCTGGTCGTGGCCCGTCGGCGACCTCTCGGCGACGCTGTACGCCGAGGTCGCCATCCCGCTGCTGGCGGCCGTCGCCGGCCTGCTGGCCGCCTGGACCGCGGCGAAGGCGTACGGCGGCTTCGGGAGCCGCGGGCGACAGCTCGGCGCGTACCTCCTCATCGGCGCGAACGCGGCCTGGATGGTCGCGCTGCTGGTGGGGCTGGTCGCGTACGTGCTCGTACAGGGATTCGCCCCGATGACCCGGGGACTCCGGTTCGGGCTGTTCGTCCAGCCCTGGACCTGGTTCTACTTCCCGCCCATCGAGGAGTACGTCGTCATCAGCGGCCCCGTAGTCTGGTTCTACTGGCCGTTCGTGATGGAGGGCGTGGCGCTGACGAACGAGATAAACGGCGTCCTGCCGGCCATCGCGGGGACGTTCTGGCTGGTCCTCGGGGCGGTGACGTTCGCCGTGCCGCTGGGGGTCGGTGCGGCCGTCTTCCTCACGGAGTACGCCGAGCAGGGCCGGTTCACCGGGCTCGTCGAGGTCTCGACGAACGGGCTCTGGTCGACCCCGAGTATCGTCTACGGCCTGTTCGGCCTCGCCTTCCTCGTCCCGCGACTCGGGAACACGACCTCCATCCTCGCGGGCCAGCTCGTGCTCGGGTTCATGCTGCTCCCGCTGGTGGTCATCACCTCGCGGGAGGCGCTCAAGAGCGTCCCCGACGCCTACCGTGACGCCTCGGCGGCGCTGGGCGTGAGCAAGTGGGAGACCATCAAGAGCGTCGTCCTGCCGGCGGCCATCCCGGGGGTCATCACGGGCATCATCCTCGGGGTCGGCCGCATCGCGGGCGAGACCGCCCCCATCCTGCTGGTGATGGTGTCGGACCCGTTCCCCAGTGCGGCGGCACAGGTCGTCCAGGGGTCGTTCCGCTTCACGGGCTCGTTCCCGTTCGTGGCGGCCCCGACCGTGGACCTGGTGCAGTCGTCCTCGGCGCTCCCCTACCAGCTGTACGCCGTCATCAGCGCCGGACTCGACCAGAACATGGACTTCGCCTGGGGAACGGCGCTCGTGTTGCTTCTCGTGGTGCTGAGCTTCTACGCGGTCGGAATCGCGTCGCGGGTCTACTTCCGGAGGAAACTCAACCAATGAGCGAATCATCACTCACCGACAGCGAGATGGAGACCGGAGAACTGGACGAGAGCACCGCCGGCATCGACGCCTCGACGACCACGACCGACGGGGAGACCGAGGAGGAGGTCCGGGCGGAGTGGACCGACTACAGCTTCGACGGCGAGCCGAAGATCTCCGTCGAGGACCTCGATGTCTGGTACGGCGACGACCACGCCATCCAGAGCGTCTCGATGGACATCCCCGAGGAGTCCGTGACGGCGCTCATCGGCCCCTCGGGCTGTGGGAAGTCGACGTTCCTGCGGAGCATCAACCGCATGAACGACCGCATCAACATCGCCCGGACGGAGGGGCGGGTCGCCATCGACGGGCAGGATATCTACCAGGACGGCACCGACCTGGTCGAGCTCCGCAAGCGCGTCGGGATGGTGTTCCAGTCGCCGAACCCGTTCCCCAAATCCATCCGCGACAACATCGCCTACGGCCCGCGCAAGCACGGCGACATCGAGCGCGGCCTGCTCGCCCGGCTCCTCGGGCGTGACGAGAAAGCGGAGGAGGACCGACTCGTCGAGCGCTCGCTCCGGCAGGCGGCGCTGTGGGACGAGGTGAGCGACCGCCTCGACGACAACGCCATCGGCCTCTCCGGCGGCCAACAGCAGCGCCTCTGCATCGCGCGCTGTCTCGCGGTCGACCCAGAGGTCATCCTGATGGACGAGCCGGCCTCCGCGCTCGACCCCGTCGCCACCTCGAAGATCGAGGACCTCATCGAGGAGCTGTCCGAGGACTACACGGTCGTCGTCGTCACGCACAACATGCAGCAGGCGGCCCGCATCTCCGACCAGACCGCCGTCTTCCTCACGGGTGGCGAACTGGTCGAGTACGGCGACACCGACCAGATATTCGAGAACCCGGAGAGCCAGCGCGTCGAGGACTACATCACCGGCAAGTTCGGGTAACGTGCCCCGCGAGGAGTTCCAGGCCGAACTCGACGACCTCCGAACGGCTATCGTCGAGCTGGGCCGCACGGTGCTGGCAGGGTTCGAGCGAGCCGCCGCCGCGCTCGTCGAGAACGACGCCGAGGCCGCCCGCGCCGTCGTCAGCGGTGACGCGACGGTCAACCAGCGCTACCTCGACCTGGAGTCGCGATGCATCGACCTCCTGGCGCTCCAGCAGCCCGTCGCCGGCGACCTCCGGTTCGTCGCGTCCTCGTTCAAGATCCTCACCGACATCGAGCGCATCGGCGACCTCGCGGTCAACCTCGCCGAGCGCGCGCTGGCGAAGCGCGAGGACTACCTCCCCGAGGTGAACGTCGACGACCTCACCGGCATCGCCGCGGAGATGCTCGACCGCGCACTGGACGCGTACGCGGCCGGTAACGCCGACGCCTGCCGCGCGGTCGCGGACCAGGACGACGAACTCGACGGCCTCTGCGAGCGCGTCGCCGGCCTCGTCATGGAGGACCTCGTCGGCCGAGAGGTCGGCCACGAGATGGCGGACGACCTGCTGGCCGGCGTCCGCCGCCTGCTGCTCACGGTCCGGGACATCGAACGCGTCGGCGACCACGCCGTCAACATCGCCGCGCGGACGCTGTACATGGTCGAAGGGACCGAGACGTTGTTGTATTAGACCGAGAATTTCTCTCGTATATTCTGCACAGCGAGATTTCTGCTATGATTGAGCACTAAAACGGAAATCTCGAAGAGAATCATCAGGCTGGTTCCGAGAACAGGAAGCGCGCGAGCGCCCACCACCGAGACCGCGACCGGGGGGAGCGTGTCGAGGCAATCGGCGCTCGCGCGGGGAGGTGTGGGGACCCCGCACTCCGCTGGAACCGCCACACGCGAAGCCCGGTGCAACCAGCAACAGGGCGGGACTGAAAGGGGCCGGGCGCTCGGCGGTTCCCCGGCGTTCGGGAGAGCGAAGCTCTCCCGCAGCCCATCAGAAATCTCCGATTTCTGAGGACGACGCAAGGACCGCAGCGAGCGAACGAAGTGAGCGACCGAGGACCGTGGCGAGCCGCGGGACCCCGAGCGGCCGGGGGCTTTCAGCGGCCATTGGTCTCCGTCCGATGGCTGCCCCCGTGCGGCACCGTCCCTCGCGCCAACGTTCCGAAGCCCTTAGAAGCCCGAACCGAGAAGATAGCTCCAACTCGTCGGTCGCGGGCACCGACGGGCACCTGCTACGGCAGGATGGAATGTGGCCAGCGGGGGCGAAGCCCCCGGAGAGGCGGCGCAGCCGCCGATGGGCTGAACCACGCAACGCCCGCGGTGACACACATGACACGAAGCTTCTATTCGCACATCCGGGAGGCCTGGAACTCCCCGAAGGAGGGCAAGCTCGCGGAACTGCAGTGGCAGCGCCAGCAGGAGTGGCGCAACCAGGGCGCCATCGAGCGCATCGAGCGGCCCACCCGACTGGACCGCGCGCGCTCGCTGGGCTACAAGGCAAAGCAGGGTATCGTCGTGGCCCGCGTCGCCGTCCGGAAGGGCGGGGCGCGCAAGCAGCGGTTCAAGGCCGGCCGGCGCTCGAAGCGCCAGGGTGTCAACAAGATCACCCGCCGGAAGTCCATCCAGCGCATCGCCGAGGAGCGCGCTGGCCGGAAGTTCCGGAATCTGCGGGTCCTGAACTCCTACTGGGTCGGCGAGGACGGCTCGAAGAAGTGGCACGAGGTCATCCTCGTGGACCCCGAGCACCCCGCCATCGAGAACGACGACGACCTCAACTGGATCTGCGACAGCAGCCAGCGCGGGCGCGCCTACCGCGGGCGCACCTCCGCGGGCCAGAAGGGTCGTGGCCAGCAGGGTCGCGGCAAGGGGACCGAGCACACGAAGCCGAGCCTCGGTGCGGACCGACGGCGCGGCAAATAACGGTACCGGCGGCTTCCTGCGGTTTTCTCGTCCGACCCAGCGACAGCGACGACCGCACGCTGGCGGCAGTCCCGCCGGGACTCGGACCACCACCGAGACCGTCACCGGTGGTCCCGGAAGTGTTATCTGAAGACTTGCTCAAGCGAAGATATGGGCGACGCCGAACTGGCGGTCAACACCGACCGTCTCCGACGGTTGCTGGGCGACCAGCTGGAGGACTGCTGTGACAGCGATGTCGACGAGCGGGTCGCGGAGCTCCGTGCGCTGGAGCGCGAGACCACCGCGCCCGGCGGCGATCTGACGGCGCTCCAGGCACTCGGCGGCGAGACGCGCTACCGACTCGCCCGGCTGCTCGTGGCCGGCGGGGAGCGCTGTGTCTGTGAACTCGCACCGCTCGTCGACGTCTCCGAATCCGCGGTGAGCCACGCACTCTCCTCGCTGGCCGACGCCGGGCTGGTCGAGCGACGGAAGGCGGGCCGCTGGCGGTACTACCGCGCGACCGACCGCGCGACCGCGCTGCTGGATGCGCTCGACGCGACCCGGGAGGTGCCGGCATGAGCCGCCGGACGCTGGGGTTCGTCTGCGTGCAGAACGCCGGCCGCTCGCAGATGTCGACCGCCTTCGCCGAGCGCGAGCGCGGGCACCGCGGACTGGCTGACGAGGTCGACATCGTCACCGGCGGCACCGACCCCGCCGACGAGGTCCATCCGGAGGTCGTCGAGGTCATGGCCGAACTCGATATCGACCTCGCGGACCGCACCCCGCGCGCCGTGAGCGACGCGGAACTCGACGCCTGTGACGTGGTCGCGACGATGGGCTGCTCGACGCTGTCGCTCTCGGTCGATACCGAGGTCCGGGACTGGGCGCTCGCGGACCCGCACGGTCGGGACGTCGAACGCGTGCGCGAGATCCGCGACGAGATAGAAGGGCTCGTCGTCGACCTGTTCGACGAGGTCGAGGCCGACCTCGCCGCCGAGCAGTAACGACCGCGAGCCGCCATCTCTCCCCACGTCCGTCTCCTGCGAGCCGATTCATTCCCCCCATCGCTCGACCCACGGGATAATACCCCACCTCACAAATGTGGGGGACCACCTACCGTGGTGGCTCCGTAGAAACGAGTATGAACTCGCCGAAGGTTCGTCTTGAATCGTCACACAGCGTCTCCAGTCGGGGGCAGGTACCACGAAACGGCAGCTATCGGAGAGTTGGCCGATGACGGAGACGGTTCCGTTCACGCCGCTGGACGAGGCGGTCCTCCACCTCGAGGAGGAGCTCGAGCCGTGGAACGTTCAGATAGAGGTCGGGTCGGCGACCAGCCTGGACGCCGAGCGACTGTACGACGCGGTCGAGGCGGCCGCGGCGGCGCACCCACTCGCCCGGGCGCGCCTGCGCGACTACGGCGCCCTCGACGACGAGTACGTCTGGGAGATTCCCGACGAGCCCGACACGGTGCCGCTGAAGCGGACCGAGGCGGCCGACACCGAGGCGCTGGCGGCCCTCCGGACGCAGTTCTACAGTCCCCGCGTCGAACTGCGCGAGTCGCCGCCGTTCCGGGTGGCGCTGGCCCGCGGCGGCGGCATCGACGGCGGTGACCGGCTCATGGTCTGTGGCAGCCACGTCGCGATGGACGGCGTCGGGACGCTCCGGCTCGCACGCTCGGTCTGTCAGGCCTACCGCGGCGACCCGGTCGACGAGGACCCCGTGGGGCTGGCGGAGTCGCGCGCCGTGCTGGCGGAGAGCGGCCCGAGTTCGCTCGCCGAGGCCGGCACCCGGCTCGCGGAGGGGCTGGGTCGGCTCCCGGACGCGCTGGACGAGCCGACTCGCGTGGCCGTCGACGGCGGCACCGACGAGTCCGGGTGGGGGTTCGTCCACCGGGAACTGGACGACGACCTCGTCGCGACCGTCGTGGGGAACCGGCCGGACAGGGTGTCGGTCAACGACTGCTTCCTCGCGGCGCTCCACCTCGCCATCGACGGCTGGAACGCCGACCACGGCGAGGAGCGCGACCGAATCAGCCTGATGATGCCGGTCAACGCCCGGCAGCCGGAGTGGTTCTACGAGACGGTCGGGATGTACGCCCCGTTCGTCAGCATCGATACGAAGCCCCGCCACCGGACGAGTCCGGGCGCGGCCGTCGAGCGCGTTGTCGGGCAGACCAGCCGGCACAAGCGTCACGACGGCGCCGGCTGGGTCACGGACGCACTGGGCCCGCTCTCGTCGAGCCTCCCGGTCGGCATCAAGCGCCTCGTGCCGGGGCTGCTCGGCGCGACGCAGTACCGTTTCGTCGACAGCGCCGTCGTCTCGAACCTGGGTCGGGCCCCCGAACTCCCCGCGCTCGGCGGCGATGACGACGCGACGGACCTCTGGTTCTCGCCCCCATCGATGATGCCGCTCGGTGTCGGCTTCGGCGTCGCGACCCTGGATGGCCACGTGCGGCTGGTCACCCGGTACAGTCAGCAGCAGTTCGACCGCGATGCCGCACAGCGGTTCACGGACCGCTACCTCGACCGCCTCGGTGCGACGGTCCCGTGACGCGTTCGGGAAGCGTTTCGAGAGCGGGCGGGAGCGCCGGCGCTACCTCCGCGCGGTCGGGCTCGGCGACCAGTTACCGCCCGACATCTCCGGTTTCGGGGCCGAACTCGTCGATGCGTTCGTGGACGTAGGCGGTCCACTCGTCGAGCGTCTCGTGCATCAGTTCGCGGGCTTCCGAAAGCGGTGTGGCGGTGTACTGGTAGACGTGCCCGCCCGAGTCGAGCAGGCGGCGTTCGCGGGTGGCGAGGTTCTTCTCACGGAGCGTCGTGAGCGAGCGGTTCACGTTCGAGCGGTCACGGTCCAGCGTGTCCGCCAGCTCGGCGACCGTGCTGCCGGGGGTCTCGAGCAGTACGAGGTAGGTTCGTGCCTCGTGGTGCTGGACACCGAAGACGCAGGCCATCACGTCCGTGACTCCCGGCTCGTCGTCGATCATCAGCTCCCGGAACCGACTCGGGTCGGGGTCAGACGCGGAGGAATCCATCTGTGCCCGATTCTACCGTCGAGACCGGAATAAATCCCGCCGTTACCTCGAGTTCACCTGGAATCGTCCGCGCTCCCCGCCCAGGTCCGGTGTCCCCACCCTCCGAGAAGCGGGGGAACGGACGCCGCCGCCCAGTGCCGCCACGGGCGCCGGCGCTCGTGGGCCGATGGACTGTCCCGTCAGGCCTCCAGCTTCTGCTTGAGGATGTCGGGCGCCGCGGCCAGCGCGTCGTCCAGCGCGTCGGCGTCGGGGCCACCACCCTGCGCGAAGTCCGGCGGACCGCCACCGCCGCCGCCGACCCGCCCCGCGAGGTCGGCGACGACCTCGCCGGCGTTGATACCGACGGCGTCCGGGACGGCGACGACGAACGTGGCGCCGTCGACGCCCGACCCGATGACCGCGACCTTCCCTTCCTCGGCCAGCGCGTTCGCGGTCGCGCGGAGTTCGTCCATGTCGGCGTCGAGCCGCTGGACCACGGCCGTCGTCCCGCCGAGGTCGACCTCCTCGCCGGACTCACCGCCCTGGGCACGGGCCTCGGCGAGCTGCTCTTTCAGCTCGTCGATGCGCTTGCCCCTCTCTTTCCACTCGTCGAAGAACCGCTCGGCCGTGTCGGGGACCTCCTGGGGGTCCACGTCGAGCGTCTCGGCCGCATCGTACAGGGCGTCCTCGGTGCGCTGGGTGGCCTCGATGGCGGCGTCGCCGGCCGCGAAGACGAGCCGTTCGACGCCGTCCTGGACCCGCTCCGTACCTAGCACTTTGATGGTCCCGATCTCCCCGGTCCGCTCGACGTGGGTACCCGCACAGGCCTGTACGTCCTCGCCGACGGTGATGACACGGACCTCCGTGCCGGCGGGGATACCCCCCTGGAACAGGTCGAAGCCGTACTTCGCCTGCGCGTCGTTCCGGTCGAGCCACTCCTGTCTCACGGAGAGGTTCTCCCGGATGATGTCGTTCGCGACCCGCTCGATGGCCTTGACCTGCTCGCGGTCGATGCGGTCGTAGTGGGTCACGTCCAGCCGCGAGGAGTCGGTCCCCTTCTGTGCCCCGGCCTGCCGGATGTGGTCGCCGAGCACCTCGCGGGCGGCGTGCCCGATGACGTGCGTCGCAGTGTGGTGGGCCATCAGCCGGCGGCGGCGGGTGCCGTCGACCTGCCCGCGGACGAACTCACCCTTGCCGGGGTCGGCGTCGGTCCGGTGGAGGACCACGCCGTCGACCTCCTGTACGTCGCGCACCTCGGCGGTGACGTCCTCGGTCGAGAGGGTGCCGGTGTCGGCCGGCTGGCCACCGCCCTCCGGGTAGAACATCGTCTGGTCCAGCGCCACGTCGTACAGCGTCTCGTCCTCGCCGCCCGCGTCGGGACGTTCGATGACGTCCAGGACGACAGCCTCGAACTCCGTGCGGTCCTGGTCCTCGTAGAACAGCTTGTCCGTCTCCGGGAGGTCGGCGACCTGCTCGTCGATGCCCTCCGAGTCGTCGTCGAAGGCCGTCCCGCCGCCGTGGCGCGAGGCCACCAGCGAGTAGAAATCGTCGGGGACCTCGACCGCGGCGCCGCGCTGGACCGCGATCTCCTCGACCATGTCCGGCTGGATGCCGTGGCTGTCGTACAGCTCGATGACCTCTTCCAGCGGGATGGGCTCGTCACGCTCGGCGTAGTCGTCGGCCAGCTGCTCGACGCGGCGGCCGCCCCGCTCCAGCGTCTCGCGGTACTTCTCGACCTCCGTCCGGACGATATCCCGGACGGTGTCGCGGTTCTGGTAGCCCAGGCGCTCGGCCTGCATGTCGACGAGCTCGTCCAGCGGGGCGTCGACGCCGACGCTGTCGACGAGTCGCTTCGTCCGCCGGAGCACCATCCGCGCCAGGTAGCCCGTCCCCGCGTTGGAGGGGACGATGCCGTCGCCCAGCATGTACGCCAGCGTCCGGCAGTGGTCGGCGATAGCGTAGATCTCCTCCAGCGGCTCCATCAATGCCTCCAGCCGCTCGACGTCCACGTCGAGTCGCTCGGCGATCTCCCGGCGGGCCGTCGCCATGTCCTCGGCCTCGTCGATGTCCATCCGGCCGGCCAGCTTGGCGGCCCGGTGGACGAGGTCCTCCTGGGCCTCGGTGTGCTCGATGCCGGCGTTTGCCTTGAGGAAGTCGATGGTCTCGGGGTAGACGGCCTCGTAGACGGTGGGCGTGCCCTGGCTCATCCAGGTCCAGCGCTCCAGCCCGTAGCCCGTGTCCACGATGTACGTGTCCATCGGGCTGTAGCGGTTGCCGTCCTTCAGCTCGTACTCCCCGTCGGGGTCCTGCTCCATCGACATGAAGACGAGCGTCGCCAGCTCGGCTCCCTTGTAGATGACCTCGATAGCGGGGCCGGCGTTGCCGCCGCCGACCCACGGGTCCTCGATGTAGGTTATCTCCTCGAGGTCCGCACCCAGCTCCTCGAACAGCCCCTCGCAGAGTTCGACGGTCCGGTCCTTCCAGTAGACCTCGCCCTCGTACGCGTACTGCTCGGGGTCCTCGATGTCCTCGCGGGCGTTGAACGCGTGGTGGGCCATCATCTCGAACGCCATCGTGTGCCGGCCCGTCTTGCCGACGTTGTCGATGTCCTGCATCCGGATGCAGGGCTGGGAGATACACAGCGGGTTGGCCGGTGGCGGGGTCTTGCCACTCGTGACGAGCGGCTGGAAGTCGTAGATGGAGGCCTGTGTCAGCAACACGTCGTCACGCCAGCGGTTCGCCGCGACCGGGTACGGCTCGATGCGCTCGTGGTCGTGGTCCTCGAAGTACGAGAGGAACGCCTCCCGCATCTCCGAGAGGGAGCGTTCCTCCTCGAACCCCGGGTCGTCGATGAAGCCGTACTCCTCGCAGGGGGGCTCACCGCACAGCTCGCGGCCCTCGTCTCGCGTCCAGAAGTGGTCGCCGCACTCCGGACACTCCCGCCGGACGAACCCCTCCTCCCGGAAGTACTCCAGTTGATACTCCTCCGTGAGGTCACTCATTACAGGTACGTGGCCCGGGTTCGGCCAAAAGGGTTCCGAAGGGGTGGGTTGGCTTCGAGACGGGCTGAACGTTCGGTTCCTCCCGGAACCTCCGTTCGGCGGCTGCTGGATCCGTGGATGTCACTCTCACGGCACACCTTCCGGAATATCGGCCCCCACGGCAACAACGACGGATATCCTGGGAACGTTCCCCCATACTCCGCGACGCGCTGGAGCCGAACCGGGTACGTTACCGAAACTCGGTCATGGGCGCGGGGGAGCTCCGTCGTAGGCGTCCAGCTCCTGGTAGAAGTTCAGCATCGCGAACTTGAGTTTCTCCGGCGACACGTCCACGAGTTCCTCGCGCTCCTCCTCGGGGAACGTGTCGTGCACCGAGTACCGGCCGAGGTCGTCGGCCCGCGAGCCCGCGTAGCGCTCGTCGACCAGGGCCCGCACCCCGAAGTCCTCCGGCGAGCGGACGACGCGCCCGAGCGCCTGCCGCGTCTTCCGCACCGTCGGAATCTCGACGGCGTAGCGCCAGCCCTGGTCCTCGCTGCCGAACGCGCCCGCGAACGCCTCCTCGACGGCCTCCATCCGGTCGTCGAGGTGCGGATACGGCACCCCGACCACGAGGACGGTTCGGGCGTCGTCGCCGTCGTAGCTCACGCCCTCGGCGAGCGTGCCCCACAGGGAGGTGAACAGCACCCCGTTGTCGCCCGCCGTGAACCGCTCGCGGAGGTCCTCGGCGCGCTCGCCGGGCCGGTCGAGGTACGGCGTCGAATCGGTCCCGACGCGGTCGTAGTAGCGCTCGGCCTCGGCGTACGAGGGACAGAAGACGAGCGTGTTGCCCGGCGTGAAGCGCACGGCGTCCTCGATGGTCCCCGCCACGGTCGACTGCACGCCCGGGTCGTCGCGCTTGCTGGCGAACAGCGCGGGCGAGGTGACCGCGAAGGTGCGCCGGCGCTCGGGCGGGAACTGGAGCCCGTAGGCCATCGTCACGGGGTCCTCGAGGCCTAGCACGTCGCGCTGGACGTCGAACGGCCGGAGCGTCGCGCTCATCAGGACGGAGGCGTGCAGGTCGTCGAACAGCGGCTCCGTGACCTGTCGCGGGATGCAGGTGTACAGCTCCGCGCGGCCGCGGACGCCGGCCTCGGTTCGGCGGACGCTGACGACGGGATACGTGCCCGGCTCCGCGGAGCCGTCCATCCAGTCGTCGATGAACGCGGCCGCGGCGAGCGTCTGGCACTCCTTGCGCGTCGTCGTCTCGCCCTCCTTGTACGCCTCCTGGTAGGACTGGTCGAGCGTCTGGCCCAGGTTCAGGGCGTGTTCGAGGTCCTGCTTGTAGCCCGGCCCCTCGTAGCGCTCGAGGAAGGCCATTGTCAGGTCGTCGCGGCCCGTGTCGGCGTCGATGGTCACGTCCTCCCAGTCCTCGCCGAGGGACTCGCGGGCGCCGAAGCCCATCCCGGCCTCGTAGATGTCGACGAGCGCGTCGTGGAACGCGCGGACGACGCGCTCGGTGGCCTCGGCCCGGAAGTCGTCGGTCTCGTCGAGTTCGTCCAGTGCGCTCGCCAGCGTCACCTCGTTACACGTGCGGGTGGCGTGGTCGCGTGCGGCGTCCTCGATGTTGTGGGCCTCGTCGAACACCGCCACGATGTCCTCCGGGTCCCGGTCCAGCCACCGGAAGAACTGCTCGCGGATGTTCGGGTCGAGCAGGTGGTGGTAGTTGCAGACGACGAGGTCGACCCCCTCCATCCCCTCCTTCAGCAGTTCGTACCCGCACAAGCCGGCCTCGTGGGCGGCGTCGTAGATCTCGTCGGGCGTGCGCACGTCCGCGTACAGCCAGTCGTAGAAGTCGCTCGTGTCCTGGGTCAGGTTCCGGTGGTAGCGGTCACAGACCGTTGCATCGGCCTGCACCTCGTCGAGCTGGTCCTCGGCGGACTGGAGCTCGTCCAGTACGGCCGCACGAGCCTCCGCGATATCGCTGCCGCCGGCCGCCGGCTCGGTCGCTCCCCCTCCGGCCGCGGTCCCACCGTCCTCGTCGTTCGCGGCCTCCCGGAGTTCAGCGGCCTGCTGTTCAAGCGCCGCCACCTCCTCGGCCTGGTCGACGACCTCCCTGGTCGCGTCGCGGAGCGCCTGGCACTCCTTGTAGTCGACGTCGATGTGGCACATCGACCCCTTGCCCCGGAAGACGACGGTCCTGATGGGCTCGCCCGTGTTGATGGCCCGGGCTTCCTCGATGAACTGGCGGGTCTGCTGGTGGACGTTGGTCGTGATGACGACGGTCTTGTTCGCGGCCCGGCCGTACTCCAGCGCCGGTGCGAGCGCCGCGAGCGTCTTGCCCGTCCCGCAGGCCCCCTCGAACAGCACGTCCCGCTCCGTGACCAGGGCCTCGCGGATGGTCTCCATCGCGTCGTGCTGGTGGTCGTACGGCTGGTCGTACGGGAAGAAGCGCAGGTAGCCCGGGCCGTCACTCGTCGCCACACCGGCGGGTTGTTCGCTCTCGGGCAAAAGGGTTCGTGCGGCGGAGTGGAAGTGGTCGTGGCCGGTGGTCGGCCCGGCGCCGCGACGGCGCAGTCAGTCGCGGCGGATGACCAGCAGCGCCACGGCCAGCAGCCCGCCTACCGCGGCCAGCGGACCGAATCCGGGACCAGACCCGGCCGTGGGCGTCACCGGTCCCGCGTCCTGTTGCTGCTGGTTCTGTTGCTGATTCCGTTGTTGCTGGTTCTGCTGCTGTTGCTGCTGTGGTTCGGGCGTGGCGGTCGGTGTCGCCGGGTCGCTGCTGGCGGGGGAGGGTGTCGGCGTGGCGGTCGGCGTCGACTGGCCGCTCGGCTCCGGGGTCGGCGTGGCGGTCGGTGTCGCCGGGTCACTGCTGGCGGGTGAGGGCGTCGGCGTCGACTGGCCGCTCCGCTCTGGCGTCGCTGTCGCGGTCGGCGTCGAGCCGCTGGGCGGTGGGGTCGCGGTCGGCGTCGAGCCGCCGCCACCACCCCCACCACCGCCGCTGGACGGGTCCTCTCCCCGTTTGTAGTACGTGCCGTCCTCGGTCCGGCAGGTCCACTCCTTGTCGGTGATGCCGGTCGTCCCGCTCGGCATGACGCCCGCCGCGGGACAGGTCTGTGGCGGCGGACCCAGTTTCTCGATGGCGGCCTGGCGGCTGTCACAGCCCTCGCAGATGTAGACGTAGTCCGTGACAGCGACGGCGAAATCCGTCTGTGTGTCCATCATGGTCGAGCCATTGCTCCGTGCGTACGCCCGGTACCAGCCCGGCTCGGACGGGTTCTTCTGGCAGCCGTTCAGCCCGGCGATGACCTGGTCCTCGACGTTGATCTTGATGGGGCCACCGGCTAGCTTCTCCTCCTTGTAGTAGCCGGTGTAGATGCCGTCCGAACGGAACTTCAGCACCTTGGCTGCCGACAGGAGCGAGACGTCGGTCTCGGTTCCCCCGTTGTCGTTCCCCCGGTCGACACCGTAGGCGGCGGCGTTGCTCGCGGTACAGCTACTCCAGCTGAAATCGGGCTGGTAGAGGATGTTCCAGTGGAGCCGGATGTCCTCCTGGAATCCCGAGGCGTAGAGGGCGAAGCCGGACGACGCGCCCGGATTGTGGTTCTTCACGCCGAACGTGAAATTCCCCACGTACTGCATCTCCTCGTCGTCCTGCCGGCCGGCGACGAACTTCCCGCCGCCGCCCTTCGCGAGCGCGGTGCCGTTGTCCAGCCGCTCGTCCTGTACCTGCAGCCGTTGCTCCGCCGTGGCGCCCGTCCCGCCGGCGGTCACCACCGGTGCGACTAGGACCACGGAGACCATGATAGCGAGTGCCACGTTGGTGTGTTGCACGTCGCCTCCCTCTGGTGGTTCCGGCGAAACCTTTCTGCCGGGGAAAGCCGGGGATTTTTACTGAATGATTAGTCTGCCCGTTGCCCCGGACACCGTACCACGAACGCCGCCGTGGTGACCGTCTCCGGCGCCCGCAAGCGCCCCGTGATACCACGCCGCGACCCACCGCAAGACCGTTGCCGCGGGGGTCGCAAGTGGGGGGCATGACAGGGGACGACGACGAAGCCGAGGTGGAGCCGCCGCGGACGTTCGTGGAACCGTTCCTGGAGCGTGAGCGCGCCGCACGGGACGTGCTCGACGAACTGGAGGCGGACCTCCTCGTGGGGGAGACAGAGAGCGTCCGCGAGCGTCTTCGGGAGATGGCCCACACGGACCACGACACCTTTCTCACGCTGTGTCTCTGCTGTAACGGCAACGACCAGTTCTTCGCGGACGTGGCCGAGCAGTTCGACGAGGAGACCGCCGACCGACTGGGTCGGCTGGGCGAGTCCCACGACCAGCTCGCCGACGCGTTCCGCATCGTCCGAGAGGAGGTGGACATGGGTCGGGAGAACCCCGTGACGGGCGTGAACTTCTCGGGTGCGTACCGCGAGCGCGAGCAGGTGCCGCTCATCCGCTACCAGCTCTACTCCGGTAGCGTCGAACTGCTGGAGTCACGGGAGTCGCCCGACGAACTCCTCCAGGTCGCGTCCTTCCTCGTCGGTGCGACCTCGGAGACCCTGGAGAACGCCGTCGAACACGGCGACACCGTCAACACCGAGGAGCTGAGCGACCTGCTCGACCGCCGGGACGACCTCGAGACGCGGCTGGGCGAACTGGAGGACACGCTCGACGACCTGCGGACCCAGCCGATAGAGGACTGAACCGGGATGTTACGCCTGATGTCGGACCTGCCGGCAAAACCAGCTTTCCGCCAGTGAACCGATAGGTTCGACGAGAATCTACACCTCGGGTTCGACGTAGACCTTCCGGATGCCGGAGTGATGCTCCATGAGGGTGTCCTCGATAGCGGTGATGCGGTCGTCGATCTCCTCGGTTCCGAGCGTCTCGCCGAACTCGACATCGGCCATCACGACGACCTTCTCGGGCCCGAAGTAGACGGTCCGGAAATCGACAACACGGTCGACACCGTCCCAGCTGGCGACGATTCCACGGAGTTCGGCCTCGTCTTCACGGGGTATCGACTCGCCGAGCAGGAGCCGCTTGTTCTCCCAGGCCAGCGCCACTGCAAAGCCCATCAGCATCACTCCGATGAGGGTCGCCGCGATGGCGTCGTAGATCGGGTTCTGGGTGATACGAGAGAGGTAGACGCCGAACAGCGCGATACCGGCGCCGGCCATCGCGATGAAGTCCTCGGTGAGCGCCGTCAGCACGGTCACATCGGAGGTCTTCTTGAACGCCTCCCGGAGGCCACTCCAGTCGTTCTCCTCGATCTGTCGGCTCATGTTGGCGTACGCCTTCTTGAACGCCCACGCCTCGAAGACGATGGCGCCGATGAGGACGGCGTAGTTGACGAAGATGGCGTCGAAGGTGATGTTCACGACCGGCAGCGTCGCGTTCCCCGTGGCGGGCGGGTGCGGGTGGCGGATGGCGTCGACACCGTGTTTCAGGCTCTCCCAGCCGGCGATACCGAACAGGAAGACGCTGACGAGGAAGGAGTAGAAGAACTGCGCCTTCCCGTAGCCGAACGGGTGCTCCCGGGAGGCGTCCTTCCCGCTGTAGCGGATGCCGATGAGGAGGAACACCTGGTTCCCGGTGTCGGAGATGGAGTGGTAGGTCTCCGAGAGCATCGCGGCGCTTCCGGTCAGGAGGAACCCGACGAACTTCAGAATCGCGATGAGCCCGTTAGCGACGAGCGCGGCGAGGACGACGGATTTGCTGCTTGCCATCGGTTGTGCGAGGCCTCACGCGACGGTGCAAAAGACCTTGTCGTCCGACCGGGGCTTTAGTCATCCCCCGTCGAACGCCCGCCCATGCTAACCGTCATCTCCGACACGCACGGCACCGACGACCCGCGCCTCGACGGCCGGACCGCGACCGCGGTCGCCGACGCCGAGGCTGTCGTCCACGCCGGGGACTTCACCACCGAGCGGGTCCTCGACGCCGTCCACGACGCCGCCGGCACCCTCCATGCGGTGTACGGCAACCGTGACACTCCCGGCGTGACCGACCGCCTGCCGGCGCGACGTGTCCTCGACTACGGCGGCGTGCGGTTCGTCGTCGTTCACGGGCACGAACACAGCGAGCAGGCGCTCTCGCTGGCGGCCCGTGAGGCCGGCGCGGACTGTGTCGTCGTGGGCCACTCCCATCGGCCGACGCTGCGGGCGCTCGGGGAGGTGACGCTGCTCAACCCGGGGAGTCACGCCGACCCCCGGCGGTACCAGCCGGCCCACGCCGAACTCGAGGCCGACGGGGACGGGCTGGCCGGGCGGCTCGTCCAGCCGGACGGGACGCTGCTGGAGGCGTTCAGAATCGACCGGAGCGCGGGGCCAGCGGGGACCGAGTGACGGCCCCGCGACCGGGCGATGCACCGAACCGGGGGACGGTAGGGGAGAGGGCCGAAGGGGGGACCGGCCTGGAGGGCCGAAGCGTTCGGCGCACCATCCGCTACAGTGGGATATAGAAAATAGTCGCCGGAAGCTCAAAGAGACGCTTTACCAACGAGAGGGGCGCTCGCGGCGATTCAGCGGTAGGTGAGTGCGACCGCGACGCCCAGCACGATGGCGCCGCCGAGGAAGAACGCCACGCCCGGGGGGAGCCCCATGGCCGGGTCGCCAGCCCCAGCAGCCGCCTCGGTCGTCATCCGGACCGTCTCCGTCACCGTCTCGTTGACCGGGGTCGGCGTCGGGGTCGCACCCGTCGCGGCACCGTCGGCCGCCGCCTGTGTGGCGGTCGATGTCGCTTCGGGGGCCTGAGTCGCGGTATCCATCGCGGTCGGCTCGGCGGTAGGCTGTGGCGTCCCGGCCGGCGTGGCCGTCACCGACGGGTCCGCGGTCGCGGTGGCGCTGCCACCATCGCCTCCGGCGCCGCCGCCGGCAGCCGCCGTCTCGGTGGCGGTAGCGCTCTCGTCTCCCGTGTTGAAGATACCCACGTCGCCACCGCCGCTGGTCGTCTCCGGAGGCGGTGTCCGAGAGGGTGTCTGCCCGGGCGTCTGCGTGGGCGTTCCCGCTCCGGTCGCGTTGCCCGACAGGTCACTGCCGCCCGCGCCACCACCGTCCGCACCGCTCGAGCCGGTGCCGAACAGCGATGGCGCGAGGCGGCCGACGCCGCGGCCGAACACCTCCTGTACCGCGACCGCACCGAACAGGAGCGCGAAGAGGCCCCCCACCAGTCGCCGGAGCGCCGCACGGATACCCGAGGCCTGGTCCTCGCGACCGGCGAAGATGACCAGCGGCTTGTCCGCCGGCGCGTAGACGTCCATCTCGCGGCCCTTCTCGGAGTAGGCGGTGCCGACGACCTCGATGGCGCCGGCGTCGGAGAGCCGTTCGAGATGGTACTGGGCGTTCTGGAGGGTCGTATCGACCTCGTCGGCGAGTTTCGACGGCGGCAGGGGCTCCTCGTGGAGCGACGACAACATCTCGCGCGCGGTGTCGGAGGAGAGCGCACGCATCAGCGCGTCCGCCTCGTCGCTGTCGAGGCCGACCACCCGTGGGTTCTCCTCGACGGACACCTCCGGGCTGGAGGGCAGGAGGCTCATCACCCGTTCAAACCGGGTGGTCGCGCATGAATCTTGTGTGCGCACGGTCCACTGTGACGGCGCACAGGGCTCCGGACCGGGAGACTGGCCGCAGGTGTCGAAACGCCTTTGCGCGCGCCGGCACCACCGGCGCGTATGGTACAGGTGGACCCGGTACTGGTCGCCATCGTCCTGGTGCTGCTGTTCATCGTGTTCGCCCTCTTCCTCCTGTTCCGGCGCACGATGAAGGGGTTCACCGACGGCCTCCGCGAGGGACAGCGCCGCGACTAGCCCGCCGGCGGTCGGCGCCACCGACCCGCTTCAGCGCAGGTCCCGGTCCCGCTCCCAGGCGCACAGCAGGTCGGCCAGCGTCCGGAGCGTCGGCACCGCCACACCGTGTGCGTCGGCGCGGTCGAGCGCCGTCCCGAGGATGGCATCGACCTCCGTCCGCCGCCCGGCGAGCACGTCCTGTTGCATCGAGGAGGTGTTCGCAGCGGTCGCGGCCGCGACCCGTTCGACGGCCGCCGTCGCCGCCCCGTCCCCGAGGTCGACCCCCTCGGCCCGGGCGACGCGAGCCACCTCGCGCGCCGCACGCCGGGCCACGTCGTTGCCCGGGCCGTCCAGCAGGGCCCCGTTCTCGACCCGGGCGAGCGCGGTCGGGGCGTTGATGCCGGCGTTGACGGCCAGTTTCTCCCACAGCCGCCGGGGCATATCCGCCGCAACCGTCGTCTCGATTCCGGCTTCGGTGAAGCCGTCCCCCACGCGGTCGGCGGCGGTCGAGGGGCCGCCGTCGCGTGCGCCCAGCACCACCTCGCCGACGCCCGTACACCGGACGGTCCCCGGCTCGGGTGACATCGCGCCGTAGGTGCAGGTACCCGCGAGCACCTCACAGTCGTCGGCCAGCGCGTCGGCCAGCACCGCCTCGTTGCCCAGGCCGTTCGAGAGCGACAGTGCCGCATCGAGGTCCGTCCCCGCGGCTGCGAGGTCCCGTGCCGCCGCTGCGGTGTCGAACGCCTTCGTCGTCACGAGCGCGCAGTCGAACCGCCCGCCGGGCACGTCCGCGCGGGCGTCCGGGTGCACGTATGTCTCGATGGCCCCCTCGACGGTGAGCCCGGAGTCGCGGACGGCGTCGACGTGTGGCTCGCGGCCGACGAGGGTCACGTCGTGCGCGCGAGCCAGCAATCCCCCGAGCAGGCTGCCCAGCGAGCCCGCGCCGACGACGAGGAACTCCATACCCGCGGGTCCGGGCGAGCGAGTAAAGGCGTGTCGTCAGCGACGTGGGCGGAGGAACGGGGTGGCGGTGACAGCCGACACGACGGCCGAGTTAGTCCTGTGCCCAGTAGTAGAGCTCCTCCTCGGCCGCGCCACAGGAGGGACACTGGCTGGGCATCTCGTCGAGGTTGCCGATCTCGCCGCACTCCCAGCACCGCCAGTGGAGCTCCTTGTGCCCGGACCGCGCGTCGGCCTCGTGGTCGACGGACATCGCCGTCACCCCTTCCGACGTGGCCACGTAGAACCCGTGCTCGTCGAGGCCGCGTACCCGACCGAGTTCGTTCCCGTCCTCGTCGTACACGGTCTCGCCGAACGGTACTTGCCGCTCGGTGTCTGCCTGTTCGCTGGACATGATGCACGGTACCATACGGCGTGCTGCGGCAAAAAGCTATCCGCGCCCACGGCGCGACGGCCGAGGCAGACGCCGCCCGCGGCGCTCACTCCTCGGTGGTCGTCTGGTCGAGGTCCTTCTCGCCGAGGTGGATGGCCGCACCGTCCTGGGCCACCTTCTCCGCGAGCACCGCGCACTTGACCCGCATGGGGTTCACGTCGATGCCCAGCAGTTCGAAGATGTCGTCGCGGTCCATCTCGCGGATCTCGTCGAGCGTCTTCCCGTGGAGGTCCTGCGAGAGCATGCTGGCCGAGGCCTGCGAGATGGCACAGCCGTCCCCGACGAAGGAGACCCGCTCGACCGTCTCCCCGTCGTCGTCGAGCTTCACGTACATCTTGATCGTATCGCCGCACATCGGGTTCTCCCCGACGTGTTCGAAGTCCGCGTCCTCGAGCTCCCCGTAGTTGCGCGGGTTCTTGTAGTGGTCGAGGATTTGCTGGCGATACATGTCACGGCCGCTCATTGTCGTCCGTGGGTAGTGGACTGCGGCGCAAAAGGCTTCGCTTCCGGACACCGCTGCCCACGACACACGGGGTCGCAAGGCACATACGCCCCGCTGCCGACCCGCAGGTATGAGCGACGGGGACGTCGAGGCGGACGGAGATGCCGAGAGCGACGGGGGGCTCTCGGCCGAGGGCGACTTCATGCTCATCTTCGGGCTCTCGGCGGCAGTCGTCACCGGACTCTACGCCCTCGGCGGCGGCCTCCCGACGGCCCTCCTCCTGGGCACCATCGCGTCGGTCGCCTCGCTGGGCGCCGTCGTCGCCGACCTCACCCGCCCCGACTTCCGCCCCTCGACCGGCCTCCACAGCCTCATCACGCTGTCGGCCGCTGCCGGCGCGCTCGTCGCGTACGTCTACAGCAACGCCCTCCTCACCGCGACCGGCCTCGGCGTCGTGGCCATCGCCAACGCCGGCCGCGTCTTCGAGGTCGACTTCCGCGACGAGGACTCGCTGCTCGACCCGCTGGAGGAGGAGGAGGAGGACGCGGATTCCGAGAGCCGAGAGGCCGAATAACCAATAAATTATAAATTTTGGCTGATTATTCTACGTATAATATACAAATTACGATTCATCAGATATTATGCGCACGGGAGGGAACCGAACTGCACACGTCAGGACGGGGCAGCTTCGGCTGCTGGTCCCCGCACACGCCGCTCGACGAGTCCGCTACCGACTGCCAACCCGAGCACCACCGGCCAGCCGACCAGGTAGATGTCGAACGGAGTTCCGGGGAGTAGCGTGACCGACTGCCGGAGAAGCACCCACATCCGGTAGACGGCGACGGCGAACGCCGTAAAAACGACCAGCGACGGCGTCGCGAGTCGGTATCGGACGGCGGAGACGGCTACCACCGCGCCGACGACGAACGCCCCGCCGAACGCGTAGACGAGCCACGGGCCGACCTGGACGGTGAACAGCCCCGCCGCCAGCCCGTCGAATCCACCGTAGACGAGGAACCACGTCGTCAGGAGTAGCGACACGTACAGCACCCCGCCGGTCGCGGCCAGCCGCTCGTTCCCCCGCAAGCCGCGCAACAGGCCTGATTTACTCATGGGCGCGTGAACGAGACTAGCAGAACGCACTGGGGTAGCTCTTGGGTCGAAATCCAGCGGCTGGTTACGCGGGGAGCGGGAACCGACTCCCTGTGAAGACGGACCCGTTGCTCCCGTGCGAGGAGCCACTGCGGTTCACTCCCTGTATACCGCGCCGCAGGCGCGGTTTCACTCCTCCGAGACGAGTGTCCTGCTGCTCGGAAGAGCGTAGCTCTTCCGTACCCATCAGAAATCGAAGATTTCTGAGGATGGCCGCAGGCCAGCAGGTCCGAGTCGAGGAGGAGCCTTTTTTGAACGTTTTTTGCGCAAGTGGTTCGCGCAGAGCGCCGTTCGGGAGAGCGGAGCTCTCCCGCAGCCCATCAGAAATCGAAGATTTCTGAGGACGGCGAAGCCGGCGCACAAGCGAACCCGCAGCGGAAAAAAGCTCGAGTTCAGTCGTCGGCCGGGCCGCCGCTCTCGCCGGTCTGCTTCGCGCCCATCCGCAGGTTGACATCGCCGGTGCCCAGCTTGATGGGCTTGCCGACGATGACGTTCTCCGTGACGCCGTTGAGGTCGTCGACCTCGCCGTGGATGGCCGCGTCCAGCAGGTGGTTGACCGTGACCTCGAACGCGGCGCGGGCGAGCACGGACTGCTTGTTGCCGGAGATGCCGTGCCGGCCGATGGACTCGATGGTGCCGCGGTTCGTCATGATGTCCGCGACCAGCATCAGGTGGCGGATGTTCACGTCGTCGAGGCCCTGCTCCTCGAGGGTGTTCATCGTCTCCTCGATGATGGCCTCGCGGGCGGCCTCGATGCCGAGTTCCGCGCGGATCTCGTGGATATTGTTACACGTGGTCCGGGAGGCGTCGACGCCCTCGATCTTGAGCGCGTCGCCGAAGGCACTCCCCTCCGTGTAGAGGACGAACTCCTCCTCGGCGTCGAGTTCCTCGGCGATCTCCTCGTCGTCGATCTCCTCCTTCCGGATGACGACGCGGGACACCTCGTCGATGCCCTTGAACACGATGTCGCGCAGCTCCTCGACCTGCTGGAGCAGGTCCCGGTAGGAGGGGTCCTCCGGGCCGAACTCGATGGCCGAGCCGTCCGTGCCGACCATCGTGCTGGTCTCGACGCTGAGCTTCTTCTCGATGGTAGAGGCGATCTCCTCGACGATCTCGGCGGTTTCGTCGACCGTGGGCCAGCGCTCGTGGAGCGTGTCCTCGTTGAGGTCGATGCGGACGATCATGTCCGCGACGTTCGTCGACACGTCACCGAGCGCGAGGATACGCGTGGCCTCGATGCCCCAGACGACCTCGTGAGCGCGCTCGCGGTCGACCGCGTACTCGTCCTCGAGGTGGACCGTCATCATCGGCGTGTCCGGGGTCTTCCGGGCGTCCACCAGCTCGATGAGCCGGGGCAGCCCCTGCGTGACGTCAATCTCCGCGACGCCCGCGTAGTGGAAGGTGTTCATCGTGTTGTGCGTGACGACACCCTCTGCAGTCGTGAACGTCTCCAGCCCCGCGACAGAGAGGTCGTAGACGTACTCGTGGTCGCTGGTGACCGTCTCGACGGAGTCGATGCGGTCCCAGGCGACATCCGCTGCGATGACGTTCTCAACCGGGGCAGATACGGCCGTACCGCCGTCCGCAGCGACCGTCCGGTCGAGTGCCGTGGCGTCGATACGGCAACTCTCCGCAACGAAGTCCCCGACAACAGGCAGTTCGTCACCAGCATCCAGCGTTTCGGCATCGACAGGTCGAATCTCACCGGCCTGCCGCGTGACGAACGAGTGAGCCTTCGTCGCTCGAATCGAGCGGCCGGACTCCAGCTCGAACCGAAGCAGTTCGTCGGGCGTCTCGTGCCGACTCACCTCCTCGATAGCCTTCCAGCGCATCCGCTCGTCACGGTCCAGGCTCGGCACCTCGATGCCTTCGGGAGCCAGCGCGACCTCGTGGTCGTCGATGGACCGCGACTCGCGAGGCTCGACCAGCGAGTCCACGAACGGGCCGATCTCGACCACGTCGGTTTCTCCATCCCGGCGAACGATTACCTCCTCGTCGGCCGGAACAGACATCTGCGTTCCCGGCTCCCCGATGGACTGCGCGGAGACGGTGCCGACGGGGTCGAGCGGGTCGACGCGCGTCTCGAGGTAGCGCGACTCGACCGCCTGGGCGATCTCGTCGACCTTCTCCGTGGGCACGTCGCGGCCCTCGATGGCCTCGTACACCTCCTCCTTGAGCCGCCGCGGAAGCTCGGTGTCCTCGACGAGCGCCTCGGCGTCGTCGGAGACGTCGAAATCAGTCATCCGACTCCACCTCCGTGCTCGTCCCGGCGGTGCGGCCGGTCTTCCAGGAGTCCTGGTGCTCCGAGATGTTCGTCTCGACGGCCTCGCGCGAGAGGAACTGCTCCTTCTCGGCCTCGTCGGCGAACTCCTCGTCCATCACGCGCTCGGTGATGGCCTCCACGTCGATGTCGTTGTCGTCGTCCGAGGAGACCTGCACCGGAGAGGTGCCGTCCTCGCCGAACTCGAACTGGACGATGGTGTCCGACGTATCGCGGACGGTGCCGTCGTACTGTGTCTCCAGTTCCGACAGCGCGTTGATGAGCCGGCGCTGGAGGTAGCCGGACTTCGAGGTCCGGACGGCGGTGTCGACCAGCCCCTCGCGGCCACCCATCGCGTGGAAGAAGAACTCCCGCGGGGTCAGGCCGTTCCGGTAGGAGTTCTCCACGAAGCCGTGGGCGTCGGCCGACAGGTCGTCGGGCAGGTAGTGCGAGAGCGTGCGGCCCTCGTAGCCACGGTTGATGCGCTCGCCCCGCACGGCCTGCTGGCCGACGCAGCCGGCCATCTGGGTCAGGTTCAGCATCGACCCACGCGCGCCGGACCGGGCCATGACGACGGCCGGGTTGTCGTCGTCGAAGTAGTCCTCCGCGATGTCGCCGGCGGAGTCACGCGCCTTGCCCAGCGTCTGCATGATCTTCATCTCCAGCGTCTCGTCGACGGTCCGACCGGGGAGCGATTCGAGCTCGCCGGCGTCGTACGTCGAGATGAGTTCCTGGACCCGCTCCTCGGCGTTCTCGATGGCCTCGTCGATCTGGGCCTCGGCCTCGGGCTCGATGGACTCGTCGTCGATGGCCAGCGAGAACCCGAAGTGCATGATGGACCGCATCGCCAGCGTCGCGACCTCGTTGACGAACTGGCGGGCCCGCGTGTTCGAGTGGAGCTTGCAGATGGTGTCGACGATTTCGCCGCCGAACGCGCCGACGGCGTCCTCGTCGATGGTCCCCTCGGTGAGCTGGCCGTCCTCGATGAGGACGGTGTCGCCGGCGCTGGAGGTGAACTCCAGGTCGAGGTCGTCCGGCAGGAGTTCCGAGAACACCGTCCGGCCGGTCCAGTACGGCTCGCCGGTCTCCTCGTCCTCGCCGTCTGCCTCGGGCAGTTCGTCGATGGACGTGGCCCGAAGCAGGTCCAGTGCCTGCGTCTCGTTGAAGTGCGGGTTCTCGTGTGTGAGGAGATAGGTCCCGCTGATGTGGTCCTGGATGGCCCCGATGATGTTCTCCCCGAAGCGGGGGCTGAGAATCTGCTCCTGGACCCGCATCAGGACCCGTGCCTCCGCACGCGCCTCCTCGTTCTGGAGCGCGTGCATGTTCATCTCGTCGCCGTCGAAGTCGGCGTTGTACGGCGGACAGACGACCGTGTTCAGGCGGAACGTCTTGTACGGCATCACGACCACCTCGTGGGCCATGATTGACATCCGGTGGAGCGACGGCTGCCGATTGAAGATGACGATGTCACCGTCGATGAGGTGACGCGCGACCTCCCAGCCGGGCTCGACCTTCTCGGCGAGCTCCTCGCAGTTCTTCTCGGTCACCTTGAGTCGTCGGCCGTCCGGTCGTCGGACGTAGTTGGCACCCGGGTGGCCTTCGGGCCCGTTCGAGACGTATCGGCGGGCGTCATCCAGGTTCCGGGCGTTGACGTTCATCGTCTGGGTCATCTCGCTGGCGACGCGCTCGGGGACGCCGACCTCGTTGAGTGAGAGGGTCGGGTCCGGCGAGATGACCGTCCGGGCGGAGAAGTTGACACGCTTGCCGGACAGCGAGCCACGGAAGCGGCCCTCCTTGCCCTTCAGGCGCTGGGAGAGGGTCTTCAGCGGCCGGCCCGAGCGGTGGCGGGCCGGCGGCGTCCCGGATATCTCGTTGTCCATGAACGTGGTCACGTGGTACTGGAGCAGCTCCCAGAGGTCCTCGATGATGAGCTGGGGCGCACCCGCCTCGCGGTTCTCCATGAACCGCTGGTTGATGCGGATGATGTCGACCAGCTTGTGCGTGAGGTCGTCCTCGGAGCGCTGGCCGTTGTCCAGCGTGATGGACGGTCGCGCGGTGACCGGCGGGACCGGCAGCACCGTCAGGATGATCCACTCCGGCCGGGACTTGCTGGGGTCGATACCCAGCGTCTCGATGTCCTCGTCCGGGATATCCTCGAACCAGTCCCGGATGTCGCTGGGCATCAGCTTGTTCATGTCCTCCTCGGTGAGGTCGATGGAGAGGGCCTTCTCGATCTTCTTGCGCATGTCCTCCTTCGGCCGGAACTCGGCCGAGAGGATCTCGTTGATGCGCGAGACCTCGATGCCGGTCTCCTCGGAGAGCTCCTGGGGCGGCATCGGCTCACGCTCGGTCTCCTCGTCCTCGTCCAGCTGCGTCACGGGGCGGCCCTCCATCGCGGCCGCGACCATCTCGGAGTACTCCGAATGGAGCACGTCCTGGACCTCGTAGTAGGTGGTCGGCTTCTCGTGCTGGATGTCGTACTGGACCTCGCCACAGTGCGGACAGCGGTCCTTCTTGCGGGCCTGCCGGATGGCGGCCTTCGTCACGTCGTTCAAGTCCTCGCCGAGCTGGCGGGTCCGGGTGAGCTGCGAGCGGAACTCCTGGGCCTCGTCCTCGGTCAGACAGAGCCGGGAGCAGTCCCGGCACGTGCCCCGGAGCAGCCGCCGGATGAGCTTCGAGAACCCGACGTGGATGACCGGTGCGGCCAGCTCGATGTGGCCGAAGTGGCCGTTACACGAGCCGCTGTGCTTGCCGCAGGTCTTGCACTCCAGTCCGGGGTCGATGACGCCCAGCCGCGGGTCCATCAGCCCCATGTCGATGGGGAAGCCGTCGTCGTCGTACGTGTCGGCGGTGATGACCTTCGTGGCCGACATCTCGCGGTACTCCTCGGGGTCCATCAGCCCGAAGCTGAGCGACCCGATCTCCTTGGGGGATTGGCCTGTTGACATTGTGGGTGGGGTAGAGCGTGGTTAGACCGCGTCCGCCAGTTCGACGCGCGGGGCGATGCCGAGCGCCTTCATCTCGTCGAGGAGGAGCTTGAACGCGTAGCTCATCTCCACCTCGTGGACGTCCGTCTCCTCGCCGCAGTTGGGGCAGTAGACACGGCGCTGCTCGACGTTCTCGACCGCCGTCATGCCACACTGGGCACAGACGTAGATCTCCTCGCGGTCGGACTCGTCCAGCAGCCGCTCCTTCAGGGCGAGGGCCGCGCCGTGCCCGATGAGCACGTCGCGCTCCATCTCCCCGACACGGAGGCCACCCTCGCGGGCACGCCCCTCCGTGGGCTGGCGGGTCAGCACCTGCACCGGGCCGCGCGAGCGGGCGTGGATCTTGTTCGAGACCATGTGGTAGAGCTTCTGGTAGAAGATGGTCCCGACGAAGATCTCGGCCTCGATACGCTCGCCCGTGACCCCGGAGTACATGACCTCCTTCCCGGAGTCCTTGAAGCCGCGGTCGACGAGCGCCTCGCGGAGTTCGTCCTCGTCCTCGCCCGTGAAGGCGGTGCCGTCGACACGGCGCCCTTCCAGCGAGCCGACCTTGCCGCCCAGCATCTCCAGCACGTGGCCGACCGTCATCCGGGAGGGCAGCGCGTGCGGGTTGATGATGAGGTCCGGCACCACACCCTCCTGGGTGAACGGCATGTCCTCCTGCGGTGCGATGTGGCCGACGACACCCTTCTGGCCGTGCCGCGACGCGAACTTGTCGCCCATCTCCGGGATGCGCTCGTCGCGCACGGAGACCTTCGACAGCTTCGAGCCGTCCTCGCCCTCCATCAGCGTGACCGTGTCGACGACGCCGCTCTCGCCCGAGCGCATGGTGACGGAGGTCTCGCGGCGTTTCTGCGGGCTGAGTCCGCCCATGTCGTCGGGCTCTTCGAGGAACCGCGGCGGGGAGGTCTTGCCCAGGAGGACGTCGTTCTCGCCGACGTCGGTCTCGGGGTTGACGAGGCCGTCCTCGTCGAGGTGGGTGTAGGCGTCCTCACCGCGAGCGCCGCGCACCTCGTCGTCGGGAATCTCGAAGCGGTCCTCCTGGCCGCCGGGGTAGCGTCGCTCCTCGCCCTCGTAGGTCCGGAAGAAGTGCGAGCGCGCGAGTGCGCGGTCGACGCTGCCCTTGTTCAGGACGAGCGCGTCCTCGATGTTGAACCCCTCGTAGGACATGACCGCGACGACGAAGTTCTGTGCGGCCGGGCGCTCGTCGTAGCCGATTTGCTCGGTCGTCTGGGTCTTGACCAGCGAGAGCTGCGGGTAGTGCAGGAGGTGCTGGCGCGTGTCCGGCCGGATGCGGTAGTTCGCGCTCGGCAGGCCGAGCGACTGCTTGATCATCCCCGAGCCCATCGTGATGCGGGGCGAGGCGTTGTGCTCCGGGTAGGGAATCATCCCGGCGCCGATGCCGAAGATGAGCTGCGGGTCGATTTCGAGGTGGGTGTGTTTCTCGGTGAGGTCCGTCTCGTCGACGGCGACGTAGATGTCTTCTTCCTCCTCGGCGTCGATGAACTCGACGTAGCCCCGGTCGACGAGGTCCTCGAACTCGAGTTCGCCCTGCTTCAGCGCCTCGACCTCCTCCTGGGTGGCGAGGGGCTCGCCGTCCTCGATGACCAGCAGCGGGCGCCGGGCCCGGCCGGCGTCCGCGTTGACGATGACCTCGTTGGTGCGTCCCTTGACGGAGACGTTGACCATGTCGCTTATCTCGCCGCGCCGACGGGCCTCGCGGATGTTGTCCGCGAGTGCCCGGGGCTCGGGGTGCGTTCCGACCAGACTGCCGTTCACGTAGACCTTGGCTTCTCGTCCCTGACTCATATCGTGGTTGTGTGCCGCGTGTGCCGTGTGTTCGGGTGCGCTGCCGCCACCGTGCTCGTGTGCTCCATCCGTGTCAGTCGTCCGCGGGCTGGGTGCCCGGCGTCTCGACGCCGGGGATGCCCTCGACGCCCATGGTCGCGAGCTCGCGCTTGAGCTCGATCTCGTCCTCCACGTTCTGGCTCAGCTCCATCGCCTGGGCGAAGTTCTTCACCAGCCCACAGTTCGGCCCCTCCGGCGTCTCGGAGGGACAGATGCGCCCCCACTGGGTGGCGTGCAGGTCACGCGCCTCGAAGTGGGGCTGCGAGCGGCTCAGCGGCGAGCGGAGTCGCCGCAGGTGGCTCAGGACACCCATGTAGTCCGTCCGGTCGACCAGCTGGCTCACGCCCGAGCGCCCACCGACCCAGTTCCCCGTCGCGATGGGGTGCTCGAGGCGCTCGGTCAACACGTCAGAGCGGACCACGGTGGAGACCGAGAGGTTCCGGTTCCGCATGTTGGCGCGCTCGAGCTGGTACTTCACGTCGCGTGCCAGCTTGTTGAGTGCCGTCCGGAACAGGTCCTTCATCAGGTCGCCGCTCACCTTGAGGCGCTTGTTCGCGTAGTGGTCCTTGTCGTCCGAGTCACGCCGCCCGAGCGCGAGTTCGAAACACGCCTCGGCCATCCGGCAGAGGTAGTAGGACTTGTTGATGCGGACCTCCTCCTCCTCGACCCCCTCCTCGTGGAGGTGCGGCAGGAGGTAGCGGTCGATGACGTAGTTGGCCCGCTTGAGCTGGTAGTTCTTCCCCTGGCCACTGGCGACGCGCTTGCCCAGCTTCTCGATGGCCTCCTCGGTCGTCTCGACCTCCGCCGCTTCGAGGTTCTCCAGCATGAACTTCACCACCTCCGGGTCGTCGCTGACCCGGTGGACGATCTCCTCGTCGGATTCGAGGCCGAGCGCGCGAACGAGCGTGACGAAGTTGATGCTCCCCGAGACCGACGGGAAGGATACCTCGAGCAGCCCCTCGCGGTTGCGCTCACAGAGCACCAGCGCGCGGTAGCCTCGGCGCTGGCTGAACGTCTTCGCGACCTGGATCTCGTCGCCGTACTTCGAGTCGTACTCCGCGAGAATCTTGTTCGGCGCGAGGTCCTCGCTCGTCATCAGCACACGCTCGGAGCCGTTGACGATGAAGTAGCCGCCGGGGTCGGCGGGGTCCTCGCCGATCTCGATGAGCTCCTCGTGGCTGAAGTCTGCGATGTTACACTTGTCGGAGCCGATCATTATCGGCATCCGGCCGACCTTCGTCTCGGACTGGTCGACGATGTGCTCTTCTTCCTCCTCGCCTCCGCGCACGATGGTCATCTCCATGAACACCGGCGCGGAGTAGGTGATGTTGCGGAGGCGGGCCTCCTGCGGGTAGAGCAGTTCCTCGGAGCCGTCGGCCTCACGCACGCGTGGTGTCGTGATGCGGACGTTACCGAGGTCGACGCGGACGGGCTCTTGCCCCTCCTTGTCGCCGATATCGGTCTCGATGCTCTCCTTCTCGTCGACTACCTCTTGCATCCCGCTGCCGAGGAACGCGTTGAACGAGCGGAAGTGATGCTCGGCCAGGCGTTCACGGGAGAAGTACTGTCGCGATATCGTCCGACGGGTCTCTCTGTCCATACTCATTCTACCACCAGTCGATAGACGATGGCCTGGTCAGTGGTCCGGGAGTCGCGTGTCACCTTCACCACGTCCCCCGGCTGGGCGCCGTCCGGGGTCGCGGGGTCGCGACGCTTGATCTTCGGCAGGTCGGTGCGGTCGATGTCGTACTCTTCGAGCACCCCCTCGAGGACATCCTCCTCGAGGAGCTCGTGCTCTGGAACGAGTTCGTGGTCGGTTACGTCTACCATGGGTGGGCGGTTGAGAACACGGTCACGAGATACTACAGCCGGTTACTAGCGGGGCGGCAATAAGCGTTGCTGAACGCGACGGCTACCGCTACGCGTCACCGGCCCGGCCCGAGCGGGCCACCGGCCGGATGCCCCCCGCGAGGGGCGGCGTATGCTCTCAGTAACGTACGTGACTACTAAAAACATGACGACGCTGCGAACACACCCCACACCTCACCACGCGCTGATTCACGGCGCCGACCTCCGGAAGTGTGATGCGGCGGGCACGTGTCACGTACACATCCCACCGGTGTGCCGCGGTATCACGGGACGACTCGGTCCTGTCTTGGAAAGCCTTATGTGCAAAACCGGGCTACGAGGAATTGCGTGCCCGGATGGTGTAGTGGCCCATCATACGACCCTGTCACGGTCGTGACGCGGGTTCAAATCCCGCTCCGGGCGCTGTCCTTTCACTGATTACCTTCGAGCGCCCAGCTCCGAGACCGACCATAGATTCGTGTATCAACGGGCGGGGAGGTGCGGTATGAGTGCGAAACAGGTCGGCGACGGCTCAGAAGCAGTCGTGCTCGCCGAACTCGTCGATCGCGGCTACTCCGTAGCGATTCCGTTCGGGACAACGACCCGTACGACCTGCTCGAACAGGACCGGCACCGAGTTGTACCGGCTCCAGGTCAAGACGGGGTGGCTCGAACGCGGTCGAGTCCGGTTCAAGACCGGGTCGAAGACGACTCGTGACGGCGAACCCACGGTAGCCGACTACACCGACCAGGAAGTCGACGCGTTCGCTGTCCGCTGTGAGGAGTTAGGAACCCTGTACTGGGTCCCGTTCGCGCAGGTCGGCTCGAAGAGCACGTATCTCCGAGTGGAGCCAGCCGAGACCGACCACCCGAGCATCAACGACGCCGCAGAGTTCCGCTTCGACGAGAACCTCCCATAGGAGGACGGAGCGCGACTGACCGAGGGTGAGACCTCGTTTACCAGGAGTGATGCCACGGCCACAATTATAAGATTCCTGAGTCTATACGGTAGGTGTGGTGATGACCGACAACGCCCGGCATCGACGGGACCCGGTGACCGGCGCCCGAGGTCGAGCGGCGCGTGGGGGTGAGCGATGACCGCGAGCGACGGCGAACGGACGGTTCTGGTAGTCGACGACGAACCGGACCTGACGGACCTCTACGCCGCGTGGCTCGACGAGGGGTACGAGACCCGGGTGGCATACGGTGGGAAGGAAGCCATCGAGGCGTTCGACGAGGACGTGGACGTGGCACTCATCGACCGGCTGATGCCGGAGATGTCCGGAGACGAGGTGCTCGAGCACATCCGGGAGACCGGCCACGACTGCCAGGTCGCGATGGTGACCGCCGTCGAGCCGGACTTCGATATCATCGAGATGGGGTTCGACGACTACCTCGTCAAGCCCATCCTGCGCGACGAGCTGCTGGAGGCGGTCCAGAACCTGTTATCGCGGGTGGAGTACGACAACCAGCTCCGCGACCTCTACGCGCTGGTGTCGAAACGCGCCGCACTGGTGACCCAGAAGAGCGAGGAGGAGCTCTCGAACAGCCAGGAGTACCAGAAGCTGGAGGCCGAGATCGAGGAACTCCAGGCCGAACTCGACCGGACCGCCATGGAGCTGACCGACGACGACTTCGAGGTCGCCTTCCGCAAGCTCTCCGAGAACTGACCGAACGCCCGCTTACCCGCCGCTGTCGGCGCTGACGACCGTGTTCTCCAGCCGACCGATACCTTCCACTTCGAGCGCCACGGTTGCGCCGTCCTCGAGGAACTGCCCGAGTTCGAGCCCGCAGCCCTCCCCGACTGTTCCCGACCCGAGCACGTCACCGGGATGGAGCGGTTCGCCGTCCGAGACGTGTGCAACGATGTCGGCGAAGGAGTGGTGCATCTCGCCGGGGGTCCCCTCCGACCACGTCTCGCCGTCGACCTCGGCGGTCATCGTCGCCTCGGTCGGGTCGAACGCGTCCGCCGTGACGAGATACGGCCCGAGCGCGTTCGCGAAGTCCTTCCCCTTCGCCGGGCCGAGGTTGGCGTCCATCTCCTCGCCCTGCGTGTCGCGCGCGGAGAAGTCGTTGAAGACGGTGTAGCCCGCGATGTACCTCTCGGCCTCGTCGGGGTCGACATCGGTGCCACGTTTGCCGACCACCGCGGCGAGTTCGAGTTCGTAGTCCCAGAGGTTCGAGTAGTCGGGCCACTCGACCTCCGCTCCGGGTCCGACCACGGTGTCCGGGTTCCCCTTGTAGCAGACGGGGATGTCGAACCAGACCTCGGGCGGCTCGCCCAGCGTGTTGCGGACGTGCTCCTCGTAGGCCATGAAATCGCGGATGGTGTTGGGCCGGGGGATGGGCGCGAGCAGTTCGACGCCGTCCTCCGTGGGCGAGAATCGGACCCGGGCACCGTCCTCGGTGCGGACGAACTCGCCGCGGTCGGTGTCCCCGGGAGCAGGCACGCCGTCGAGTGCCTCGCGTGCGGCGTCGATCGCCCGGTCACCACGCCGGAGGAACTCGCGCATCTCCGGTGGCGTCACGGCAGCAGCGCGGTCCCGGGCGGCCGGCTCGCCGTCGCGTTCCAGCAGCCACGTGTACCCGCTCGTCACGTCGACGAGCGCGCCCGCCTCCTCTGCCTCACGGGCCTCGTCGCGGACACAGACCCGGCACTCGTGGCCGACCGGCGTCGCGACCTCGATGGTGGCGAGTCTCATGCCCGAACACCTCCGTCGGCCGCGAGTGCGTCCCCACCATCGGGGAGCGTCTCGGGCTCGAACATCGCGACCGGCCGCACCCAGCCGGCGGAGGCGCCCTCGATGGAGATGGGGAAGCAGACCACCGGCACGTCCGTCTTCCGGGGAAGTCGGTCGAGGTTCGCCATCTTCTCTATCTGACAGTACTCCACGTCACGGCCGGCGAAGTGTGCGGGCCACAGCTCCTCGTTCTCATCCGAGTCGGCGAACCGGCGACCCATCTCGGCGAACGGCTTGTCGAAGCCGTACGCGTCGGTACCGATGACCCGCACGCCCTGCTCGACGAGGTGTTTCGTGGCGGCGGCGCCCATCCCCGGGAACTGCTGCAGGTACTCGGCCTCGCCCCACAACTCGTCGGCACCCGTCTGGAGGAAGACGAGTTCGCCC
The DNA here is from genome assembly GCF_024298825.1 of Haloglomus salinum. Taxonomy (NCBI): domain Archaea; kingdom Methanobacteriati; phylum Methanobacteriota; class Halobacteria; order Halobacteriales; family Natronomonadaceae; genus Haloglomus; species Haloglomus salinum. The sequence continues at coordinate 2,363,769 of NZ_CP101153.1, forward strand.
GCGCTCAGCTCGTGGTCCAGGGCGTCGAGCCGGGCGTCGATGTCGTCGGGCGTTATCTCGGCACCGGGGTCCATCTCCCGAACGTCGAGTACCACCGCGTTCCCGCGGCACCACTCCAGCGGGACCTCGTCGATGGTCCGAGCGGGTCCGCCGCCGGATTCGGGACCGTAGTGCCACGGCGCGTCGAGGTGCGTGCCCGTGTGCGGGATTGCGTGGACCTCTTCCCAGGCGAGGCCCTGTTCGTCGGGGAAGTCCTCGGCGTCGACGTCGAAGCCGAGGCCCTGCAGGTTCTCGGAGAGCAGCTGCGCGCCCTGGTCGTGGTCGAAGTACTCCACGTCGGGAGGCCAGGGCTCGCTGGCCGCCCCCGGTTCCAGGCCGATACTCAGGTCGACGAGTTCGGCGTCCGCGAGCGAGAGCATCGGGTGGAGTGCGGGTGGCTGGACCGTATAGATTGGGCCCGGTCGCGGTCAGACCGCCCCCGCCACCAGTGCCCCCAGCCCGACGGCCGCCAGCGCGCCGACCAGGTTCACTGTCGCGTTCAGCACCGCCCGCTGCACGCGCCCGGACTCGGCCAGCCGCACCGTCTCGTACGCGAACGAGGAGAACGTCGTGAACGCGCCACAGAAGCCCGTCCCCGCCAGCAACAGCAGGTCGCTCCCGACGGGCGCAGCCACGAGCATCCCCAGCACGAACGACCCCAGCACGTTCACCGCGAGCGTGTCGTAGGTTGCCTCCTCGACGCGCTCGCCGACGAGGTGGCGCGCGAGCGCGCCGGCCACGCCCCCCAGCCCCACGAGCAGCGTCGGGTCGGTCATGCTAGCACCCGGGCGACGACCTGCCCGAGACCGATGGCGGCGAATCCGAGCACGTAGTTCACCGCGACGTTCGCAACCGCGAGCAGCGGAAGGCTGGCACCCGTGGCGACGCCGGGGAGCCCGGCGAGCGCGGCCGTCTCGACGGCGAACGTGGAGTAGGTCGTGAACGACGAGCAGAAGCCGGTACCGACGACGAGCCGCGTTTCCGGGCTCAGCGCACCGACGAACCGGTTCTCGTACAGGAGGATGCTCAGGAGGAAGGCGCCGGCGACGTTGGCCGCGAGCGTGCCCCACGGGAGCGCCGACGAGGGAAGGGCCTCGGCGACGGCGAACCGGAGCGCGGCCCCGACGAACCCGCCGGCGGCGATGAGGAACAGGGGTTCCAGCCGGCGGAGCCGTTCGCGCATGGCCGGCAGCGAGAGGCGACGGGGCTTGAAGATGTGGAATCCGGTTGCGACGAAGATTGAAGTACGATTCCGCGCCAGCCGCCCCGTGCGACCGAGACGACTCGCGGACGACGACCGCGGCATCGAGGGGTTACCGGTCAGGCTGGTCATCGCGCTGGTGGTGGGCGTGGCCAGCCTCGGCGTGATGCTGAACATGGTCTCCGGGCTCTCCGGGCTCGGCGTGACCGAACTCGACGTCGCGCCAGAACCCGAAGTGACGGCGCCAGGCGAGACGAACGTGACCGTCCGCGTGGTGGACCCCGACGGTGGCGGGGTGGCGAACGCGACGGTCGTGGCCCGGAGCGGCTCCGCGCGCCTCGACGGGCCACGGGTCGCGAAGACCGACCGCAACGGGACCGCCAGCCTCCGGCTCGACCCGAACCTGGGGACGAACCAGGCCGAGGGGACCGTGGAGTTCGAGGTGAAACCCCCCGCCGGGAGTCCGTTCGCCGACCGCCGGGCGAACACCGTACTGCTGGTGGTTCGGGGGTGAACGCGCGGATACTCGGCCGAGCTAGCCACAGGACGGGACTGAAAGGGGCCGGCTGCCGCGGGAAGCACGACGACACAAGCACCGCAGTCGGCGCGCGAGTACTGCGAGCGCGCCGACGAGGAGCGCAGCGAGTCGCGCGACCGCAGCAGTCGGGGGCTTTCGAGAACTGGTGGGCATCGTCGCCGATATCGATGACGGTTCCGAACCATCTACGGACCCGAAGCCTTAGGCGCGGACGCCCCGACCCGACGGCCATGACCGAGGACGCCGACGCCGAGACGGCCGCCGACCTGGCCGAGCGGGTCCGCGAGGGCGACCTGCGCCTGTACGAACTGGAGGAGCACGCCGACGCCGCGACCGCCGCGGCCGCCCGCCGGGAGTTGCTCGCCGCCGAGACCGCGGCCGACCTCGGCGCCATCGGCGCGTACACGTTCGACGCGGCCGACGCCGAGGCCAACATCGAGAACATGGTCGGCGCTGCACAGGTGCCGATGGGTGTCGTCGGCCCCGTCCCTGTCGACGGCGAGGCGGCGTCGGGCGACGAGTACCTCCCGCTCGCGACGACCGAGGGCGCGCTCGTCGCCTCGGTCAACCGGGGCTGTGCGGCCATCCGGGCGGGCGGCGGCGCGACCGCGCGGGTGCTGAAGAACGCGATGACCCGCGCGCCCGTCTTCCGGGTGGCCGACGTGGGCGAGGCCGCCGAGGTGTCCTCGTGGGTCCGGGCGAACGTGCCGGCGCTGCGCGAGGCCGCGGAGTCGACGACGAGCCACGGCGAACTCCGGGACGTGACGCCCTACGTCGTCGGGGACAACGTCTTCCTCCGGTTCGCGTACGACACGAAGGACGCGATGGGGATGAACATGGCAACCATCGCGACCGAGGAGGCGTGCGACGTGGTGGAGGCCGAGACGCCGGCCTCGCTGGTGGCGCTCTCGGGCAACCTCTGCTCGGACAAGAAGCCGGCCGCCGTCAACAGCGTCGAGGGCCGGGGCCGCACCGTGGCGGCGGACGTCGTGATTCCCGCGGAGACGGTCCAGTCCGTCCTGAAGACGACCCCCGATGCCATCGCCGAGGCAAACACGCGCAAGAACCTCGTCGGGAGCGCCAAAGCGGGGTCGCTCGGGTTCAACGCCCACGCCGCCAATACGGTGGCGGCGGCCTTCCTCGCCACCGGGCAGGACGCCGCGCAGGTCGTCGAGGGTTCCAACGCCATCACGACCGCGGACGTGCGCGAGGTGGAGACCGAGGACGGCACGCAGGAGGCCCTCTACGCCAGCGTCACGCTCGCGTCGCTGGAGGTGGGTACGGTCGGCGGGGGGACGAAGCTCCCGACGCAGGCCGAGGCCCTGGACGTGCTGGGGGTCCGGGGCGGCGGCGACCCCGCCGGGTCCAACGCCGACGCGCTCGCGGAGGTAATTGCGACGGGGGCACTCGCGGGCGAACTGTCGCTGCTGGGGGCGCTGGCCTCGTCACATCTGGCGAGCGCTCACGAGGAACTTGGGAGGTAGATTGGATATTCTGGGTATACTTTTGCAATAGTGCGCGTTTTCTTCAATTCGGAAGTAACGGAAACATCTTCGAAGCCCTCACGCGCTCCGGGTCCCTGACTCGCTGCGCGCCTCGCTCGCGTTGCTCACTGCGGTGCTTGCGTCGTCAGTGTACCCGGAGCGCGTTCGCCCTTCGATTCCACCAGGAGCTGTATCTCCAGCCGAGCGATGCGCGTGGTGGTTCCAGCGGAGTGCTAGTCCCCCAACACCTCCCCGCGCTCGCGCTGTGGTGTTCCGGGGACTCGGCAGCGGTGCGCCTCGTCCCCTCCACGGAAGAGCGCGAGCGCGCTTCCTGACCACGGAACCGGCTGGCCACTACCGGGTCGGGAGTACGAGCGATTCGAAGCTGGTCCGAGTCCCCGGGTACCCCTGTGTTCACCGGTACCGCCGTGATTCCACTGCGAGTGCGACCATCCCGACCACCAGCACGACGATGGAGACCAGTAGTACCGTCCCGTTCCCGGCCGCGGTGCCGAGGACGATGCCGGACCAGCCGACCGCGCCGACGCCGTGCGCGCCGCCCACCAGCCGCTTCCCACGTCGGAGGTAGACCGCGGCGCCGAGCCAGAGTCCCACGGCGAGCGCGAGCGCCGAGAGCGCGACCGGGCGCACGCGGAGCGCCCCTATTTCGACGAACGGCACCACGGGCTGGACCAGGAACAGCAGGCCCGCGAGCCCGACGAATGCCCCCGTCACGAGCGGGCCGGGGTCGAAATCCGAGAGCGTGACGCCGTCGAGTCCGTCGGGGGCGAGTCCGTCACCGAGACCCCTCTCGGGCCCGAGGTCGTCGTACTCCGTGCCGTCGTCTGCTGTCCCTTCGTGGGCGTCGTCAGGGCTCACAGCAGGCGATACCCCCCGTCGGCCGTCCGCGTCACCTCGCCGGCCCGCTCCAGTTTCGAGAGGAACCGGGCGACGTAGTCACCGGGGACGCCGTGGTCGGCGGCGAACTCGCGGACCGCGCCCTCGCTCGGCGTGTCGAGTTCGCGGAGCGCCGTCCGCACGGCCGCCTCGCGCGAGAGATTCCGCTCCCGGCCGGACTCGGCGCGCTCGCCGGCCGCCTGTACCTCGTCGGCGTCGAGTCCGGCGGCGGCGAGGAACTCGTCGTCGCTCATCCCCGACTCCATCGCTGTCTCGCCGAGGCGCTCGAACGCATCCAACTCGGCGGCCGCCTCCGCGAACCCGCCACGCTCCGCCAGCAGCCGCGACCGCGCGTCCTTGGCGGCCTCGGCCGTCTCGCAGGTGACGAACTTCTTGAGCTTCTTGTGCTGGTGGCGTTTCTGACAGCGCGGACAGGAGGTGGTGTCGGGCCGACCCTCGACGACCCACAGCGCCTCGCAGTTCGAACACCCGACGACCGCGTACATGGTCGGGAGTTGGGCCCGGCCGGTCTTGAATCCGCGGACCCGGGGGGCGGCAGACGGTGGCGCTTCGGACACCGGCAGGCGGCGGCTCCCGGGGCTGGCGGCGTTCCGGCAGCGGCGGCTCAGTCGGTGCGCACGACGCCGGTGACCTCGAAGCGGGCGCCGCCCCACTCGCTCTCGACGACCCGGATGTCCCAGCCGTGTGCGGTGACGATCTCCCGGACGATGGCGAGGCCGAAGCCGGTCCCGCCGTCGGCGGTCGTGTGGCCCGTCTCGAACACGCGGTCGCGGCGCCCCTCGGGGATACCGGTGCCGTCGTCGGCCACGTAGAACCCCTCGCCGTTCTCGAGTGGGCCGACGCGCACCGTCAGTGCCGCTTTCCTCCCGCTCGCCACGGCGTCGTCGGGGGCGCCGTGCTCCACGGCGTTGCGGAAGAGGTTCTCCAGTACCTGACGGAGCCGCTCGGGGTCGGCCTCGAACCGGAGGTCGCCACCGACTTCGAGGTCGCATCCCTCGCCGCCGGCATCGACCCGCGCCCAGCACTCCGAGGCGAGCGCTTCCAGCGAGACGGGTTGCGTCTCGCCGATGTCCCGGCCCTCGCGGGCCAGCGTCAGGAGGTCCTCGATCATCGCCTCCATCCGGGCCTGCTCGTCGGCGACCGCCGCGAGATGTCGGTTCTCGCCGTCGAGTTGCTCGCGGGCGACCTGGAGCTGCGCGTTCGCGGCGTTCAGCGGGTTCCGGAGGTCGTGCGAGACGGCGCTCCCGAACCGCTCCAGGCGCTCGTTCTGCCGCTCGAGCGCCCGTCGCTGCTGCTCGGCCTCGGTCACGTCGACGAGCACGAGGCGCCGGCCGTAGCGGGTCCCTCCGAGTTCGACCGGCGTGGCCGAGGGCTGGTAGTACCGGGTCCCCTCGTCGGTCGATACCGGGAGGACGGACGGCTCCGCTGCCGGGTCGTCGTCGCTGTCTGCATCGGAGTGGCCGGTATCGTCGGCATCCGAGCGGCCGCTCGGACTGCCACTGCCGCTCCCGTCGCCACCGCCACTGCCATCGCCGCCGATGGGCTCGGCCTCGAGGTACTCGGCGAGCTGCGGGACGGAACTGGCCAGCGGCTGGCCGGCGCTCCCCGTCAGCGACGGGAACACCGCCGCGGCCGGCTCGTTGTGGTCCCGGACACGGTTCGCGTCGTCGAGGACGATGACCGGGTCGTCGACGTCGCTCGTGAGGCGGACGGCCGCGAACCGCTCGGTGTACAGCACCAGCGTACCGACCGCGAAGACGGCGACGCCGAGCGGCTCGTGGGTGATCTCGACGAGGAACGGCGTGGCGTAGCCGAGCAGATCCAGCCCGATGGGCAGGCCGACGAGGAACAGGAGAACCGTCAGCGGCGTGGTGTCGGCGTCCGCCCGGCGGAAGCGGTCGAGCAACGCGAACCCGCCGAACGCCGTCAGTGCGTAGGCGAGCCCCGCGACTATCCAGTGCAGCGCCTCCGGCTCGACCGCCAGGTGTGGGAACGGCGTCGCGGCCGGCGTCGGCGTGACGTACAGCCCGTGGAGGGGATTGGTCAGCTTCACCACCGTGATGAGGACGAACGCGCCGACCGCGACCAGCCGGTAGGTGCGGTCGCGGTGGAGGGTCCGGCCGGTGTACGCCGAGCAGAAGTAGAGCCACGGGCCCACCGTCGCCAGCCCCACGACCAGCCCGACGAGGTAGAAGGCCATCTTCAGCCCGTCGTCGGGGGCGAGGAGGAATCCGACGTGGCTGGCGGCCCAGCCACCGCTGAGGAACAGCAACCAGACCAGCCCTCGGCGCGTCTCCGGGTCCGTGATGCGCCGTGCGCGGACGACGCTGGCGAAACAGACCAGCGCGGCGGCGCCGAAGGCGGCCACGTACGCGAACAGCAGTGGGTCGATACCCCGGTCTAGCACTGCGCTGTACTTCGAATCATCGCCGGATAAACATGCGTTCTAGATACTATGACTGGAGGGCACTCAGCAGCGCCACGGCGCCGCCGAGGAGCAGGACCAGTGCGAGCGACGACCCGCCGCCGACCAGCCGGAAGACGCCGTACGAGACGCCCGCCCCGAGGGCCGCGAGCAGGCCGCTCCCCGCCGCGTGCGCCCCGACCGCGCTCGAGACGCTGGCCCGGCGGCCGACCTGTTCACCCAGTCCGACGGCGTGTTCGGCGGTATCCCAGGCCACCAGTCCGGCGCCCGCGGCGACGAGCAGCGCGACCGGTCCGGCGCCGAAGGCCCCTGCCAGCAGCGTCCCCACCAGCAGCGTGAGTCCCCCGCCGCCGACGAGGTCCCGGCGCCCGTGATGGGTGCCGACGGCGAGCAGTCCGAGCCCCAGCGCGCCCGCGAGGGCTGCCGGACCCCCGGTCAGCAGCACGAGCGCCGAGACGACCCCGGGGACCAGCACGATGGCCAGCGCCGCGCGTCCCGGCCGGTCATCGAACGGCTCCGCCTCGTCGACTCCCGCCGACCCGCGTCGGGCGTCGACGCTCACGTCGACCACCGCTGGTCGGCCCGCACGAGGGCGGTCGCGAGCGGTTCGTCCTCCCAGTCGACCACGCGGACGCCGGCGCTCCGCAGGGTCGAGAGCCGGCGGTCGCGCTCAACGGCCGCAAGCGCGTGCCCGGCGGTATCACGCGCCGTCGGGTCGGGACTCACGACGGTCACCCGGTGGCCGTGGGCGTCGAGCCGGCGCGCGAGGTCGACGGGCCGGTCGTCGGCCAGCGGACTGAACAGCAGGACCTGTGCGTCCATCGGGAGCCGGCGCTCGACCCGTCGACGGGCGATGGTGGAGAGGAACGTCCGGTCGGGCGGGGTGGGGTCGAACGCCGGGTGCGTCCCGAGCAGTTCCCGGGCGCGGGCCCGATGCTCGCCGCCCGTTCCGGGGGCGAGCCAGCACGCCGTCGGCCCCCACGCCGCGATGCCGGCCCGGTCCCCGGCGTCCAGCAGCGAGGTGAACGCTGTCCCCGCCGCCGTCACACTCCGTTCGAGCGCCGTCGGCGCATCCGGTGCCGGCGCGCGGTAGGTCTCCTCGCGCGTATCGAGCAGGCAGACGACGGTCGCGGCCCGCTCCTCGCGGAACTGTCGGGTGGCGAACTCGCCGGTCCGTGCGACCCGGGCCCAGTCGACGCGCGAGAGCGGGTCCCCCGGACGGTAGCTCCTGACGGAGTGGAACTCCGCGCCCGCGCCGCCGAAGTCGGTCGTGACGCGACCGGAGAAGCCGGTCGTCTGCGGCCGGAGCGGGACGGCCTGCCCCTCGCCGAGGCGCGGGGCGCACGCGAGCCGGCCCGTCGTGCTCGTCGAAGCCTCGTCACCCGCGGCGGTCGTTCCTTCCTCCGTCTCCGTCGCCGTCTCTCCTCCCGTTTCTTCGCTCGGTGACTCCGGGGACGCGGCGGGCACCGCCAGCTCCCGCTCGACGGCACCGGTGAACCCCCGCAGCAGGACCGTCGCCGGGCCGAAGCGGTGGCGCCCACGACTCGCCCGGACCGCGTAGGAGAAGGTCGCGCGCTTGCCGGGGCGCAGCGCGGTGGCGTGCCGGGGTGACCCCTCGGCGACCGTCAGCCCGTCGGGAACGCCGTCGACGACCCGCACGTCGGGGAGCAACGCGTCGCCGGTGTTCGCGACGGTGACGGTCACCCGGACGGCCTCGCCGGGCTCGGCCCGTTCCCGCTCGACCTCCCGGTCGACGGCGACCGACGAGGCCGGCGGCCCGGCGGTGTGCGCGGCCGCGCCGAACAGGACGCCGGCCGCGCCGGCCAGCGCCAGCGACGGCCGCGACAGTAACACGCCCAGCGCACCCGCCAGCAGGGCGAACGCCGTCACCCCACGCCATCGCCGGGTCGTCCGGTCGATGGGGTCCCCCGGACTCGCCCGCTGGCCGGGCGCACGTGGGTCGCCGAGATGCGGGTCCGGGACCGGGCTACTCACGCTCGACACCTCCGTCGGCCGCTGCGGAATCGACGCTCTCCGGCGGGTCGGCGGCGTCACGCCCCGTATCCGCTTCGTGCGTGCCGACGCCGGGCGGTGGCACCTCGCGCTCGGCGTGGGCCGCGATGGCTGCCACGGCGCGCCGGGCCCGCCGGGTGAAGGCGAGGTCCGACCCGAAGACATCGCGCAGGCGCGCGCCGAACGACAGCTCCCGGTCGGCGGCGGGGACGAAGAAGCTCGCTGCCCGTTCGTCGGCGGTCCACGTCCCCGAGCGGAGATGCCGACGGGCACCGTCCTCGTCCAGCCCACGGGCGACCAGCACGTCGACGGCGACGTTCTCCAGTCGCTCGCGGATGGCCGCCCGCTCCTCGTCGCGCCGCCTGACGCGCAGGTCGGGCAGGTCCGTCAGGCGGTCGTCGAAGTCGTCGCCGGGAACGGGTGCACGGAACCGCCGTTCGACCGCACCCGGCTCGGCGGCGCGCCCCCCTCCGACGAGGCGGGCACTGACCGCGATACCTCCCTGTAGCAGCGCCAGCGACGCCAGCACCGTCACGACCACACGGTCGGTCCGGAGGCCGACCAGCGACGCGAGCCCCGGCTCCACAAGCACCGCGACCCCCGCGAGGACGGCGGCAGCGCCCACGACCGACAGATAGCCGCGTACGTTCATCCTCCGTCCCTCGTGCCCGCGTCACCGGGCGTCCGGTCGCCGGCATCCGTCGGCGCGTCAGCCGCCGGGTGCTCCCCGGACGGCGCCTGCTCGTCGGTCGCAACCTGCTGGCCGGCCGCCGCCTGTTCGGCCGGCAGTCCGTCGCCGTACGTGCGCTCGATGCGGCGGAGTGCGGCCGTTGCGCGCTCGGCGCGCTCCGCGGTCGCGGGCGCGTCGCCGTAGCGGACCGCCTCGAAGAGCCGGGTCAACTCGGCCACGTCGTCCCGGTCCATCCCGGCGGCGACGGCGGCGTCGGCGAACTCCGCGGGCGTGCTCGCGTCGGGCCGCTCGATGTCGAGGTGGGCCGTCATCTCGTGCCAGGAGCGGTAGACCGCGTTCTCGAGGTCGTCGGCCGCATCGAGGCGGTCGGCGGCACGGCCGGCCGCCTCCGCGACGCTCTCCACGTCCGACTCGGACGGTGGCTCGGGCGTGTCGGGCGTCGCGAGGGTGACCCGCTGGTCGCCGCTCGTCCGGACGATGACCGCGACGGCTCCGAGGAGGACGAGCCCGAGTGCCGCCAGCAGCGCCGTCGGCGGGTCGACAGCCTGCGAGACCGTGTCGGCGGCGCTCCCGCCTCCACCGGTCGGGAGCGACGGCTCCCCCGACTGCGGGCCGGAACCGGCGCCCAGCTCCGAGGGACGCAGTAGCGACAGGAGCCCGTAGAGTACCAGTGCGACGACGACGCCGACGGTGGCGGCGGTGACCAGCTGTCCGGCGCCGTACTCCCGGTAGAGCTCGTAGGTGCCGTATATCCCGACGAGCAGGACGACGACACTCAGGAGCGTGCGGGCCCAGTCCGGCAGGAACCCCTCGGGCGGGTCGAGTTGCTCGACACCGCCGCCGAGGCTGAACCGCGAGTCCGAGCCGACGCCGGACCCGTCCCCCTCGCCAGTACCGACACCGTCGGCCCCGGTCGCCGTGTCCAGCGTGGCGGCGATGCCCCCCAGCGCCAGCACGGCGAGGAGCGCCAGCAGCCCGCTCGCGACCTGCTCGCGGTTCACGGCTTCCGGTAGTCCACCGCGGCGTTTAGACGTTCGGGCGGCCGCGTCGGATGGGGCGCGTGGGGACGACTCAGCTTCCGCTCTGCCCGGCGGCCCGGCGCTCCAGCCACTGCGTCACCCGGTCGACGAGCGACTCGAACCACGCGCTCCCGAACAGCGCCACGACGAGCGCGCCGAGGGTGTCGAAGACGAGGTCGACGAGGCTGTCCTCGAGCCCGTACTGGATGAGGACGGGGTCGAACCCGAGTGCCTCTGCCAGTTCACGGGCACCCAACTCCAGCACCTCCCAGAGGACGCCCGCGGCGAGCGTGAACAGGACGATGAACACGGCGAGAAAGCGCGGCGGGACGTGGACAGCGTCGGAGTGGCGGTCGAGTGCCCGGACCGTCGTGTAGCCGACGCCGGCCACCAGCGTCGCCGACAGTGTGTGGGTGGCGTGGTCGTACCACCAGACCCCGTCGTAGAGGCCGAGCATCCCGAGGCTGTGACAGAACAGCGCCACCGTGAGCGCCAGCACCAGCCAGGAGTCGAGGTGGAGGTCGAGGTCGCGGGCCAGCACGGCCGGCAGGAACGTCGCCGCTAGCGCGAACGCGGCGTTGACGACGACACTCAGGGTCCGCGTCACCGTTCCCGCGAGCAGGATGCCGCCGATAGCGACCTGGAGCAGCCGGCTCATCTGCCGGGCACTGGGTCGGAGTGCGACGAGGCGGGCCACTTGCGTCCGTAGCCCGGGCGGCGACTTAATCCCCGGGCGGGCGCGTCGGCTAGCGGGGTTCTGTCCTTCAGTGCCCGATACGTGTATATTTCCGCGTCACGAACAACCGATGATGATGGCCACCACGCACGTGCTGGTCGCGGCCGGGGTCGCGAGCCTGACGGCCCTCGTCGCGCCCGAGTACGCCCCCGCAGCGGCCGCTGCCGCGGGCCTGGGCGGCCTGTTCCCCGACCTGGATATCTACGCCGGCCACCGGCGAACCCTCCACTTCCCGGTGTACGCGAGCGGGACGGCGCTCGCCGCGCTGGCCCTGGCCGTGACGACCACCTCGGCCGTGACGGTCGCGGTCGCCGCGTTCCTCGTCGGGGCCGCCCTCCACGCCGCGATGGACGCCCTCGGCGGCGGCCTCGAACTCCGGCCCTGGGAGGGCCGCTCCGAGCGGGCCGTCTACAGCCACTACCACGGCCGCTGGCTGTCCCCCCGGCGCTGGGTCCGCTACGATGGCGCCCCCGAGGACCTCCTCGTCGCCGCCATGGCGGCCGTCCCGACGGCGCTGCTGGTCGACGGGGCGCTCCCGGTCGTCGCCGCGATTCTGGGCGTCTCGACGGTCTACGTCACGCTCCGGCGGCGGCTGGCCGCGCTGTGGGCCCGCCTCGCCGACGCCCTCGTCCCGCGGCTCCCGCCGACCCTCAAGCACCGCGTCCCGGAACGGTTCGTCGACGCGGACTGACCGCTGCGCTCCACGTGAGCACGGGGCCCGGCACCCCGATTTATCCCGCCGCCCGTCGAACCCCACGAGCATGCAGTACGAGCGCGAGGCCGCTGATTTCGAGTCCGAGGGTGAGCTGTGCGCCGCGTGGCTCTACCGACCGGAGACGCCGGCGATGGCCGACGGCGAGGACCCGCCGGTCGTGGTGATGGCCCACGGGTTCGCCGGCACGCGGGAGATGGCCCTGCCGCAGTTCGCCGAGCGATTCGCCGAGCGCGGGTTCGCGGTGCTGCTGTTCGACTACCGCTCGTTCGGCGACAGTGCCGGCGAGCCCCGCAATCTCGTCTCCCCGGACCGCCACGTCGCCGACTGGCGGGCCGCCGTCGACCACGTCCGCTCGCTGGATGGCGTCGACCCCGACCGGGTGGCGGTGTGGGGCTCGTCGTTCTCCGGCGGCCACGCGCTCGTGACGGCCGCCCGGGAGAACGTCGCCGCCTGCGTCGGGCAGGTCCCGTTCCTGGACGGGATGCGGACGCTCCCGTACCTCGTCGAGCAGAACGGGCTCTCGTTCGGCATCGACGCCACCGTCGCCGCGCTCGACGACTTCGCGCGCAAGTACACCTTCCGCGAGCCGCGCTACATCCCCGTCGTCGGACAGCCGGGCGAGCTGGCCGCGCTCAGCACGCCCGGCTCCGAGGCAGGCTACCGCGAGATGGTCCCCGACGACCTGCGGGAGGAGGAGTGGAACCGCTGTGCCGCGCGCATCCTGCTGACCGTGGCGACCTACCGACCGCTCGAACACGCCGGCCGGGTGGACTGCCCGGCACTCCTCGTCGAGGCCCGCGAGGACCAGCTCGTCCCCGGGAGCGCCGTCGACGCCACGGTCCAGCGTCTGGGCGATGTCGAGCGCGTCCGCATCGACGGCGACCACTTCGACCCCTACACGGACGCCTTCGAGCCGGTCGTCGAGCGCGAGGCGACGTTCCTCGAACGACACCTCGCCTGATTCCCTCCGGTCGAGCCCGTGTTGCCGGTCGGAGTCCGGCTCAGAACTCCTCTTCGCCCCCTTCCTCGAACCCTCCCTCTTCTTCGAAGCCGCCTTCCTCCTCGAACTCGCCCTCTTCCTCCTCGTCGCCGCCGAGTGCGCTGGCGATGGTACCGAGGATGCCCTCGTCCTCCGCTTCCTCCCCCTCCTCTTCGTACTCCTCCTCGAACTCGTCCTCGAACTCGTCGTCGTGGTCCGAGTGGTGGTGGCGGTGGCGGTGGTGCCCGCCGTGGCTCTCGGTCAGTGCCTCCAGCTCACCGGGGTCGAGCCAGACGCCACCACAGCTCGGACAGTAGTCGATCGTCACGCCGTGTTCGTCGCGCTGTGCCATCGATTCCCCACAGGACAGGCAGGATAACCCCTGGCGTGTCGTCATGACAGAGCGATATTCCGCATTCCTGTTAAATGTTGACGCTGAGCAGGGCTGGACCCCACACTCGGGCGCGTCGGGGGCAGCGGTGCGACCGAGGTCCGGCTTCAGTCGAAGCGGGGGACGGTCGCTACGCGCTCACTCCGGCTGGTGTCCATGACCCAGCGCCACCGTCGTGGCGTGGAGCGCCAGCAGTGCCGGGAGGGTTCCGACGGTGGCGATCGGGTCCGCCGACAGGACTGCGGTGTGGGCCGCTGCCGGGGCCGGGAGCGCCCCCGCAGTGTGGAGCAGTGCGGCCGGGTAGAGGACCGGCAGGACGACGGCGACCCAGAAGGCGACGCGACGGAGGGACGCGACCACGAGATCGGCGCCGGCGCGCAGTTCGGCCGCGACGCGACGGAGTACCGGCCGGCGGGCGACCGGGTCCGGGACGGAGGGGGAGGGCGTATCGGACATGGTCGACCGTGCGGACGGCTCCACCATCAACCACCCGTAGGGACAAACATCCGCTTGAGCCATCCGGGTGCCGGGTCTGCAGGCCATCGAGAGCCCGGCAGCTGGCAGGCCATCGAGAGCCGGCGGGGAGCGAGTCAGCCGGGGCTCACTCGACGCCGGACTGGAGGTTCTCGAGGAGTTTGCCGACGAACAGGCCCATCCGTGGCGAGAGGTCGTCATCGCCGCGGGGCTGTTCCGGGAGCGCACGCAGTGATTCGACGAAACCGCCGTCGTGTTCCATCGCCGCCAGCATGTCGCGAACGTCGACGACCAGCCCCTGGTCGCTCGTGTCGAGGTCGGGGTAGCGCTCGCGCTCCCAGTCGGAGTAGTCGATGGTCCACGCGGGGCCGCCGACGGCCTCGATGACCGCCGCGGCGTCGCCGACGAGAAGCGGGCCGTCGTCGCTCTGGACGTACACCTGCCCGTCCTCGATACGCGTCCGGTAGCGAACACCCTTGTCGGCGCCCCGACGCCCACGCCCGTCCATGCCGTGCCACTTGGGCACACGGACACATCAACGTTCGCAGTGGCCCAGCCCCCGAAGCGCTCACCGGCTGTCGACGGCCGGGTGTGCCGCGACGTCGTCGACCAGCCTCGAGAACGCTGCCACGGCGCGGTCACCGACCGCGCTCGGATCGAGGTGGTAGTGACCGGCGTGGCCGCCGACCCGGATTCGGTCGGCCATCGTCTTGCAGAACCGGAGCGTCCGCCGTGGTTCGGCGAACTGCAGCAGGACCGTCAGCGAGTCCAGGCAGACGACGACGCGGCCGTCGCCCCACGTGTCGAGTCGGTCGCTGATGGCCATCCAGAGGCCGACCAGATCGGGCGCCGGCCCGATCCGCTCGACGGTCGCGCTCGCGTCGCTCCCCGGAACCGGGAGCCGCTCGGTCTCACCGTCCGCGACGCCGGGCGCGAGGACCGCCACGCGCTCGGGCGGGGACGTGGTCGCCCGCTCGCGCCACGCCGCGAGGCGTGCATCGGGGCTGCTCGCGAGGCTCACGAGGACGACCCCTTCGGGTGCCGCCGTCTCGCATAGCAGGCCACCGCATGGTGCGCCCGCCCGCTCGCCCATCGACGGGCTCAGGAGCAGGACGTTCGCCGCGTGTGCCACGTCGCCCTGGACAGGCTCCGGAGTCGGCTCGTCGGCGGTCGGGGCGCGTGCGGCGTGCCAGCCCTGTGCCATCTCGTCGGGGCGTAGCGGGCTGCTACGCATAAAATCGTGTCAGACGGCCGGCAGACGTCGGGAACGGCTTCTACAGGTTGTCCAATCTTGCATCGATTAGATACTCCTCGTGCCAATTGATTCCGACCGATTGATTGTTCGCAGGAGGTGTCAGACGGATTTCCATCTTCCCCGCGGCTGCGTCTTCGACTGGAACCAGATATACGTCGTCGACGACCGGGTTGTATACCGCGAATAAATCAGAATCCCCGTGGTATGCGCGGCGTTCGTACCCGCTAGCGGTCCTTCGGGTACTCACCGTCTCGAATTGGACTGTATCCGGACCACCGTAGGCCGTCTTGCACTGGAGTCGGTAGAACTCCCCATCCACCTCAATTGCGAGGTCGTATGGCTCGTTATCGTATTCAGGGACCAGGACCGGAACGTCTCTCACCACCAGTTCCGCCTTGATTATCGCCTCAGATGCTTGCCCGCGTTTCTGCGGTTCATCAAGCCGGTTGAATCGATTAGTCTCATCGGACATACGGGAAGTGGTTCCCGATGTCAGAAGAGATTATGTCCGGACAGGCAGACGGTGTTCGTCGCTGTGTAGATAGTTCGGAAGGAGAAGGACGCCACCTCCAGGGCTCGAACCTGGGACCACCTCGTGTCTGCGGCCCGTGGGCAACCCCACGCACCTTAACAGCGAGGTGCTCTACCAACTGAGCTAAGGCGGCGCGCACTCCCCGATAGATTGGTCCGATAAAAACCGCTTTCGCTTCGCCGGCACCGTGTGGCTCGGCCGCACGATACCGTCCCCCACCGTCTCCGGCGGCGGGACCGCCACCCTTTCGACCGGACCCCGACAACCCCAGCGCATGAGCGACGACGCTGCCGGCAGCGACGACCCGTTCGAGCGGGTCGTGGCCCGCGTCCGCGAGCGGGTGGTGCCCGACGACGACGAGCGGGCCGAGATGGAGGCCGCCGCGGCCGAGGTCGTCGACCGGGCCGCGGCGGCCGTCGCGGAGCTGGACGTCGAGGCGGACGTGGTCCGGGTCGGCTCCACGGCACGGGGGACGTGGCTCTCGGGCGACCGCGACCTCGACGTGTTCGTCCGGTTCCCGCCGGCCCTCGACCGCGCCGCCCTCGAACGCTACGGACTGGAGGTCGGCCACGCCGTCCTGCCCGACGGCCACGAGGAGTACGCGGAACACCCGTACGTGAAGGGCGAGGTCGACGGCTTCGACGTGGACCTGGTCCCGTGCTACCGGCTGGACGACGCCACCGACATCCGGTCGGCCGTCGACCGGACGCCGTTCCACACGGAGTACCTCCGCGAGCGGCTGGACGACGACCTCGCGGCCGATGTCGTCGTCGCGAAGGCGTTCCTGAAGGGGATCGGCGCGTACGGCTCCGACCTCCGGACGCAGGGGTTCTCGGGCTACCTCACGGAACTGCTCGTACTGGCGTACGGCGGCTTCCGGGGACTCTGCGAGGCGGCAGCCGACGACTGGCACCCGCCCGTCGAGTTCGACCCCGAGAACCACGGCCGCGTCTCCTTCGATGACCCGCTCGTCGTCATCGACCCGACGGACCCCGAGCGGAACGTGGCCGCCGTCTGCTCGGCCGCGGCGGTCGGGCGGCTCATCCACTACGCCCGCGACCTCCTCACGGACCCGCGCGAGTCGCTGTTCGAACCCCGGGCGCCCGCGCCCATCGACGCCGCGGCGGTCCGGGACGCCGTCGCCGACCGCGGCACGCATCCGGTCGCGGTCCGGTTCCGTGCGCCGGACGTGGTCGAGGACCAGCTCTACCCGCAGCTGGACCGCTCGCTGGCCGGCTTCCGGGGCGAGCTGGAACGGCGCGGCTTCGAGCCCGTCCGCGCCGACCGGTTCGCGCAGGCCGACGGGGATGTCGGGGCCGGAGAGGCGCCGACCGCCGCACTGCTCGTGGAGTGCGCCGTGGCCGAGTTGCCGGCGGTCGAGCGTCACGAGGGTCCGCCCGTGGCCGTCCGCCAGCACGCCGAGGGGTTCTACGGGAAGTACGCCGACGACGAGGGCGTGTACGGGCCGTTCCTCGACGGCGACCGCTACGTCGTCGAGCGCCCGCGCGACGTGCGGACACCCGCGGGACTGGCCGAGACGGAGCTGTTCGACTGCTCGCTCGGGCCACACGTCGAGTCGTCACTGGAGGACGGGTACGACGTACTGGCCGGGGCGGCCGTCGCGGAGCTGGCCGAGCCGTTCGGGACGGAGCTGGCGGCGTACTTCGACCCCGTACCGTAGTACGTGAATGTCTCATATATGTCAATATGCCCAATAATTATTCACTAATCTCGGATGCAAGATTGGGGAGAAAATACTAACAGCGTTATAGACACCTCCGAGTTCCTCGCGCTCTCTCACCGAGACGACGAACACCATCGGGACACCCACGAAGCCCTCGCGCTCTGCGAGTCCACCAGGACCGCACGCTGGTCAGTCGTGCTGTGTACGCCTCATACCTCCCCAACCGCCTGCGATACTCGCCGTGCTCACTTCGTTACGCGCGGCTGCGCTTCTCGGCCCTCGCACGGTGTAGAGGCGGCTGGCCTGCGGCACAGCCGCCAGCGCGCGCCCGTTCGACTGACGGGCTACACGCACCAGCCGAGCAGTGAGGCGGCCGGCCGGTTCCGAGACCAGAAAGCGCGCGAGCGCCACTCGCGCCGAACCACGAGCCGGGCGGGGGCTTTCAACAAGACTCCGTCGTCGTTGTCGTCGTCATAGAGAGAGCGAGCGGGAGGCTTTCGACAGGGCCCGGTCGTCAGTATTCGTGCTGTGATCCGAGCAGACAAGAGCTATCGACGTGGCTCCATCGGGACCCGCAACCCTAGCCCGAATCATTCGCGTCCAGATTGAAGTACGGGGCCGCGGAACCCCCGCGTATGTACGACCATATCTGCCTCCCGTCGGACGGGAGCGCCCACGCCACGAACGCGGCCGAGCACGCGCTGGCCCTCGCGCGGGCCTTCGACGCCACCGTCCACGTTCTCGGTGTCGCCGATATCGACCGTGCGGCCGGGCTGTTCGATGCGGGCGGCGTGGATGCCGAGTTCGTCGAGCGTGTCGAACAGGAGGCCGAGGACGCTGTCGAGCGGACGGCCTCGCTGGCGGCGAGCGAGGCCCACGTCGAGACGGCCACTGTCCGGGGAGACCCGGGCGAGGCCATCGTCGACTACATCGACGAGCAGGGGCTCGACGCCGTCGTCATGGGGACCCACGGTCGGCGGGGACTCCGTCGGTTCATCGCCGGGAGCGTCACCGAACACGTCGTCCGGGTGGCCGAGGTCCCCGTGTTCACCGTCCGGCGGCCGGACGACACCGACGAGGGCGACGAGTCGACCGGCGCGGCCGGCGACCTCCCGGCGTACGAACGGGTGCTGGTGCCGACCGACGGCAGCGACACGGCCGACCGCGCGGTGGACCACGCGCTCGCCATCGCCGAGGCGTTCGACGGGGAGCTCCACGCGCTCAGCGTGGTGGACGTGGGAGCCGTCGCGTCGAGTTCCGACATCGTTCCCTCGGACAGGGTCATCGAATCGCTGACAGAGCGCGGCGAGCGCGCCGTGGGGTCGGTAGCCGACCGGGCCGAGGACCGGGGCGTCGAGCACGCCACCGAGGTCGTCCAGGACTTCCCCGGGAGCGGCATCCTCGGCTACGTCCGCGACGAGGGGATTGACATCGTCGTGATGGGCACGCACGGCCGGACCGGCCTCGGCCGGGCGCTGCTCGGGAGCACCGCCGAGCGGGTCATCCGCCGCTCGGATGTGCCGGTCTGTGCGGTTCCCGCCGAGGGGCGCAAGGAGGCGCTGGAGGAGGAAGAGGCGGAGGACGGGCTGCTGTGAGCGCGAAACGGCTGTTCGTGAGTGTCGACCTCGACGGCCTGACCGACGCCGTCCGCGAGGCACAGGCGCCGTTCCGTGACCAGCCGGGGATAGCCCCCACGGACCCCGAACAGGTCCACGTGACGCTGAAGTTCCTCGGCGACACAGACCCCGACCGGCTGGACGAGTTGCGCGAGGCACTCCCCACGGCCGTCGCAGACGCCGGCGTTGGGGCCTTCACCGCCGATATCGGTGGCTACGGGGTCTTCCCCTCCCTCGACTACATCAGCGTCGTCTGGCTCGGTGTCCGGCGGGGGAGCGGGGAACTGACCGCGCTCCACGAGGCCATCGAGGCCCGGACGACCGACCTCGGCTTCGACCCGGAGGACCACGAGTTCACCCCCCACGCTACCATCGCCCGGATGCGCGACGCCCGCCGGAAGGAACACGTCCAGGAGGTAGTCCGCGAGCGGACGCCCGATATCGGCACGCAGCGCATCGAGGAGGTTCGTCTCACAGAGAGCCTGCTGACCGACGAGGGGCCCGTCTACGAGACGCTGGCGGCGGTTTCTCTGTAATCGCCAGCCGACGGCACGGCGTCGCCGTTTAGGCCCGCCGAAAACATCAACTCCGTGACAGTTATGCGTGGCGGCACGTTACCCTCCGATATGGCCGACGTGACGCTCGCCGCGCTGGTGCTCGTCTTCGTCGCCGGGCTCATCACGGCTCTTGCGACGGGGCTGGGCGCGTTCCCGTTCTTCGTGCTCGATGAGGTGAGCGACCGGCTCAACGTCGTGCTCTGGGGACTGGCCTCCGGTATCATGCTCGCAGCCTCCCTGTTCGGGCTCGTTCGCGAGGGGCTCGCCGAGGCCGACCGCGGACCCCAGCTATTCTCGCTCGGCACGTACAGCGGTGAGGTCGCGGTCGTGGTGGGCCTGCTCGCGGGTGTCCTCCTCGTCGTCGTGGCCCACGAGGTCGTCGAGGGTGCCGAGGTGAACCCGCGCCAGTACGAGGAGGCCGACTTCCGGAAACTGGTGCTCATCCTGGGTATCCTTACGGTCCACTCGTTCCCGGAGGGGGTCGCTATCGGCGTCTCCTTCGCCGACCTCAACATCGAGGGGATGACCCTGCTCGGCTTCACCGTCCCGCTGCTCGCGGTGTTCATGACCGTCGCTATCTCCATCCACAACATCCCGGAGGGCGTGGCCATCTCCATCCCGCTGCGGACGATGGGCGTCTCGAACTGGAAGATGGTCTGGTGGGCGGTGTTCTCCTCGCTTCCCCAGCCTATCGGCGCGGTGCTGGCGTTCTACTTCGTCCGCCTCGCCCGGGCGTTCCTGCCGGTCGGCTTCGGCTTCGCCGCCGGCGCGATGATCTACCTCGTTCTGACGGAGTTCGTCCCGGAGGCGCTGGAGGAGGGCGCCGGGTTACCGGGTAACGGCTACCGGGAACTCGTCGCCGGAATCGTCGTCGGGGTCGCGGTGATGGTGCCGCTCGCGTTCATCTGAGAGCGGGCACGACTGCCGGGAGCGAGTGCGGGAGCCGAAAAGGGATGCCGCGCCGAGCAGCGCCGGCTCAGAACTGCGGGCCGCGGATGTCGTTCCGGGTGGAGGACCGGCCATCGGAACGGTTCCGCATCCGGAACCACTTCGCGATGCCGAGGACGCCGCCGGTGGCGCTCAGCCCGACCAGCAGCGGCCCCAGCGTGTTCGCCGGGAGCTGCGCGTAGATGTACGACCCCGTCCCCAGCCCGAAGAGCGCCACCGCCAGCGTCGCGGCGACGATGAACGCGTCGAGTGCTCGCCCCATACGAGGACGAACGGTAGCCCACGCTATTCCCGTTCTGCCGGGTATACGGCCCGGTTTAAGACACGTCCTCGCCGGCGTCCGCGTCGGTGTCGGAATCCGGCGTCGTCGGTTCGGGTGTGTGCTCCGTCGGCGCGTTCGCGTTCGTCGCGTCCTCGAACAGCGGTTCGGCAGGACGCGTCAGGTCGTACGTGTCCCGGACCGTCTCCGCGACCATGCCGCCCTTCTCGACGACGATGTAGACGACGACGTACGGGTCGTCGGGGTCGAGGACGAACGCCTCGAACGGCGGGTCCTCGCCCTGTGCGAGGCGGTCGACCAGCGGGTCCAGTGGCTTCACGCCGTCGCGGAACTCGGCGAACAGGTCCCGCTGTCCGGGCTGGTCGGCGAACGTGTAGACGACGCCGGCGGGGTCGCCGTCGGTGGTGTAGGTCACCCGGGAGTTCATCGCCTGTCCGTCGCGGCGGGCGGTCTCCCAGCAGGACTGTGCGGCCTCGAACACGGGGTCGGCGTCGGCCACGAACGCGAACAGGGAGCGCTCCAGCACGTCGAGCGACTCGACGACGGGGTCGTCGCCGGTCCAGTCGAACTCGGCGTCGACGCGGTAGCCCGGGCGGAGACCGCGGACCCGCTCGTCGAGGGCGCCGTGGCCCTCGTGGGGCACGTACGTCGGGTCGCCGGCTGGGTCGATGAACAGCCACTCCTCGCGGTCGCGCGTGCTCTCGAGGACCCGGTACGGCCCGTCGAGCAGGGGCTCGTCCGGGTCCTCCCGTTCGGTCGTCGTCTCCGGGCGCCTCCCGGCCGCCTCTGCGGGGTCGTCGGGCGCGTCCGGTACGCTCGGTTCCGTCACTGCGCAGTGCTTGGTCGTGCGTGGACAAAGGCGCCCCGGGTTGGGTCCGAAGGCTG
This sequence comes from Haloglomus salinum, assembly GCF_024298825.1. Taxonomy (NCBI): domain Archaea; kingdom Methanobacteriati; phylum Methanobacteriota; class Halobacteria; order Halobacteriales; family Natronomonadaceae; genus Haloglomus; species Haloglomus salinum. The sequence continues at coordinate 2,385,149 of NZ_CP101153.1, forward strand.
TCCCGGTGAGGTTCGTGTCCGCCGCGACGACGGAACCGCGTAGAAAGCCCCCGGCCGCTGAGGGCCCCGCGGCTCGCTGTGCGCGCTCGCTTCGCTCGCGTGCTTGCTTCGCCGGGGTGGTTCGATGAGCGAAGCTCATCGTCATCCCAGAAATCTCCGATTTCTGGAGAGACCGCTCAGCGGGTGGCCCCTTTCAGTCCCACCCTGTGGCCCGTCGCACCTGAGCGTTCGCGCGTGGTGGTTCCGGCGGAGTGCTCGTGCCCCCACACCTCCCCGCGCCAGCGCCGTGGTGGCTCACCACGCTCGCGTTGCTCGCGGGTTCGCCAGGGTGGCGCTGGCGCGCTTCCTGGTCCCGGAACCGGCCGGCCGAGCAACCGTCACCCGGACGGGAGCGTCAGAGCTTCGCAGCCGTCCCCGTTGTCGTCGCTGTCATAGCGGTGTTGGGGGATATCCTCCATAAATACGACATTCTATACATAAAATCTACACTTTTATGTAAAATTCGAGGGTAACTCAATTACGGGAGAAATATGACTACTACGTCAGCGAGATGCTCTCGACCACGTTCTCGTGGTAGGCGTCCCACACGTCGATACGCTCGATATCCCACTCTATCGGCCCCGCTTCCCGTCCGCGCAGTTGCCCTGCATCCCCACCGCGAGCGATGGTCACGTGGGGTTCGTACTCGTCGCCCTCCAGCACCTGGCCGAAGGGGTCGACGATGTCGCAGCAGGCCTCGTGGACGTTCATCAGGCCGGGCGAGTGGACATCGAGATAGGCAACCGGCGCCGCGCCGCTGGGCGGGGCCTCGAACGTGTCGACGCCCTCGACCCGGGCCGGAATCGGCCCCGTCCCGTCCAGCAGGTCCCGGACCTGGCCGATGAGCCGGCGGTAGTCCTCGGCCTCGCCGAGGCGCTTCAGCACCATCGTGTGGTGTTCACGGGGCTCGGCGGTCAGACACTCGGTCGCGAGCCCGGCCGCGAGCCGGGCGACCTCGGAGGGAACCGGGACGTTGAGGCTGTACGCGGGCACTGGAAGGCGGTACGAGTCGAGGCGGAAAGAGGGTGTCGAGAACGGTCGGTCCGGAGCCGCGGCGAGCGAACCGCCGGTGAGCGAACCACCGGCGGGGAGCCCTGACGCGTGGAGGGGTCGCTGTGGGTGGTCGTCGTGCTCAGATGTAGTCGAGGAAGTAGAGGACGATGAGGACGACGATGACGAGTCCGATGAGGTTGGTGAGCGGCCCGAGGAGGGGGGCGAGCGCGAACTCGATGAGGTCGAAGAGGAGGTTGACGACGATGTAGACGATGACCAGCGCGAGGATTATCTTCAGCAAGTCCTCCACGTCGAGGTCGGCTCTGTCGAGCATGACGGGCGGGACTGCGACCGGATACCGCAAAAGCGTGCTGGCCGTATCGACCGGCCCGAGAGCGACCCCCACGACGAACGGGCGTCAGTCGTCGTCACGGCGGAGCAGGAGCAACACGAGACTGGCGAGGACGACCGCCGTGACAAGCGGCGTGAACGGACCGAGCGCGACGTTCAACAGCCACGAACCGAGCCACAGCAGCCCGAGCGCGACCCCTACGGCCAGCGCGAACCCGAGCAGCCGCGTCCCGAGCGACCCGTCGGCCATGCCCCCGATTCGCCGGGGGCACGCAAAAGCGCCGTGGCCCGCGAGTCGTGGCGGGCCCGTGAGGACCGTGCGAACGCCGACGGGCTTAACCCGGAGGCGACGAACCTCCGGTCGATGACCAGGAGGGACTGGCGCGCAGTGCTGGCCGTGTGCGCGCTCCTGACCGCGAGTCTCGCCGCCGTACCGGCCGGCGCCGTCCACGATACGGGTCGGCAGCTCACCGTGCAGGTCCACGAGAGCGGCGCCGCGACGGTCACGTTCGAGCGCTCGTACAACCTCTCGGTCCCCGCCGAGCGTGACCGGTTCGACCGGCTGGCGAACAACACGACGGCGCTGCGCGAGCGGCGCGCCGCGTTCGGCCAGCAACTGCGCGCCGCCGCCGCCAACGGGACCGACCGGACCCCTCGCGAGATGCGCATCGAGAACGTCACCGTGGCGACCCGGACCGTGAACGGGACGGGTGTCGTCGAGTTCCGGGCGCGCTGGGTCGCCCTCGCCGGCATCTACGGGTCACAGGTCGTCGTCAACGAGCCGTTCGGGACGAGTTTCGACCCGAACGGGACGCTGGTGGTCCGTGGCCCCGAGGGGTACGTCCGCGAGCAGATGAGCCCGCCCCCGGACCGAGCTCTGAAGAACAGCGGGTTCTGGGGCGAAGGAACCGACCTCGAGGGCTTCTCCGCGCGGTTCGTCGACCCCGATGCGACCACCACCGGGGAGGAGTCGACGCCGCCACAGCCCAGCGGCTTCGGACGCCTCGTCGGCGCGAGCGGCCTCGCCCTTCTCCCCGCGCTGCTGGTCCTGCTTGGGGCGAAGCGCCGTGACCTGCTTGGCGGCGACCGCGGTGGCGACGGGAGTGGGAACGACGGGAGCGGCAGCCGCGATGGTGACGGGTAGCAGTTCCACCGTGGTCACGGCCCGTTCAAGTACCCCCACGACCGAGAGCCGGTATGGCGAACTCGAACGCGAAGGGTGACCGCCGGGAGCGCGAACTCGTCAACCGGCTGGACGAGCGCGGTTTCGCGGTGATGCGGGCCCCCGCCTCGGGCAGCGCGACCGAGCGCGAGCTCCCGGACGTGCTGGCTGGCGACGGCGAGGTCTTCTACGCCGTCGAGGCGAAATCGTCCGCGGGCGACCCCATCTATCTCGACGGGCAGGAGATCGAGAACCTCGTCTACTTCGCGCAGAACTTCGGTGCCGCCCCGAAGGTCGGCGTGCGCTTCGACCGCGAGGACTGGTACTTCTTCCACCCCGCGGACCTCTACGTCACGGACGGCGGGAACTACCGCGTGAAGAAGGAGGTCGCACTCGCCGAGGGCGAGGACATGGACGAGCTGACTGGCCACTCCGAGCGGACCGGACTCGACGACTACGCCGACACCGAGGACGAGGAGGACGACGACGAGGACGGGACGGGCGTCCGCGACGTGCTGCTGGCGTTCGAGCAGGGCGCCATCACGCTGGAGGAGGCCACGGCGATGCTGGAGTGAGGAGATTTATCCCGTCGCGGGGCGCCCGCTCCGGCGTGGCCGAGTCGATTCATCGCCGGAACCGCCGCCGGGGGATGCTGTTGCTACTCTGCTCGCTCTGTCTGCTCGCGCAGCCGGTCGTCGGCAACGGGCCCGGCCCCGACTCCCAGACCGTCTACACGGGCCAGCCCGTCGACCCGGAGACGGAGGCCACGGACGGAGTGCTGGCGCTTCACCCCGGCGTCAACGGCGATTTCATCATCACCGGCACGGTCCGGCGCGCGGCGAACGGCACGTTCGAGCGCCCGGCGGAGAACGTCAGCGGCAACCTCCGGGCGCTGACCGACGCCGAGTTCTACTGGGACAACGGCGGTCAGCAGTACTACGCGGTGAACGCCACGGTGAGCGATGGCATCTTCCGGCTGCGTGCCGAGGCCGTGCCGGCCCGGCAGGTGGCCGAGGGGCTCGAGGTGCCCGTCGCCGAGGTCTCCGAGCCGGTGGCCCGTGCGGCCCGGTCGAGCAACCACCGCGCGGTGGTCGACCGCGGCCGGACCGCCCCCGTCGACTCGGACCCGACTCTCGTGGCGACGGGCGAGGGCTACGTGTTCGTCACGCGCTCGCTGGAACCCGCGCGTGACCCGTACCGGGCCGCGAAGCTGGGGCTCTACGCGCTCGCGGGGTCGGGGATGGTCGCCGGGGTCCTGCTGCCGATTCTGACGCGGCTCCGACGGACCTGAGTCCGACGCCGGTCAGAACGTCTCGCGGAGGTGTCGAACACGCTCGTCGACCGACCGGTGTGCGGCATCGAGCAGGACCCGTCCGAAGAACAGGTCGTACGGGGCACGGAGGACCGACCGAACGGTGCGCACGCGGCTGGTGGACGGTGAGATACGCCCGCTCCCGTCGGCGACGGCCGCGCCAGCGCCCCTGGCCTGAAGCGCCTCCAGCCGACGCAGCGCCCGGACCGTCGCGTCCGGCCCGACCGCCCGGGCGGCGTGTTCGTCGGCGGCCTGCTCGGCCGCCGCGTAGTCGTAGAACGCCAGCAGCGCGTTCCGGCCGCCGAAGCCGAGGCCGGCGAGCGCCGCCGCCGCGGCCGCCGTCAGATCGCGTCCGTCGAGGTGATGGGCCTCGTGGGCGACGACGGCGCGGAGTTCGTCCGCTGCCAGCGTCTCGACCACGGGCCGGTCGACGAGGACGCCGCGCCACAGGCCCGCGACGGCCACCGGGCGTACGAGCGGCCGGTCCGTCGAGACGACGCGAACGGGAACCGGGAACGCGTCGGGGACGCCGTCGCCGGTGTCGCGGGCGGCCGCGTCGAGCGGCTCCGACCGGGCGAACGCCGCGAGTCGCCCGCCGACGCTCCCGGCGAGGTGTGCGCCCCAGCCGACGGCGAGGAACGCCAGCGGCGCCACGAGCAACAGCGTGAACCCGGCCACCGCCGGGTCGCCACCCAGCGCCGTCCGGAGGGCTGCGCGGGACGGGACCACCGGCACCGGGCGGCCGGTGACGACGGCGAGAAAACCGAGGCCGACGCTGCCCGCGAGGACGAGCGTCAGAGCGCCGTAGCCGGCCGCTGCCAGCGCACGGTACCGGCGGGCGACGGGCGCCAGCCGCGCGGCCCGGAAGCGCCGGAGCGCGAGGTGACAGTACGCGACGAACAGCGCCGCGAGCACGAGCGCGAGCGCGCCAGCCAGCCCGACCGCGAGCGTAGGCGACCGTGCGTCCCGCAGGAGCGCGCCCCCGACGAGGAGGTTCGTCGCGGCGACGAGCGGCGCGAGCAGCCCCGACAGTGGCACGTCGAGCGCGGTCACGCGCCGGCCCGTCCCCGCGAGCAGGTACGCGCCTGCCCCGATAGCGGTCAGGACCGTGACGGGCGCGGCCGCCACGGTTGGCGGGAGTGTTCCCCGGAGCGTGCCGAACAGCGCCAGCGCCGTCGCCGCGTAGGGCGCCAGCGTGGCCGCGGTCAGCCCGCGGTCGACGACGTGGACGCCCGGCGTGTCCGGGAGTGGGCCGACGAGCAGATGGCCGACGGGGAGCAGCGTCAGCACGACGCCGCCCCAGAGTGCCGGGAGGAAGGTCCACGGGGGCGCTCCCAGGGCCAGCCCCGCGGCGACGGCCAGGAGGAGGCCGACGGCCCCCGGCGCGTACTCGCGGGGGAGCGCGACGCTGACCCGAAGGTCGCCCGTGGCCGCGTCGAGTTCCGCGGTCGTCCGGTAGGGACCGCGCCGGGCGACCCAGCGGCTCGTGGCGGGGGTCTCGGCCGCTTCGTCCCGGTCGTCGTCCCCGCCCTCGCTGTCGGCGGTGAAGCGCGCGTCGTCCTCGAACGCCGCCCGCACGAGCGCGGCGGGCCGGTCGAGCGCGCGGGTCTCGTGGTAGGCCTGCATGGATGGTCGGTGGGCAGGTGGGCGTGGACGCGGGGAGCGTCGGGGGGAGCGACGGCGGGAGCCGCCTCAGGGCGGCGGGAGGAAGCCGGGCATCCGCAGCAGTGCCTCGGTCATCGCGCCGTCGTCGCCCGCCGTGGGGTGGCCGGCCTCGTCCGGCAGGAGCGCGAGCAGCTGCGCCGTCGAGAGCAGGTAGACCGAGGGGTTCTCGGCGTCGACCATCTCCTCGTAGGCGAGGTAGACGACCCGCGACTCCGGTTCGAAGTTCGACCGGACGACGTCGTCCAGTCGTTCGGGCGGGCGGACCCGGCGCTGTCGGTTCTCACCGCCGTCGTACACCTTGTACCGGCCCACGTCGACGTACTCCGGGGCCTCCAGCGGTCGCCGCGAGAGGACGACGTAGTCGGAGTGGCGCTCGTAGTTCCAGTGGACGCTCTCGCCGTCCAGCGGATGCTCGAACGCGATGGTCTCGCGGACGGCGGGCGGGAGCGGGACGTACCGGTTCGCCCCGACCGTCTCCTGCACCGCCAGCGTCCAGTCCCGGCTCATGTAATCACTTCCGCGCGTGCAACACCTGAACCTGCCGCGCTTGTCACGGTGTGACTCGTTTCACGGGTGTAACTCTTTCCTCGGTGACGGGGCGTTTTCTTGTATGAAGTTTGATATTTTGTAAGTGGGTCGGGTGTGTGGGTTGGGTATGGAGTTCACAGAACTGGTGCGGGACGACGAGGCGGTCTCGCCGGTCATCGGCGTCATCCTGATGGTCGCGATTACGGTGATTCTGGCGGCGGTTATCGGGACGTTCGTGCTAGGGCTGGGGAGTGAAATCGAAGGGGGCCAGCCACCGCAGGCGACATTCACGTTCGACTTCGAGTCGGGGACCACCACATCGCCAGATTGTGACACCGATTTCACCGGCGGATCCTCAAGTGACACAGACGGGACCCTGACCGTCACTCATGACGGTGGAGACGGTATCGCCCCGGCACAGCTAACCCTCCGAGACGATGACGGGAACAGCAACACGTTCGACGGCAGCAGCGGATGTGGGTTGAGCAGCGAGGTAAGTGCCGGTACCAGCGTCACAGTCAATTCGGAGACGAGCGACACCGTCCGCGTCACCTGGGAGTCCTCGAACGGCGGTGACACGGCCACCCTCGGCAAGTGGACTGGACCGGACGCCTAAACGCAGTACACTATTCACCTCAATTATTGGATAGACAGACGGTTTCAGATTTTATGGCCCAAATTATGGGCTAATACTGCGCACTCGAATCAAATACCTACGAAGCCCTCACGCTCTCGACTCGGGGGCCTCGCTGCGCGCCTCGCAGTCCGGGCATGCGGCGCTCGCTTCGCTCGCGCCGTTCCGGGCATGTGCTGCGGTGCTTGCGTCGGCCGCCGTCGTCGAGAGCGTTCGCCCTTCGAGTCCACCAGGAGGTTGTGTTTAGAGTCGAGCGACGCAAATAGTGGTTCCAGCGAAGTGCTAGTGCCCCCACACCGCCCCGCGCGGGCGCCGGAACTCGGCGGGCCCTCACCCGCAAGGGGTTCGGGCACCGCCTGCGGGGAGGCGCCCGCGCGCTTCCTGGTCCCGGAACCGGCTGTCCGAGCAACCGCCATCCGGCCGGGAGCGCGTGGCGGAGCGAAGCGGAACCCGCGCGACCTGGGGAAGGGCAGGGGCGCCGCGCCCGTGACACGGCCGACACCCCTGGCGGAATCGAAGGGCGAGCGCGCGAGGGCTTCGTAGGTCGTTTTGCTGTCCGAGCCGCTGTCGTCGTGGAGCGCGAGGGGCCCATCAGCGGTGCCGACCACACTCGCAAAATCGCAGAACTAGAACTCTCAGAGCCAGTACCAGCCCTACACTAGCCGGTCACGGAAACGGAAGGCCACACCTGCAACCACCAGCACCACGACCCCACCGACCACGACAGGCAACCCACCCAGACGCTGGACCACGCCATCCACAGCCCCACCGGGCGCGAAGAACGACCCTCGACCCGCAGCCGCATCCAGCGTGCTCGCGCACGCCTCCTGCTGGTCGAGGCTGAACGCCGTATCACCACTCAGATTGTACGTCCCCGCGGCGCCCTGGTCGGCGATGGTGGGGCCGCCGTCCTCGTTCCCGTTGGAGACCCGCGCCACGTCGTACACCAGCCACGGGGCGTACACCTCCCAGACCACCTCGCCCTCGGGCGTGACTTCCAGCACGCGGTTGTGCCGGGAGTCGCCGACCAGCGTGTTCCCGTTCTCCAGACGGTCGGCGTCGCGGGGCCACTGGAAGGACTCGGCGCTGCCGAGGGTCCACGTCCGGCGCCAGGCGCCGCCCTCGCCGGCGGTCCCGGCCGTCGCGTTCGCGCCCTCGCGGAGTTCGTACTCGACGAGGCGGTCGTTCTCCGAGTCCGCGACGAGGAACGTCGGCCGGCCGGAGTCGCTCTCCAGGTACATCGGGTTGTGCTGGGCGTGGAGCGTGGACCACTGCTGGTCGCGGCCGAGGCGGGCCTCGATCTCCCCGGACGAGCGGTCCACGAGGATGACCTGGTCGAGGTTGCGCGGGGAGGCGAGGAACGCCTCGCCGCCGCGGACGGGGTCGATGTCGTTGACGTGGGTCCAGTCGTCGCTGTAGTTGCCGCCGACGCTCGGCGGGTAGTGGTCGTCGAAGTGCCACTCCCACTCCACCTCGCCGGAGGTGCGGTTGAAGATGGCGAGGCTGTCACCGTTCGTGCCGTTGGCGGGGTCCGGGTCACGCATGTTCGCGACGGCGATGCGGTGCTCGTCCAGCAGGTCGGCGTCGTGGGTGTCGTGGAAGTCGGCGGTCACGGACCAGACGGCCGACTGGTTCTCGGGGTCGAACCTGACGAACTTCGTCTTCCCCTCGCCCTCGACGCGGGTCGTCGCCGTGAGGAACAGGTCGCCGTCGGGGAGCGGGTCGATGTCGTACGACCAGACGACGCCCTCGGGTTCGTGGACCCACCGGACGTTCCCGCGGGGCCCGAACGCCACGAGGCGGGCGGTCGTCTTCTTCACCTCCGGGCGGAAACGCGCGCCCTGCACGCTGACGACGGTGATACCGTCGGCAGGGTCGGTCATCGTGCCGGTGCAGGCGCCCAGTTCGGGCGTCGGCTCGGCAGTCGCGGTCGCGTTGGTCGTGCCGGTCCCCGTGGCGCCGTCCTGCGCGACCACGGGCGCCACCGGCCCGAGGACGAGACAGACCGCGAGCACGGCGACGGCGAGTCGGGACATGCCACCTCCTCGCGGGGTGTTGGCAATCAGTCTTTCCTCACGCGGTCGGAGACGTGCCCCGCGGAGGAGAGGCCCGTTCTCAGTCGGCCGCCGGACCCGACCCGCCGGCGTACTCGCGTGTGATATCGACCAGCGCCTTGCGGTACTCCGAGTCGTCCGTGTCGGCCGCGAGCGTGCGGAAGTGCGTCTTGAACGCAGACAGCGACACCTCCGGCGCGTCGGCCGCGGCGGCCTCGGCGAGGTCGTAGAGCCGGTGGTCCCGCGAGAGGAGGTCGTGGCGCTCGCAGAGCGCGAGGGCGAACGCCGCGTTCACCGCGGTTATCTCGGGGTCGGCCGCCGGCGTGAGCCGCTGCCAGCCGCCGCCGTCGCGGGTCGTCCCCGCTGGTCCGGACGCCGTGGCCGCGGGCGCCCCGTCCGGCCGCCACCCGCCACGGTCGCCGGCCTCCGCCGGGCGGTCCGCGACCGCGGCCGCGAGCGAGGACTCGAGGAACGACACCAGTTTGTCCGCCGGCGCGACGTCGAGCGTGATGTCGTCGGCGTAGATGTCCTTCATGTGGTTGGCGATCTGGTAGCAGTGGGTGAGTTTGCGGCGCTCGACCGAGCGCCCGGCCAGCGCGAGGAACAGCGCCTCCTCCATCGACTGCGTGTGGGAGGGGTGGGCCTCCTCGTAGCGGAGCATGTGCGAGAACTCGTGGAGGGCGAGTTCTCGGGCCATCGCTCCGCGGGCGGCCTGCTCGCTCATCACGAGGACGTGGCGCTCCTCGTCGTCGTAGTGGCCGGTCAGCGTCCGTTCGTCCGGGTCGGCGCGGACCTCGACCTCGACCGGCCAGTCGAGGTCGTGTTCCGTCTCGAAGAGGTCGCGGGCCGAGAGGAAGGGGTCGGCCGGCCCACGACCCTGTACGCGTAGGTCCATGTCACCCACACAACGGGTCCGTACCGTTTGAGGCTTATCCCCACGGCCGACGTGACCGGATGACGGCACCCGGCCGTGCGGCCGCGACCTCGTCAGACGGCTGTCGTCGCCCCGGGCGAGGGGTTTACAACGACGGGAGACGTTCACACGGGCGTGGACACCGGATGGCTCCTCGTCGGGGTGGCCGGCCTCGCCGGCGGTCTCGCGCTTGTGCTCGTCGGAGCCGGCATCGCGGCCGCGCCGCTGCTGCTCCCCGTCGGACTCCTCCTCGCCGCCGGCGCCTACCTCGCGTGGGCCGCCGGGAGCGCCCGTATCGTCGCGACCGTCTACGAGGAGGTCGGCGATTCGGGACGGAGCGCCGCGGCGGACGGCCGGACCGGTCGCCCCGAGGACCGGGCGGACCCGGACGGTAACTGGCGGAGCACCGCGGCCGACGGCGGTGCGGCCAGCGGCCGAGCCGCGTCGGACCAGCGGTCCGACGGTGGTCGGGCGGACGCCAGCGCTGGTCCCGGCGCTGGCACCGGTACCGGCACGTCCGACGACGGGCCCACGCCCGGTGAACGCCTCGGCGACGCCGGCGGCGAGAAGAGGCGGGCGGGTGGCCGAACCGCCGGCGGAGGTGACGGGGCCGGCGCCGGACTCGGCCCGGGCGGGGAACGTATCTGGGACGCCGACGAGCGCGACCGCGTCGGCGGCTGGGACGACTGGGACGCCGACTGGGAGTGGGCCGACCGCCACTGGCGCTCGTTCCAGCAGGAGTACGACCGGGCGGACGACGGGACGAGGCGCGGTACCCGGTCGCCTGGCGCCGGGAGCCGCCGTGAGCGACACGGCGGCACCGCCGGCCGGGCCGGTGCCCGACAGCGCGGCCGGCAGAACCAGCAGCGCCGCGACCGCCAGCGACACACCGGGCCGGGTGACCGTGGCCGCGCGCGCCGCGAGCGACGACCCGACCGCCGGGCGGAACAGGCCCGCGAACTGCTCGACGTGACCGCCGATGCAGACTCCGAAACCATCCGCGAGGCGTACCGCGCCCGGGTGAAGGAGGTCCATCCCGACCGCGGCGGGGACCCGGAGCGCTTCAAGCGGGTCCAGTGGGCGTACGAGTACCTCACCGAGGACTAGCTCGGGACGGCGCAGGCAGCGGTATCGCCCCGGGACGGCGCGGGTCACCTTCGGGACGGGTGCCGCCTGGAGAACGTGTGTTGCCGTCGCACGGCCCGAGACCCGGGCGCACGGCGAAACACTACCCTTTTCACGGTGCTACCGGTACCCCTCTCCATAATGGGCCGACGCAAGAAGATCGTACAGGAGTGCGAGAAACTGATGGACAAGCCGGAGCAGATCCGGAACATCGCCATCGCCGCACACGTCGATCACGGCAAGACAACGCTGACTGACAACCTTCTCGCGGGCGCCGGGATGATCGGCCAGGAGAGCGCCGGCCAGCAGCTCGCGATGGACACCGAGGAGGACGAACAGGAACGTGGTATCACCATCGACGCGGCTAACGTGTCGATGACCCACGAGTACGAGGGGAACAACCACCTCATCAACCTCATCGACACGCCGGGTCACGTCGACTTCGGTGGCGACGTGACCCGTGCGATGCGTGCCGTCGACGGCGCGCTCGTGGTGGTCGACGCTGTCGAGGGTGCCATGCCCCAGACGGAGACGGTGCTGCGGCAGGCGCTCCGCGAGGGCGTCAAGCCCGCGCTGTTCATCAACAAGGTCGACCGACTCATCTCCGAGCTCCAGGAGGGGCCCGAGGAGATGCAGCAGCGCCTCACGAAGGTCATCCGCGACGTGAACGAGCTCATCCGTGGGATGACCGAGGAGATGGACGACGTGGACGACTGGACTGTCTCCGTCGAGGGGGGTACCGTCGGCTTCGGGTCCGCCCTCTACAAATGGGGCGTCTCCATGCCGTCGATGCAGCGGACCGGGATGGACTTCGGCGACATCATCGACCTGGAGCGAGCGGACAAGCGCCAGGAGCTCCACGAGCGGACGCCGCTCTCGGACGTCGTCCTCGACATGGTCTGTGAGCACTTCCCGGACCCCATCGACGCCCAGCCCCGGCGTATCCCGCGGGTCTGGCGTGGTGACGACACCTCCGATGTCGCCGAGCAGATGCGTCTGGTCGACGACGACGGCGAGGTCGTCCTGATGGTCACCGACATCGGTGTCGACCCCCACGCCGGCGAGATCGCCGCGGGCCGTGTCTTCTCCGGTACCATCGAGAAGGGCCAGGAGCTGTACGTCTCCGGGACCGTGGGCAAGAACCGCGTCCAGAGCGTCGGCATCTACATGGGTGGCGAGCGTGAGGAGGTCGAGCACGTCCCCGCCGGCAACATCGCGGCCGTCACCGGCCTGAAGGACGCCATCGCCGGCTCGACGGTGTCCTCCATCGAGATGACCCCGTTCGAGTCCATCGAACACATCTCGGAGCCGGTCATCACGAAGTCCGTCGAGGCCAAGAACATGGACGACCTCCCGAAGCTCATCGAGACGCTCCGGCAGGTCTCCAAGGAGGACCCCACCATCCGCATCGAGATCAACGAGGACACCGGCGAGCACCTCATCTCCGGACAGGGTGAGCTCCACCTCGAGGTCATCACCCAGCGTATCGAGCGCAACCAGGGCATCCCGGTCACGACGGGTGAGCCCATCGTCGTCTACCGCGAGGCACCCACGCAGGCCACCCCCGAGGTCGAGGGTATCTCGCCGAACCGCCACAACCGGTTCTACGTCTCGCTGGAGCCGCTCGACCAGGATATCATCGACGTGCTGAAGAAGGGTGAGGCGACGATGGACATGCCCGAGCTGGAGCGCCGCGAGGCGCTGCAGGAGGCCGGCATGGACAAGGAGACCTCCCAGAACGTGGAGCACATCTTCAAGTCCAACATCTTCATCGACGACACGAAGGGTGTCCAGCAGCTCAACGAGACGATGGAACTCGTCCTCGAAGGGTGGGAGGAGGCACTCGAGGACGGCCCGCTGGCCGCCGAGCCCGTCGAGGGCGCCCTCATCCGGCTCCACGACGCCCGGCTCCACGAGGACGCCATCCACCGTGGTCCGGCGCAGGTCATCCCGGCCGTCCGGAACGCGGTCCACCGAGCGCTCATCCACGCCGAGGTGCGGCTGCTCGAGCCCATCCAGAACGTCCGCATCGACGTGCCCAACGAACACATGGGCGCCGCCTCCGGCGAGATCCAGGGACGCCGTGGCCGCGTCGACGACATGTACCAGGAGGGCGACCTCATGGTCGTCGAGGGCATCGCACCGGTCGACGAGATGATCGGCTTCTCCAGCGACATCCGCTCGGCCACCGAGGGTCGAGCGTCCTGGAACACGGAGAACGCTGGCTTCCGCGTCCTCGCGGACAACCTCCAGCCGGAGATCATCGAGGAGATCCGCGAGCGGAAGGGCATGAAGCTGGAGCTGCCCGAGGGCGTCGACTACTTCTAAACTCGAGCTTTTTCCCGCTCGGGTTTCCTCGGCGCTCGCCTCCGGCGAGCGCCTGCGGAACCACTCACGGAAAAAACGTTCAGAAAAAGGCCGCTCTCCGTTCGCTTCGCTCACTCCGAGCGGTGAAACGCGCGCCGAAGGCGCGCGTATGCAAGACGAATAATTCTGCCTCACCGAGCCTCGCTACCAGCTCCCCTCGCCTTCCTCGGGCGGCCAGTCGAGCGCGTCGAGTTGCTCCAGCATCTCCAGCGAGTCGCGGGTCGCCCGGATGCCGGTGATGTGGCCGTCCGCGACCTCGTAGAGCGCCCACTCCTCGTAGGAGAGGCTGTTGCCCGTCGGCGCAATGCCCGCGAAGTTGCCGTCGTGGGTGGCGGTCACGTGCCAGCGGACGAACACCCGGTCGCCGTCCGGGGCGGCGAACAGGTCTTGGATGGTCGCCGTGGCGTCCGGGAACGACTCGAAGAAGGCCATCTCGGCGTCGAGTTGCTCGGCGCGGGAGCGCGTGTCGGGTTCGGCGTTCGGGACCGCGAGTTCCTCGGCGTACCGTTCCGCCATCGCCTCGCGGTCGTGGTCGTTCCAGGCCTCGGTGAGCCGCTCTCTCACCGTCGTGGGTGTCGCTGTGGATGCGTCCATGGTGGTGTGTCGGGCCGCCTGCCCCCTCGGGGCGAGAATCCCTGGCTCAGGTGCGCGTGACGGGGGCAAAGCGTTTGCCCCGGTCACGGGGTCAGTCCCCGGACCAGTCCGTCGGCACGTACTGCTTGAACCGTGGCCCGGGGGAGAGCGCCGTCGGCCGGAACGCCGGCTCGCCGTCACGCCGGAACCCGCGAATGATCGCCTGTGCCGGACCAGTCAGGTAGCCGACGTAGGCCATCGCGAGCGGGTAGGCCACGTTGTGGCGAGCCGGGTTGACCGGGATGAGTCCGTACCCGTTGCGCAGGAGCGGCGGCGGGTCCGCGATGCCGCGGTCGACGTGGGCGACGAGGTCCACGTCCGGGCGGAGCGTGAGGAAGGTCCCGCGGTCGGTCAGGGTGTAGGCGTCGACCTCGTCGGCCGTCGTCAGGGTGTCGCCCATGCCCTGTCCGGTCTCGCGGTACCACGTGCCGGCCGGGTCGACGCCGGCGGCGTCCCAGACACGGCGCTCCCGGACGTGGGTGCCGGAGTCGTCGCCGCGGGAGAGGAACGGCGTCTCGGCGCCGGCGATTGCGCGGAACGCCGCTGTGACGGGGCGGCCGGCCGCATCGGCCGGGTCACCGGGTGGACCGACGAGCAGGAAGTCGTTGCGCATGAGCGCCCGCCGGTTGACGCCGTGACCGTCGCGGAGGAACCGGTCCTCGAGCGGGCGGGCGTGGACGAGTACCACGTCGCAGTCCCCGTCCCGGGCGGTGCGCAGCGCCGCGCCGGTCCCCTCGACGAGCGTCCGCACCTCGACCCCGAACGCGTCGCGAAAGCCCGAGTTGAGCCGCCCCAGCAGGCCGCTGTCATGTGCCGTCGTCGCCGTCGCGAGCGTCAGCCGACCGGCAGCGAGCGACGGCGACCCGGAATCCCCCTCACCGTCCGCGACATACCCCGAGAGCGACGCCGCCCCGCCGACGCCGAGCACCCGGAGGTAGTCGCGCCGGTCCATGTCGGGTAATGGCTCGGCGTTGCATTAGTCATTTTTCGGAATCGATTCAGGTTTCGCATGGTCAGAACGGGAGGTACTGCTCGTACAGCTCGTCGAGTTGCTCGTTGTACTCGCGGCCGGACGCCTCGTCGACGCCCCAGGGATGCCGGGAGAAGTAGAACGCGGCCGCGGCGGCGACCCCGACGCTGGTGGCAGCCCGTGGTGCGACGATGCTCATCGGGAAGGCGACGAGCCCCGCGATGAGTCCGGCGAGCAGGATATCGACGATCTGGTGGGCGGTTGACATGGGGTCGGCTTCGGGTCGAACCGGCAACGGGATTGCGGTTTGCCGTCTCGCTGGCGAGCGATTTCCTATCGAAACCGCGATATAAGTCCATAATTCGACGCATTAATGGCCAAATATCGGGTGGGACTATTTATCCACCGGCAGCGGAAGGACCGAGCGGACGCCCCCGGCTCACGCGACCCATCGCAGGAGTAGCACCGCGAGCACGACCACCACCAGTGTCCCGGCGAGACCGACGCCGGGGTCGGGACTGGCGGCGCCGGAGACGGCGGCCGTGGTCGTGGTCGGGGAGGGCGTCGGTGGGAGCGTCACGTTCGTCTCGAACGGTGCGGAGGGCTTGAAGCCGACGCGAGCGGGCGCGGCTGTCGGGCACGATAGCCTGCCCGGGAGCGGGCACGGCGAGACTGCCGGGTTCCGGGGGGCTTATGCCCGGCCGTGCCGGGTATCCGGCCATGCAACCGAGTCGTCACGCACGTGAGGTGATGGCGTGAGCGAGTCCGAGCCGGTCCGGGCCTACACCGTCCGCCTGGAGCTGCAGGACGAGCCCGGCGAGCTGCTGCGGGCGCTCGAACCCATCGCCGACAACGGCGGGAACCTGCTCTCCATCTTCCACGAGCGCGGGAACATCACCCCCCGGGGCCACATCCCCGTCGAGGTGGACCTGGAGGCGACGCCCGAGCGGTTCGAGGAGATCGTCGCCGCGCTCCGCGAGAACGGCGTCAACGTCGTCCGCGCGGGCGCCGAGGAGTACGCCGAGGAGCTCGTCGTGCTGCTCGTCGGGCATCTCGTCGACACGGACCTCTCGGATACCCTGTCGCGCATCGAGGACTGCGGCGGCGCGAGCATCGACGACGTGGCGCTGTCGGCGCCGGACGGCACGGACGAGCTCTCCTCCGCTCGCATCCGCATGGACACGCACGCGGGCGCCGCCAGCGCCGCGCTCGCGACCGTCCGCGAGGTGGCCGAGGAGAAGGGCCTCGATGTGGTGGAGCCGCTCGCCGGGGGTGGTGACGCGTGAAGCTCGCAATCCTCGGCGCGGGCGCGGTCGGGCGCTCGGTCGCGGAGCTGGCGGGCGAGTACGGCCACACGGTGACGGCGCTCGCGGATTCGTCGGGTGCCGCCATCGACCCCGACGGGCTGGACGTGGACGCGGTGCTGGAGCGGAAGGACGAGACCGGCACGGTCGGTGACGACACCGTCGACGCCGCGCTCGACACCTCCTACGACGCGCTGGTCGAGGCGACGCCGACGACGCTGGACGACGCCCAGCCGGGCTTCAGCCACGTCGAGGCCGCCCTCGAACGCGACCGGCACGTCGTCCTCGCGAACAAGGGCCCGGTCGCCGAGCGGTACGACGAGGTCCGGGCGCTCGAAGCCGAGTCGCGCGGCCGCGTGCTGTTCGAGGCGACCGTCGCAGGCGCCATCCCCACGCTCTCGACGGTCCGCTCGCTCGGCCCCGAGCGTGTCACCGCGGTGCGCGGTGTCCTCAACGGGACCGCCAACTTCGTCCTCTCGCGGATGGCCGCCGAGGGGCTGGACTACGAGCACGTCCTCGCCGAAGCACAGGACCTCGGGGTGGCCGAGGCCGACCCCTCCTTCGACGTGGAGGGGACCGACGCGGCACTGAAATGTGTCATCCTCGCGAACGTGCTGTACGACGGCGGCTACACGCTCGACGACGCCGAGGTGGCCGGCATCCGTGATATCCCGGGGAGTGCGCTCGAACTCGCCGCCGAGGACGGCCGTACCGTCCGGCTCATCGCCGAGGTGGCCGACGGTGACGTGCGGGTCGGGCCGCGGCTCGTCCCCGAGCACGGGACGCTGGCGGTGGGCGGCACGACGAACATCGTCCAGCTGGAGACCGAGCACGCGGGGCGGCTCAACATCTCCGGCGCGGGCGCGGGTGGTCCGGAGACCGCGAGCGCGGTGCTGGCGGACGTGGGGCTGCTGGAGCCGCTGGAGTAGCCGGGCGGACACTTTTCATTCCGGGGTCGGACGCGCCGCTATGTCCACCCGTGCCTGCCCGGACTGTGACGTGGCCCTCCAGCGTGTCGACTACTCCGCCGGCCCGCAACGAGAGCGTCCGCATCGACGACTCCGGCTCCGACAGCCTTGGGGTAGTGGGCGGGAGCGCCTCCCTCGATGCGTGTCTCCGTGGTGAATGCGGGCCGGTCCGGTTCTACGCCAACTGACGGCAGCCTGGCCCCACCGAATGCGGGACCCGTGTGAACGGCACGCACGGCCCGCGAAACGGGCGGATTCGTGGGATTCCGGCCCGTGGTATCGAAATCTTCTTACGGGCGTCGGGGTAACGTTCTCCGCACATAGCGCCACGCGAGGCGCGACATCAACCATGAGCGACAAACCGCACCAGAACCTGGCCGTCATCGGCCACGTCGACCACGGGAAGAGTACGATGGTCGGGCGGCTCCTGTTCGAAACAGGGAGCGTCCCCGAGCACGTCATCGAGCAGTATCGAGAGGAGGCCGAAGAGAAGGGCAAGGGCGGCTTCGAGTTCGCCTACGTGATGGACAACCTCGCAGAGGAGCGCGAGCGTGGTGTCACCATCGACATCGCCCACCAGGAGTTCGACACGGACACCTACTACTTCACGATCGTCGACTGTCCGGGTCACCGCGACTTCGTGAAGAACATGATCACGGGCGCGAGCCAGGCCGACAACGCCGTGCTCGTGGTCGCCGCCGACGACGGCGTCCAGCCCCAGACCCAGGAGCACGTCTTCCTCGCGAAGACCCTGGGCATCGACGAGCTCATCATCGCGGTCAACAAGATGGACCTCGTCGATTACCAGGAGAGCCGCTACGACGAGACCGTCGAGGAGGTCAAGAAGCTCCTCAAGCAGGTCCGCTTCGACACGGACGACGCGAGCTTCATCCCGACCTCGGCCTTCGAGGGCGACAACGTCTCCGAGGAGTCGGAGAACACGCCCTGGTACGACGGTGAGACCCTGCTGGAGGCGCTGAACAACCTGCCGGAGCCCCAGCCGCCGACGGACGCGCCGCTGCGGCTGCCCATCCAGGACGTCTACACCATCTCCGGCATCGGTACCGTGCCGGTCGGCCGCATCGAGACCGGTGTCATGAGTCCGGGCGACAACGTCAGCTTCCAGCCCAGCGACGTCGGCGGTGAGGTCAAGACCGTCGAGATGCACCACGAGGAGGTCGACCAGGCTGGCCCCGGTGACAACGTCGGGTTCAACGTCCGCGGCGTCGGGAAGGACGACATCCGCCGTGGCGACGTCTGTGGCCCCGCCGACGACCCGCCGAGCGTCGCCGAGACGTTCCAGGCCCAGATCGTCGTGATGCAGCACCCGTCGGTCATCACCGCGGGCTACACGCCGGTCTTCCACGCCCACACGGCGCAGGTCGCGTGTACCATCGAGTCCATCGACAAGAAGCTCGACCCCTCGTCGGGCGAGGTCGCCGAGGAGAACCCGGACTTCATCCAGTCCGGCGACGCGGCGGTCGTCACCGTCCGCCCGCAGAAGCCTCTCAGCATCGAGCCGTCCTCCGAGATCCCGGAGCTCGGCTCCTTCGCCATCCGCGACATGGGCCAGACCATCGCCGCCGGGAAGGTCCTGAGCGTCAACGAGCGATAGAATGCAGCAGGCACGCGTCCGTCTGGCGGGGACCAGCCCCGAGGACCTCGACGACATCTGCGACGACGTCCGTGAGATCGCCGACAACACGGGCGTCCAGCTGAGCGGCCCGGTGCCGCTCCCGACGAAGAACCTGGAGATTCCCTCGCGGAAGTCCCCGGACGGCGAGGGGACCGCCACGTGGGAGCACTGGGAGATGCGCGTCCACAAGCGGCTGATCGACATCGACGCCGACGAACGCGCGCTCCGGCAGCTCATGCGCATCCAGGTTCCGAACGACGTCTCCATCGAGATCGTCCTCGAGGACTGAGTGAACGCTTCGCGTTCACGAGGGTCGGCGAACTCCGTTCGCCGGAACTGAGCGGATGCATCGCATCCGCGAAGGCCGGAAGGCGCGTCGCACCTTCCGGAACTGAGCGCCCGACCTGCGGGTGCACGGTCGAGGGACGCGGTGTGTCTCTCGGGACCGCCGGGCCTCGGCCGACGACATCAAACCGCGAGGCCGGACCACCCGGCACCGTGACGGCCACGGTGCGGCTTTTGCTCTCGCTCGTTCACGGGCCGCTGCATCCTCACCATCGCGACCCGCGGGTGCGCCCAGCACGCATACACCCCCACTTCAAACAGCGAACTATCCGGCTGCACCGACACGGAGGGGGCGATGGTAGGGCCGGGTGCTATGGACGAGGCACTCGAAGCCGCGGAGGCCGTGGAGGGGACTGAACTGGAGGGCATTCTGGTGACGCTCCTCCGGGTCATCGGTGCCATCATGGTCCTCGCCGGCCTCGGGCTGTGGCTGTTTACCAGCATGAGTATCCTCTGGACGCCCGCGCTGCTCATCATCGTCGGCATCGTGTTCATCACCATCCCCGGCCTCGCGTTCGAGTTGCTCGGCGCGTAGTCGGGGAAACGGAATCCTCAAGTGAACCGCTCGACTTCTTCGGATTGCGGGCTCGTAGATCAGCGGCAGATCGCTTCCTTCGCAAGGAAGAGGCCCGGGGTTCAAATCCCCGCGAGTCCATTCCGTTCGGTCGTTCCTTCGCGAGAGTTGTTCCCGACAGTGGCACCGCCGCGTGCTCCCTCGACCACCGGAGCCGAGCAGCGGGACACGGGCCGAGAGCCCCCACGCCCTGCGTCCGGAGACAACTATTTGCGGCGTCTACCGGGATACGGCGTATGGGTAACGAAGACGAGTCCCGACCAGGGGAAGCCAGAGACCCGCCACCCGTTCTCGAGGACGTGTCGACGCCGGGCGAGCGGGTTCCGGCGACGGAAGCGGCGGCCAGGGAGGCCGGGCACGAAGGGCCGTTCGAACGGCACCCTGTGTACGAAATCCGTGAGGCATCGGACCCGCCTGTAGACGTGCCAGTGCCGGGGATTCGCTGTGAGAACTGCGGACGGAAGGGGACCGAGCCGGCCGACTTCGAGGAGACGGAGTGCAGGTCGATAGACCCCGGAGCCCTCGCGAAGAGCGAGACGGATTCCTCCGAGGGCGAGTGACGCCGCGTGGTGACTGCAACGGGCGGCGTCCGCCCGCGGCGAATGCGTGGCCTCGGGAGCACGCGCTTTCGCGTACGACCACCAGCAGGGGGGAGCGCCGGGAGCCGAGGGACTTCGGCCCGTCCTCGGAGGGGCCCGTCGGCAAGCCGGGTCGCCGCGGGCCCGCACTTGTGGCCACCGTTCTAAGAGGAGACGACGAGAGGAGTCAGTCCCCGCTGGAGCGGGCCTTGTCGAACCGACTCGCCGGCAGGAGTAGCTCCTCGAGTCCCGGCAGATGCTTCACGTTGAACACGACCTGCATCTCGTCGGAGACGGGGGCACTCACGCAGGAGAGCCGGATGCCGCGGTCGATCCACTCCTGCGGGAGGATGTGGCTGGAGTGCATCGGCATCTCGCCGTCGATGACGGCGACGGCACAGTTGGTACAGGCGCCGCCACGGCAGGCGAAGGGCCATGCGTGGCCTGCTTCCTCGGCCGCTTCGAGCAGCGGCGTCCCCGGGTCGGCGACGAAGGTCCCGTAGTCGTCCCCGTCGAGGTCCGTGTCGGCGGCCTTCTCGAACAGGTCCGCGTCGGTCAGCTCCCAGCCCTGGTCGGCGAGCGCCTGGTAGTCGAGGTACTCGACGGTGACACCGGCCGCATCCGGTTCGTCGGGCTCGGTGCCCTCGTCCTCCGGCGCCGGCGTCGCTCCGTTCTCGCTGGGGTCGTACCCGTTCTCGATGCGCTCGTAGGCCCGACGGATGCGCTGGAACTCGGCCGCGGAGCCGCCGTGGTCCGGGTGCGCCTCGAACACGCGTTCTCGGTACGCCTGCTCGATGGTTTCGTCGTCGGCCTCGGGGTCGACCCCGAGCACGTCGAACGGAGATGCCACGTTCGAGCGTAGGCAGTCGGGCCGGTAAAACCTGCTTCTCGCGGTAACCGGGCCGAGTCCGTCGTCAGCGTATGAATCACCTTACAGAACCGGTCTGTTTATATGACTGTATCTCATCGGTGCGAACAGTTGGCATGAGTTTGTATCCCACGGGGCAGTGGTTGGAATCCTTCGGGCGCGCACTCGACCGAAGCCGCAGGCTCGACACGATCGCCTCGGGCTGGGGTGTGGGATTCAACGGGGACGTGATGCTGGTCATCGACGACATTCCGCTGGCCGAGACCACGCTCGGTGACCTGCCCGACCCGGTGCTGGCGGACCTGCCGGAGAACATCCGGGCCGGCGTCAGCGATGTCTCGCTCGAGGAGGCCCCCGAGCGGTTCGGGGAGACGTTGCGCCCCTCGCTGCCCGCGAACGTACAGGACCTGCTCTATCAGATCGAGACGAAGGTACACGACGGGACGATCTACGCCTATGTCGGGCTCGAGGAGGGTCAGTGCACCGGAACCGAGGTCCTCGACGACCCGACCGAGAAGGACGTGGGCTACGTCGTGAAGGGCCCGTACCAGACCTGGCGGCGCATCGTCGACGGCCGCCCGGTCACCTCGGCGTGGCTGAACGGCGACCTGGTCATCGAGGGGAACAAGGTGCGGCTCCTCCGGCACGGCTCGGTCCTCCAGGTCGTGGGTGACGTCGCCGCCGACGTGGAGACGACCCATCTCTTCCCCGGCGAGGCCGCCACCCCCGGCGAACTCGTGCTCGACGAGGCCGTCCGCCAGCCCATCGCCGTCGGCCTCCTGGCCGAACAGCAGGCCAGCCTCGTCACGAATACGCTCAGCCCGTTCTGACGCGTTCGGCCCGGAACGCCTTCGAGTCGTCCCGCCGCCCGTTCGACCCGTACCGTTACGTGACCGTCACCCGAGGGTCCAGCCATGCCAGCCAAGGTGACCGCCGCACCGACCGGATACGAGGAGGGGCTCCGCTGGGCCCATGGCGTCGAGTGGCTCGTCCATCCCGAGGAGACGATGGAGCGTGCCAGCACGGCGCTCGCGACCGACGAGGGCGTCTACCTCGTGGACCCGCTCGACGCGCCCGGCGTCGACGACCTGCTCGCCGAGTTCGGCGAGGTCGCGGGTGTCGTCCTCCTGTCGAACCACCACACCCGCGACGCGGGGCTGTTCGCGCGGCGCCACGACGTGCCCGTCTACGTGGGCGGGGGCGTCCCCGACGAGGAACTTCCCGACCTCACGGTTCCCATCGAGCGCGTCGGCGCGGGCGAGCGACTGGGAGATTACGAGTTCGTCGAGGTCGCGACCGGGACGGCGCTGGGCGCGCCCTGGTACGAGTACGCGCTCTGGAACGGTGAGACGCTGCGTGTCAGCGAGTGTGTCGGGACGGCCGAGTACATGCGTGTGGGCGACGAGCCACTGGGCGTGATGACGATGCGCCGGCGCCACCCGCCGACGGCGCTCCGGGGCCTCGAACCGGAGCGAATCTGCTCCGGCCACGGTCGGGGGCTCGACGAGAACGCCGCCGCGGCGCTGGAGGCGGCCATCGCGAACGCCGAGGACGACTTCGCGAAGGCGCTGCTGACGAACGGTCTCGACCAGGCCCGGACGGTGCTAGCGGCGCTCCGGTCGGACCTGCGGGACTGACCGACCAGTCGCTCCCCGGCGGACCCGGACTCGTCCGTCGGTCGGGCGACGGCTTCAAGTTCACTTGTCCGAAGACAACCACAGTGACTCGACAGCGACACCCGGCTGGAGGTGCCCGATGACCCGGTTCGTCCTCGTTGCGGGGGGCACCGCCACCGCCGAGATCGAGGGCATCAGCGCCGCCGGGGCCGACCCGGCGCTGATGGCCCACACGCCCAGTGCGGACGCCGAGATCGTCCTCCACGGCGAGCCGACCGCGGCGCCTGTCGTCCCGGTCAGCCCCGCCGGCTGTCCGACCCCTGCCGTCGTGACACGGGCGGTCCGCGAACTCCTCGACTTCGACGCGGCCGTCGTCGACGCCGGGCTGTCGGCTCCGACGGGTGCCGAGACGACGGCACTCGCCGACGGGCCCGGCGCCGACATCCGGACCGCCGAGGCGGTGCCCGACGCCGGTGAAATCGTCGAGCGAGCCCGGAACCACGGCCGCACCCTCGCGGCCGAGACAGACGACCTGTGGCTCGCCGAGACCATCCCCGGCGGGACGACGACGGCGCTCGGGACGCTGGCGGCGCTGGGGGAGCCAGCGACCGTCTCCTCCTCGCTGCCGGCGAACCCGCTCGACCTGAAGCGGCGGGTGGTCCGCGAGGGACTCGACGCGAGCAGCATCGACACCGGTGCCCACGCTGACGCCCCCGTGGCGGCCGTGCGGGCGATGGGCGACCCGACGCTGGCGGCGACGCTCGGCCTCGTGCAGGGCGCCGCCGACGCCGGAGCGACCGTGACGCTCGCGGGCGGGACCCAGCAGGCGACGGCGGCGTTGCTCGCCCGCCACGCCGGCGTCGAACACGACCTGACGGTGGCCACCACGGCGTTCGTGGCGGGCGACGAGAGCGCCGACTTCCGCGCCCTGGCGGCCGCCGCGGACGCCGACGTCCGGGTCTCGGACCCCTCGTTCGACGGGCGCGACCACCCCGCGATGCGGGCCTACGCCGACGGCGAAGCGAAGGAGGGCGTCGGGATGGGCGGCGCGCTGGCCCTCGCGGCCGATGCCGGAGTCGGAACAGGAGCCGTCCACGAGCAGATACGGGCCGTCTACGACCGACTGCTGGCCGGGACCGAGCGAGAGCCCACGGCCGGGGGCGAGCGCTGATGCGGGGCCTGGTGCTCGGCGGCACCGCCTCGGGCGTCGGCAAGACGGTCGCCACGCTGGCCGTCTGCCGCGCCCTCGAAGCCGAGGACGTGGATGTTCGCGCGGGCAAGGCCGGCCCGGATTTCATCGACCCGAGCCACCACCGCGCGGTCACCGGCCATCCATCGCGGACGCTGGACCCGTGGCTGGAGGGCGCGGACGGCGTCCGCCGCAACTTCCACCGCGACGCGGGCGAGTTCCGCGTCGTCGAGGGCGTGATGGGGCTGTACGACGGCACCGTCTCCTCGACGGCGGACGTGGCTGCGGCACTGGACCTGCCGGTCGTGCTCGTGGTCGATGCGGCGGCGGGGATGGAGAGCGTCGCTGCGACGGCACTGGGCTTCCGCGAGTACGCCGCCGAGGCCGGCCACGACATCGACGTGGTCGGCGTCCTCGCACAGCAGGCCCACGGCGGCCGCCACGCGGACGGAATCCGCGAGGCGCTCCCGGACGGCCTGACCTGGTTCGGCCGGGTGCCGCCGAACGGCGACCTCGAAATCCCCGAGCGCCACCTCGGCCTCCACATGGGCGCGGAGGACCCGCTCCCGGACGATGCGCTCGACGCGGCCGCCGAACACGTGCGGGCCGACCGGCTGCTCGCCGCCGCGCGCGAGGCCCGACAGCCCGACGAACCGGCACCCGAGCACTCCTGGACGGGCGCCCGGGTCGCGGTCGCGCGGGACGCCGCGTTCCGCTTCTGTTACCCCGCGACCCGCGAGCGCCTCCGGTCCCGCGCGGACGTGACGACGTTCTCGCCGGTCGCGGGCGACCCCGTCCCCGACTGCGACGGGGTCTACCTCCCCGGCGGCTACCCTGAACTCCACGCCCCCGCTCTCGCGTCGTCCGGAACGCTCGACGACCTCGGCGAGCGCGCGGCCGACGGCCTCCCCGTTCTCGGGGAGTGTGGCGGCCTGATGGCGCTGGCGGAGTCGCTGGAGACCGACGACGGGACCCACGCGATGGCGGGCGTCCTCCCCGCCGAGGTACGAATGTGTGACCGTTACCAGGCGCTCGACCACGTCGAGCTGCGGGCCCGCGACGGGACGCTCACCGCACCCGCCGGAGCGACCGTGCACGGCCACGAGTTCCACTACTCCGAGGCGACGCTCGGTCGGGACGCCCGGTTCGCGTTCGACGTGGTCCGCGGCGACGGCCTCGACGGTGGCCACGACGGCCTGACCGAACACCGGACGCTCGGGACGTACGCCCACGTCCACGCGTCGAGCGGCGCGTTCGACCGGTTCGTGGAGGGCCTCTGAGCGATGAGTGGCGCGAGCGACCCGGATGGGCCCGACGCCCCGACCCTGCTCGTCGCCGGCACGGCCAGCCACGTCGGCAAGTCGACGGTCGTCGCGGGGCTCTGCCGGGCACTCGCCGATGCCGGCGTCGACGTCGCGCCGTTCAAGGCCCAGAACATGAGCAACAACGCCCACGTCGCGCTGCGGCCGGCGGCGGTTCGGGGTGACGACGGGGCGGCCGACCGAGCGGGCGACGGGACGACGAACGGCCGGGTGGACGAAGAAGCGACGGACGACGACCCCGAGCGTGGCGCGAGCGGCCAGTGGGGGGAGATCGGCGTCTCCCAGCACACGCAGGCCCGGGGCGCCCGCGTCGCGCCGACGACGGACCTGAATCCGGTGCTGCTGAAGCCCCGCGGCGACGGCGAGAGCCAGGTCGTCGTCGACGGCGTCGCCGTCGGCCACTACAGCGCCGGAACGTACTACGACGACCACTGGGAGGAGGCCCGCGACGCGGCGGTCGCGGCCCACCGGCGGCTCGCCGCCAAGCACGACATCGTGGTCGCGGAGGGTGCCGGCAGCATCGCCGAGATCAACCTCCACGACCGCGACCTCGCCAACATCGAGACCGCACGCTTCGCCGACGCGTCGGTCCTGCTCGTCGCGGACATCGAGCGCGGCGGCGTGTTCGCCTCGCTCGTCGGGACGCTGGAGTTGCTCCCCGACGATGTCCGGGAACGGGTGGTCGGCGTCGTCGTCAACAAGTTCCGCGGCGACCGCTCGCTGCTCGCGCCGGGGCTCGATGCCTTCGAGGACCGCACCGGCGTCACCGTCCTCGGTGTCCTCCCGTACGAGGACCCGGGGCTGCCGGACGAGGACAGCCTCTCGCTCCCCGCCCGCGGCGAGCGGGCGGTCAGGGGCGCCGACGACGGCGTGCCCGACGAGGCGGCCGTGACGGTCGCCGTCGTCCGGCTCCCGCGCGTCTCCAACGCCACCGACGCCGACCCGCTGGCGCGGGTGCCGGGCGTCCGGGTCGCGTTCCGGCCGCCGGACGCGTCGCTGGCCGACGCCGACGCGGTCGTCCTCCCCGGGACGAAGAACGCCGTCGACGACCTGCTCGCGTGTCGTGAGGCGGGCCTCGGCGACGAGTTGCGGGCGTTCGATGGCCCCATCGTCGGCATCTGCGGCGGCTACCAGCTGCTGGGCGAGCGACTCGAACGGGTCGAGCACGAGAGCACGCGTACCGAGGGGTGTGTCGCGGGGTTCGGCCTCCTGTCCGCCGTCACACGGTTCGCACCGACCAAGCGGGTCACCCGGGCCGACCACACGATGACACCCGCCGGGCCGCTGGCCGACGTGGTGGCCGCCGCCGACACCGCCGGAGCGACGGCCGGGGACGATACTGGGGCCCCGACGGTCACCGGCTACGAGATCCACGCCGGGACGACGACGGCCACGGGCCCGGTCGCCCGACCGCTTGGACCGGACAGTGCCGCCGAGGGGTCCGTTCTCGGCACGTACTGTCACGGGCTGTTCCGGTCGCCCGCAGTCCGTCGGGCGTTCCTGACCCCGCTGTTCGACGGCGACCCCCCCTCGGCGACGGCGGCTGGCTCGCCCCTGGACGACGCGGCGGCGCTGGTCCGCTCGGGCATCGACCTCTGTGCGGTGCCGGCGCTCGACGAGTCACTGCCAGCATCGGGCCCGTAGCCGACACGACGGCCGGCGCTGGCACCAGCCTTAACCCCGCCCACGGAGAGGTGAGAGTATGCGAGCGGAGGACCGGAGCTGGGGCGTCAAGCTCCTGATGGTCATCGTACTGGCCGCAGTCGCGTGGCTCGGCGGCGGCGCGGTCAGAGCGGGCCTCCTGTTCCTGGGGAACGACGCCGACTTCGCCAGCGACGTGGGTGCCATGTCCGCGGTCGCGCTGTTCCTCCTGCTGGTGCTCGGCTACTGGCTCTACGACTACGTCCCCTGGTCGCAGGGCGAGCCCCGGAGCGGCCGGACCCGGTGAGGTCGTCAGAACAGCCGTAGCGCCGGCGCCACGCAGTTCTCGCGCACCACCGCGCGGTCGTCCCTGTCCCTCCTCCGCCCGAGTGCCGTGTCGCCGTACCGCCCACAGTCTGCCCCGAGGAGCACCGCGACGGCGTCAGTCATCCGCACCTCTCGGAGCGCGGCGACCAGCCATCGTCGGGTCCGTCGATGCCGTCCCCACGCGCTCGCCGCCGCGGTCGACGAACGCCGCGATGCGGCGCAGGTCCTGTTCGGAGACCATACGCCCGCTCCGGCGACCCGACGGAGAACGGTTGCTATGAGCGGTACGGACCGCGCTATATCCCTCGGGACCGGTCGACAGCGGCGATGGGCGGGCGCAGTGGCGACCCAGTTGGCGGGAAGTTCCGGCATGACGGGCGACCCGCCGGAAACTAATTGCGCCTCCTGCCCGTAGGGTCCCCGTGAACGTCACCGGTAGCTGGTCGGCCGCCGAAGCGAACTCCTTTCTCGCCGAGACGACCGTCCCCATCCGTGTCGCCTGCCGGACGCCCGGTGGGGGCCTCTGGATGCTCTCGCTCTGGTTCCTCCCGTGTGACGGGTCGCTCTGGTGTGCCACCGGGGCCGACGCCGACGTGGTTCGTTACCTCGACCACGATGACGGCGTCAGCTTCGAGGTGTCGACCAACGACCCACCCTACCGGGGAGTCCGCGGCGCCGGGACGGCGACGGTCGAGCCCGACCACGACAAGAGCCTGCTCCGAGCCCTGTTCGACCGCTATCTCGGCGGCACCGACAACGGCCTGGGCGACCGGCTGCTCCGCGCGGACCGCGACGAGGTCCGAATCCGCATCGACCCCGACCGGCTGTACACCTGGGATTTCACCGAGCGGATGCACGACGCCGTCGAGTAGCGCCCACGACCCACGTGACCGTCACTGGACGTGCCCGTTCGGTGGGTAACGGCCCGCTGTCGCCGGTTCGTGCCGTTCGGGGGCGACTTATACCAGCCCCCCATGCAAGGGGAAATGAATATCCTACTAGGTCTACTAGCGATATCGCCGGCGTGGAGGACACCCGCTGCCATGTACGTCGGGTCCCGTTTACGGACCCGACATACGTCCCCACCATCCCACCACCACACCGTGCTCCGGCGCCGGCACCATCTCTCTACTTTCCCGACGAACGGCGAGCGACGGCTCAGACGCTCTCCGGCCCGCGGTGGACCTCGATAGCCACGTCACGGCGCTCGCCCTCCAGGTCCTCGGCGATGCCGGCGACGATGCGCTCGGACTCGCTCACCACGAGCGGCCTGATACGGTCGAACAACCGGTCCAGCGTCCAGCCACCGAGCGGCACGGCCCCGAGCGTGTCCGGGTCGAACTGGATGCGGAGCCGGACCCGGGTCGCGTGGTCGTGGTCGTCGGGCGGCTCGACGTTCGGAAGCGGTTCGATACCCCAGTAGCCGCGCGCCTTCAGCCCCTCCGTGGTCCGCCAGTCCACGCGCTCGGGCGGGTCCGTCCCCGTGACGGTGGTGTGGGAGGTGTAGGAGAGCCGCCACCAGGAGACCACGATCTCGTAGTCGGTCCCGGGGCTGCCGTCCCCGTACTGGCGAATCTCGTCCAGATGCGGCGAGTACTTCGAGTAGCCACGCATCCCGGTGACGAACTCGTACAGCTCCTCGGGCGGTGCGTAGAGAACTGCGCTGACGTCGAGCCCGTCCACACCGTAACAAGGCGGGGGAGCCGCATAACGATGCCCCCGTGGCGTGCGGTTCGACGGGCACCACACGACTCCATATCAATCATCACAAATAATGTCGAACGTGTTCGGCGGAACCACCAGTGTGGTGGCGCCACCACACTCGTCGTGATGACGGAGGGGTCGCGGTCGCTCGCACGAATCGGTGCCACTCTCGAGCGTGGGCGCCCGCTCGTCCTGGCCGGGACGGCGTGCGTGCTGGGTGCCCACCTGCTCGCCGGGTGGCCGGGAATCTCGGTTCCACACGGCCCGCTCGCAGTGGTGAACCGACTCCTGGCGAGCTACTACCTGACCGACCTGGGTGTGGACCTGCTCCGGCACGGGCCGGAGTGGTTCCTGGCCGAGCGAGCAGCCGACGCCGCCGCGTACCTCCCTCACGCGTCGCTCGTCGCGCTGTCGGCGCTGGGAGCAGCCGTGGCGCTCCCCGCGTGGATGGCGTGGGTAGAGCCCGCTTGCGGAGCGGCCTGCGTCTACCGCGAACTGGTCGCGCTGGACCTGCTGCTGGGCGGCGAACTACTCCGGAAGGCAGTCCCCGGTGGCGTGGTCGTCTCCCTGCGGAGTGGCGACGGCGAGTAACGCCGCCCCGGGTCAGTCGCGGAGTGCGTCGACGGGCTCCTCGTTGGCGGCCCTGTACGCGGGGTAGAGGCCGGATGCGAGGCTGATGAACACGCCGAACGCGAACGCGACCACGAGGTAGACGCCGTTGCTCGGGTGGAGGACCACGTCCAGCCCGATGGGACTGAACTGGTAGAGGGCGCCGACGGCGACGGCCGTCAGCACGACGCCACCGAAGCCACCGACGATGCCGAGCAGCGTCGCCTCCACGACGAGCGTCCGGAGCACGTCGTCCTTCTGCACCCCGACAGCCCGGAGGACGCCGATCTCCCCGCGACGCTCGGTCGTGGACATCAGCATCACGTTGAAGATGGCGACACCGGCGACGACGAGCGAGACGGCACCCAGGGCGACGAGGAAGCCGTTCAGGAGGCCGAAGAACTCGTTGATGCGGTCGAGGATGCTCGACAGCTCGAAGACGCTCACCCGGCGCTCGCGGGCGTTGAGCCGGTCGCGGACCGTCGAGGCGACGTAGGAGGCGTCCTCGCCGGAGTCGGCCTGGACGACGATCTGACTGGGGGCGTCCTGCGCGAACGCGTCGCGGGGCAGGACGACAGCGTTCGACGGCTGGATGGGCGTGATGTCGTCGCTCTCGGCCAGCACCGCGATGACGCGGAAGCGCTGCCCCTCGATCTCGACGGCGCTCCCGGGCTGGAGTCCCAGGCGGCCGGCGACCGAGGAGCCGACCAGCGCGCCCTGGCGGTGGAACTCCGGCACCGTCCCCGCCCGGGCCGTGAACAGCGCCCGTGGCCGGTCGAGGCCGTACAGTTGCGCGAACGTCTGCCCGCTCGGGCCGTTCACCACCGCGCCGTCGGTCACCAGCGGGACCGCCGTCCCCCGGCCCTCCGCGATGCGTTCGACCGCCGCCACGTCCCGTGGCGAGAGGGTCTCCGCGCCGGTATCCTCGTTCGGACTGACGATGACCTGGTTGCCGAGGCCGCCGAGTTCGTTCGTCGCCGAGAGCTGGAGGACGTTCCCGAAGATGCCCAGCGTCGCGATGGCCAGCACGCCGATGACGATGCCCAGCGCCGCCAGCCCGGAACGGAGCCGGTTGCGCGAGAGGTTCCGCCGGGCCATCAGCACCGACGGGAAGCGCTCGAGGAGGCCGAGTCGCCCCTCTGCGTCGGGGCCGGGTGACGAGTCGCTATCGGACATCGCGTATCACCCCGTCGACGAGTTCCACGACGCGGTCGGCGAACTCGTTGACCAGCGGGTCGTGCGTGACGGTGACGACGGCGACCCCCTCCTCGCAGACGGCGGCGAACTCCTCGAGGATGGTGGTGCCGGTCTCCTGGTCGAGGTTCCCCGTCGGCTCGTCGGCCAGCACCACGGCCGGCTCGTTGATGAGCGAGCGCGCGATGGCGACGCGCTGTTTCTGCCCGCCCGAGAGCTGCGTGGGCCGGTGGTCGAGGCGGTCGCCCAGCCCCACCCGCCGGAGGAGGTCCTCCGCGCGCGCCTCCGCGCCGGGGTCGCGCTGGTAGACGGTCGGGAGCGTGACGTTCTCGACAGCGGTGAGCGCGTCGATGAGGTAGAACTGCTGGAAGACGAAGCCGATGTACTCGCGCCGGGCGTCCGTGCGCTGGGTGTCGTCGTAGGTCGCGGCGTCGACGCCGTCCAGCAGCACCTCGCCCGACGTGGGCGTGTCAAGCAGGCCGAGCATGTTCAGCATCGTCGACTTGCCCGACCCGGAGGGGCCGATGACGGAGACGAACTCGCCGCGCTCGACGGCGAAGTCGACGCCCTTCAGCGCTCGCACCGTCTCCGCGCCCGACTCGTACGCCTTCACCACGTTCGTCAGTTCCAGCGGGGTCTCGGTGTCGGCTCCGAGCGAGGCGTCGGCGCCGCCCGCCTCGGCCCCGTCCGCACCGCCCGCCTCGGCCCCGTCTGCGCCCGCCGCCACGCCGATGTCCTCGCTCATCGCCGGCGGAGGTAGACGAGCGGTGCGCCGACGACCAGTAGCGCGGCCGCGACACCGAGCCCGGTCAAGGGCGCGATGCCGAGCGAGAGCAGGCCACCGCGCTTCCGCTCGGGCGGTTCGAGGTCCCGGTCGAACGGGAGCGTCGCCTCCCGGGTGCGCTCCTCGCCGTCCACGACGTAGGTGACCCGGACGGGGAGCTCCGTGGCGTTCGCGGCGTCCACGTCCGCCGTGAGTTCGAAGGGGGCGAACTCGCTGCCGTCGACGGTGCCGACGAAGTACGTCCGGCCCGGGTAGGCGGGCTCGACGAACTCGTTGCTGCCCATCTGGACGACCACGCCGTCGACCGGGGCGGTGCCGATGTTGCCGGCGTTGCCGCTGATACGAAGTGTGCCGTCGTCGTCGAAGGCCAGCGAGACATCCGTCACGCGGATGTCGCCGGCGGGCTGGCGGAACTCGAAGCTCCCCCGTGCGCGTCCCTGCCGGGCGCGAGCGTCCGCGTCGCGAACGTCGGCGTCGCGGGACCCGGCGGGCCCTGTCCCAGCGACCGTGTAGTTCGCGGCCGCGACGACTGTCGCCGAGCCCTCGACGGTCGAGAGGTCGACCTGGACGGTACCGGTCTCCCCGGGTGCGAGGCGGCCGACGTACTGCCGGGGGAGTCGACGGTCGCCCGCCCGCGGCCGGACGACGACGGTCTCCAGGGGCGCGTTGCCGAAGTTCGTCACCGCGACCTGCACGCGCTCGGCGGTGTCCTCGCCGCCGCCCTCCTCCTGGAGCGCACCGCCGCCACCGCCGCCGAGACCGGCCGCGCCGCCAAGCAGAGCGGCGACGTTCGCGTTCCCGCCGCCCTCCTCCGGCGGCGGCACGCGCGAAATCGCGACGCCCACGTCCTCGCGGAGCGGCGGCGCGTCGACGGTGACGCGCCGACGGGTCACGTCGCGCTCGCCGGTGGCGGTGGTGTAGGCCGTCGCGACGACGAGCGTCTGTTCGCCCGCCGTCGGGCGCATCGAGAGATTGACCGAGGTGGTCGCGCCCGACGCGAGCGTCGGGACCGTGGCGCGCTTGCGGACGCCCCGGTCGCCCTCGAGCGTCACCTCGAGGTCGCTCACGGCGTCGGCGTTCGGGTTCGACAGTTCGACCGCGACCCGGCTTTCGACGCCGGCGACCGGGTCGGGGACGGTCACGTCCATCCCGGGCGGCGAGTCACGGACCACCAGCGTCACCGGGCGCTCGATGCGGACGGTCTCGTTGGCGGTCGAGGAGTTGGCGACGGCGACGAGGGTGAGGTCCTTCTGCCCCCGGGCCTCGAAGGAGGTGACGAGGTCGACGGTGAGGCTGTCGCCCTGTGAGAGCGACCCCGGGCCGACGGCGCGGGCGAGGGTCGTCGAATCGTTGCGGAGGAGGACACGCTCGATTTCGGCGGTGGCGGCGCTGCCAGCCGAGAGCTGGACGGTCGCGGAGACGGTGACGGGCTCACCCGTCGTCGGGGCAGCCGGCGCAGCCGCGACGCTCGAGAACTGCAGGCGGGCGTCCGGCACCGCGGCGGCCGTACCGAGGGTCGACGCTGCCGGTGCGAGCACCAGGCAGGCGACGACCAGGACGAGTCCTGCACGGGCGGGCGAAATCGCGGGCTGGCGGCGCATCTGGTTGCCAGAAGTAGGGGGCGGACGCGCAAAAGGGTTCGCGTGGCGGTCCCGACGACCCGACGCCGGCGTCGGATTTCCGGTGACTCCACCGAACGAGTGGGCCGCTCACGATGCGCCGGCGGGATATCCTTCACTCCGCTTGCGAGCGCAGGCGCGCGAGCGCAGGGTGGTCGAATTCGAATCCGACAGCCGGGCGCGGCTCCGCCGCGGATGCCCCGGACGCCCCGAACCGGGCGTCGAACCGCCCTCCCAGAACCGCCGGCGGGTGGCCGTCGGCCGTCCCCGGGACCCGGACGGTGATGCCGGTGTCGTACGGGCGGTCGGGGAGCGCGGCCAGCGAGACCTCGACCCGCTCGACCACCTCACCGGCGGCATCGAGGACGGTCCGGAGGTCGTCGACGGCCGACCGGACGGCCTCGGAGCCGGTCAGGTCGGCCAGCGCGTCCAGGTCGGTGATTCCGACCCCGACCAGTTCGGCCAGCGTGTCCGCCTGGCCGTAGTTCATGCCGGCGTCGACGAGCGCGTCGTGGTACGCCTCCGTGGTCGTGTCGTGGGTCGCCGTCGCCGCCAGGGCGGCCTCGATGTCGATATCGCCGCTGAACGAGTCGAAGACCGCTGCAAGGAGTCCCCGGTGGGAGACGCGGAGCCTCGCGGCCGGGCCATCGAGGCCACACGCATCGAGCGCCGACGCCGCGAGCGACAGCAGCTCGGCGTCGGCATCGGGGCCGCCCCCGGTGTGGATAGCCGCCGTGCGGTGGAACTCGCGGCGGTCGTCGGCACGGACGCCGGCTGCCCGCCAGCAGGGTCCCGTCGCCCGCCACCGCCCCGACTGCTTCGGGTCGGCGTCGTCACCCGCCGTGACCGCTCGGGCGAGTGCCATCGTCAGCTCCGGGGCCAGAACCGTCTCCTCCTCGGTGTCGTCAGTGTCCTCGTCACCGTCGTGGGCCAAGCGCTCGCCCGACTCGTCCGCCGGGTCGGCGACTGAGAGGAGCCCCCCGTGGCCGTGGTCGGCGTACCGGCTCGCGGGGGCCAGCGTCGGGTAGTCGACCGGCTGGTACTCCTGCCGACGCAGGGTCGTCTCTAGGCACTGCCGGACGGGGCGCGTGGTCGGCTCGGTCGTGTCTAGGTTGGTCATAGGTGTGTGGCGACCGGTCGCCCGCCGGGCGGCCCCGGTGGCGGCCGTCGTCCTGAAACGCTCCGCGAGACATAAAAAGGAATACCCGAACCCGTTCGCCCCGGCTTCCCGCCCACTGGGCGCCGGCTTCCCGGTATATCCGGAGGCGGGGTCGATGGACGGATGTGAGCCAAGCATGACGACACGGCGAACCCTCATCCGGAGTCTGGGCGCAGCGACGGCCGTCGGCCTCGCCGGCTGTACGTCCGGCGACGGTGGCGACGGCGATACCGGCGGTGACGGCGGCGGCGGTGGCGATGGCGGGAGCGACGGTGGCGACGGCGGCAGCGGCGGCGACGGCTGGACGCAGACCGACACCGTCGACATGACCGACGAGCTGGCCTTCGACCCCCCGAAGGTCGAGGTGGAGGCGGGCACGACGCTCACCTTCGAGAACGTCGGCAGCATCGGCCACACGGTGACCGCATACGAGGACAAGATCCCCGACGGCGCCACGTACTTCGCGTCTGGCGGGTACGACTCCGAGTCGGCGGCAGTCGAGGCGTACAACAACGAACAGGGCGGCAACATCCCGAAAGGCGAGACCTACGAGGTCACGCTCGAGACGACCGGGACGTACGAGTACTACTGCGTCCCGCACGAGATGAACGGGATGGTCGGCGAGATAAAGGTGATCTGATATGTCCACCGATGAGCGCCGTGACCCGAACGACGTGATCGAGGAGTACGAACAGCGGCTCGACGACGTGCTCGCGGAGGTCGAGCCAGCCCCGGACGACCGAGCAGCCGACGAGCCGGTGGTGTCGCTGGACCTGCCGGACCTGTCGCTGAACCGGCGGGACTTCATGAAGGCCGGCGCGGCCGCCGGCGCGATGGGGGCGCTGGCCGGCTGTTCGAACATCACTGGCGGCGGTGGCGGCGACGGCGGTGCGAGCGGCTCCGGCCCCGACCACAAGGTCGCGCCGGGCGAGCACGACGAGTACTACGGCTTCTGGTCGGGTGGTCACTCCGGCGAGCTCCGCGTCGTCGGCATCCCGTCGATGCGCGAGCTGACGCGTATCCCCGTGTTCAACACGGACTGTGCCACCGGCTACGGCTACACCGACGGCTCGAAGGAGCTGCTGGAGGAGGGCGGCGACTACACCTGGGGTGACAACCACCACCCGAACCTCTCGGAGACGGACGGCGATTACGACGGTGAGTACCTCTACGTCAACGACAAGGCGAACGGTCGCATCGCCCGGGTGAACCTGACGTACTTCGAGACGGACGCCATCACGGATGTCCCGAACATGCAGGCCATCCACGGCTGCTGTGTCCTCTCCCCGGACACGAAGTACGTCCTTGGGAACGGGGAGTTCCGGGCGCCCCTGCCCAACGACGGCCGCGACGTGGACAATCCGGACGCGTACACGTCGCTGTTCGTCGCGGTCGACCCGGAGTCGATGGAGACCCTGTGGCAGGTGAAGGTCGACGGGAACCTCGACATCGTCGACAGCGGCAAGGAGGGCCGCTGGGCCATCGCCTCCGCGTACAACAGCGAGGAGGCGACCAGTATCACCGGGATGACCAAGAACGACCGCGACGACGTGAAGGCGTTCGACATCCCGGCCATCGAACAGGCCGTCGAGAACGGCGACTACGAGGAGGTCAACGGCGTGCCGGTCGTCGACGGGACGAAGCAGAGCGCCCTCAACCAGGGGGACCGCCCCATCGTGAAGTACATCCCGACGCCGAAGAGCCCCCACTGCGTCGAGGTGGGGCCGAACGGGGACTACGCGTTCATCGCCGGAAAGCTCTCCCCGACGGTGACGATGCTGGATATCAACGCACTGAGCGAGGTTTCGGACCCGTCCGAGGCGGTCGCCGGGCGCCCCCGGGTCGGCCTCGGGCCGCTCCACACCACCTTCGACGGTAACGGCCATGCCTACACCTCGCTGTTCATCGACAGCCAGGTCGCCAAGTGGGACATCCAGGCCGCCGCCGAGGCCGAGACCGGCTCCGAGGACCCGATCATCGAGAAGCAGGACGTCCACTACAACCCCGGCCACATCCAGGCGCTGGAGGCGATGTCGACCGACCCCGACGGGGAGTGGCTGGTCTGCCTCAACAAGCTGTCCAAGGACCGGTTCCTCCCGGTCGGGCCGACGATGCCGGATAACGACCAGCTCATCCACATCGGCCAGGGTGAGACGTCGATGGAGCTGGTGGCCGACCACCCGGCGTACCCGGAGCCCCACGACTGCGTCTTCGCCCACCGGGACAAGATCGACGCCAAGAAGGTCTACGACCCGGCCGACTACGAGGAGACGTACATCGAGGAGGCCGACTCCGGCGTCGAGCGCACCGGTGAGAACAGCGTCCACGTCAAGATGATCACCAAGCGCTCGGAGTTCGGCCTCCCGGACTTCACGGTTCAGGAGGGCGACGAGGTGACGCTGACGACGACCAACATCGAGAGCGTGCAGGACATCGTCCACGGGGTCGCCATCCCCCAGTACGACATCAACTACGCCGTGCCGCCCCAGGACACGGAAGCGGTGACGTTCACCGCCGATGAGCCCGGGGTCTACTGGATCTACTGCACGTTCTTCTGCTCGGCACTGCACCTGGAGATGCGCAGCCGGATGCTCGTCGAGCCCGCCTGAGAACGGAGGTGACAGGAGATGCAACGACCGACCCTCGACGAGTTCACCGAGGTCCGACGGGCGTTCCCCGTTGCAGCGGCGGTGCTGTTCGTCGCCGCGCTGGCGTTCCCGATGTGGCGCATCAGCGTCCACGCCGTCCAGTACCCGAGCACGGTGCTGCAGGTGGAGCTGTACGCCTACCCCCGTATCGCGGGCGACTTCACGGAGATGGCGCGGCTGAACCACTACATCGGGTTCTACTTCCCGGACCCGGTGTTCGTCGAGCCGAACTATCCCGTCCAGGACGGCGCCATCGAGGTGCCCGAGTGGTCGCTGGGACCGGTCGCGTTCGTGCTCGTCTCGCTGCTGTCGGCCTTCGTCGCGCTCGCGCCGACAGTAGAGAAGCTCAAGCGCGGCCTGACCTACCAGCTGGTCGGCACCGTCGCCGTCTTCGCCGTGCTGCTGGCGGACATCCAGTATCGGCTCCACCAGGCCGGCCACACGCTGGACCCCGACGCCCCGGTGATGGGTGTCGCGGGGTTCACGCCGCCGCTGTGGGGCCGTTACGAGGTCGCAAACATCACGAGCTACTCCCGGTTCGGGGTCGGCGCCTACATGGCGATGACCGCGGTCGCGCTGCTCGCGGTGGCGTACTACTACCGCGACACGACCGTCGGCCTCCGGGACCTCCCTGGCCGCGTCCGGAGTCGAGTCGCGGTCATCCGCGAGCGGCTGCCCGGGGGCGGCTCCGGGGAGGTGCCCGGGGACCAGGCGACCGGGGACCGCACGTCGGTGGACGACCGCGCACCGACGGAGAACCACGCATCGGCGGACCAGCCGACGGAGAGCGGCACGACGACGGGCGCGTCGACGGAGAACCACGCGGTGAACGCCATCGAGGACACGACGACCGCGGACTGACAGACGATGCTCGATACAATCGCGCTGGAACGGGCGTTCGCCGTCGCGGCAGCCCTGGCGCTGCTGTGCTCGCTCGGGGCGGCCGCCGCCGTCGCGCCCGGCGACGCATCGTCGGACTCGGCGCCCTCGGGATTCGAGCCGTCCGTGCCCGACACGGACGCGTACGAGGCGCCGACGGCCGACGGCGTCGCGACCGTCGATGGCGAATCGTACGACAGTCTCCAGCGCGCCGTCGCGGCGGCCGAGCCGGGCGCGACGGTGACTGTCGACGGCCGCCTCGACGGGACGGTCGTCGTCCGGACGCCGAACGTCACCATCGCGGGGAGCGGCGTCGACTCGGCGCTCCTCCACGGCGACGGCGAGGGCGACGTGCTCACGATTCGGGCGCCCGGCGTGACGGTGCGTGACCTCTGGGTCCGCAACAGCGGCCGCGACGCCTCGGGCAACGACGCCGCCGTCTTCATCAACGCCAGCGGCGTCACGGTACAGGACAGCCGCATCACCCGGACGACGTTCGGCGTCTGGCTGAACGGGGTCAGCGACGCCCGCGTGTCGAACACGACCATCGTCGGGCGCGAGGAGATCACGACGCTGTCCCAGCGCGGGAACGGCATCCAGGTCTGGAACACCGAGGACAGCGTCATCCGGAACAACGACATCACGACCGTCCGGGACGGGCTCTACTACAACTGGGCCTCGAACGTGACCGCGAGTGGCAACCGGCTGTGGAACCTGCGCTACGGAGTCCACTACATGTACTCCGACGACTGCCGGCTCGTGGACAACGTCGCGTTCGACAACGACGCGGGCTACGCGCTGATGGTGTCGAAGCGGCTGGTCGTCGCGGACAACGTCGCGGTCGACAACACCGGCCAGTCCGGCCACGGCATCCTCCTGAAGAGCATCGATGACACGACGGTCCGCGGGAACCACCTCGTCGGGAACGGCAACGGCGTGTTCATGTACAACTCGGTGGGCAACACGCTGACCGATAACCTCGTCGCCGACAACGAGGTCGGTGTCCACCTCACCGCGGGCAGTACGGACACGACCGTCACCAACAACAGCTTCCTCCGGAACGACCGCGCCGTGCTGGCCGTGCTGGAGGAGCAGGTGTACTGGAACACGAGCACCGGCAACTACTGGGCCGGCGCGAACCCGGTCGACCTCGACGACGACGGGGTCGGGGAGACCCGCCACCAGCCTGCCGGGGCAATCGAGCAGGTGACCGCCAGGCAGCCGGCGACCCGGGTGTTCGCCACCAGCCCGGCGTTCGATGCCGTCCGCCTGGCCGAGGCGACCGTCCCCGCCATCGAGTCGCCGGGCATCGTCGATAGCCGACCGCGTACCGAACCAGCACACGACGACTGGAGGCAGTACTACGATGAT
The DNA here is from genome assembly GCF_024298825.1 of Haloglomus salinum. Lineage (NCBI taxonomy): Archaea > Methanobacteriati > Methanobacteriota > Halobacteria > Halobacteriales > Natronomonadaceae > Haloglomus > Haloglomus salinum. The sequence continues at coordinate 2,424,230 of NZ_CP101153.1, forward strand.
TGAGATTACCGATGTTTCGGCGGCGTACGGCGACGTGCAGGCGCTCGATGGGGTCTCGCTATCGGTCGGTCGCGGCGAGTCCGTCGGCGTCTTCGGCACCAACGGGGCCGGGAAGACGACCCTGTTCAAGCTCCTGGTCGGGCTGAACCGGCCGGACGAGGGGACCGTGCGCGTCGCGGGCGCCGACCCGGCCGACGGGAACCGGGTCCGGGAGCTGGTCCGCTACTTGCCCGAACACGCGGGCTTCCCGGCGAACCTGACCGGGCGCGAGGTGCTCCGGTTCCACGCCCGCGTCCGGGGCGTCCCCGCGGACGGCCGGGACCACCACGTCCGGCGGATCCTCGCGACGGTCGGGCTGGCCGATGCCGCCGACCGCCGGGTGGGCGGCTACTCCAACGGGATGAACCGTCGGCTCGGCCTCGGGACGGCGCTCGTCGGCGACCCGGCCGTGCTCATCCTCGACGAGCCGACCGCGGGGCTCGACCCGGACGGCATCGCCGCGTTCCACGATGTCGTCGGTGGCCTCGCCGACCGGACGGACGTGACCGTCCTGTTCTCCTCGCACGCGCTGTCGGAGATCGAGCGGCTCTGCGACCGGGCGGTCCTGATGAACGACGGGCGGGTCGCCGCCGACGGCCCCGTCGAGCGGCTCCGCCGGTCGGGGGACACGGTGACCGTCTCGCTGGCGCTTCCGGGCCCGGAGGCCGCCGCCGCCGCCGCTCGACTGCTCCGGGAGCGGGCGGCCGTGGCGGCCGTCTCGCAGCGCGGGACGCGGGTGACCGCGGACTGCCCGCCGGGCGAGGCGTACGACGCGCTGGTCGCCGTCGGCGAGGCCCACCCCCTCGAACGGTTCGAGGTGACCGAACCGGGGCTGGAGGCCGCGTTCCACGAGGCCGTCGGCGGCACCGAGGACGACGGGACGCGCCCGGAGCGCCCCGCCGGAACAGGAGGTGAGACGGCATGACCGACGAGCGGGATTCCCGGGGCGACGACCAGCCCGGGGGAGCCGACGGTGCCGGAGCCAGCACGGGCGACCCCTCGCCCGACGGCGGCGTGGCGGCTTCGGGCACGACGGGAACCGGGGACGCGGCAGCGACTGCGGAACCGGTCCGGCGGTCGGCCCGGTTCCCGAGCGGTGACCCGCTCGCGGCGGTCGCCATCCGGGAGTACCGCATCCTCGTCCGGAGCCGGTGGGCGGTCGGTCTCGTCGCCCTGTTCGGGCTGTTCACGGTCGCGGTGGTCCGGTTCGGCGGCTCGGCGGTCGGTCCGGTCCGGGCCGACGCCGTCGTCGCGACGGTCGTCGAGCTGGGAGTCTACCTCGTCCCGCTGGCTGCGGTCGCGGTTGGCTACGACACGGTCGTCGGGGCCGACGAGCGCGGGTCGCTGGAACTCGTGCTCGCGTTGCCACTCTCCCGCGCGGAACTCCTCGTCGGCCGGTTCGCGGGCCGTGCGGCGGTGCTCGGCGGCGCCACGCTGGTCGGCTTCCTCTCCGGCGGGCTCCTGCTGGCCCTGACGCTCGGGACGAGCGGCCTCGGCGCGTACGCCGTCGTCGCGCTCGCCGCGGTCGCGCTGGGCTGGGCCGTGCTCGCCGTCGCGGTCCTGGTCTCGACGGTGGCCGCCGAGAAGACCCACGCGCTGGGGCTCTCGCTGGCGGGCTGGCTCTGGGTCGTGCTGTTACACGACCTTGTCGCGTTCGCCGCCATCGCCGGGCTCGACCTCGGGTCGCGGGCGGTCGCGGTCGCCGTGCTGCTCAACCCGGTGGACTGCTTCCGCGTGCTGGCGCTCTCGCAGGTTGACGTCGTCGCGGGCGGCTTCGGGAGCGTGCTGGCGGCCGCCGGGCTCTCGTTGCCGGTCGTCGCCGCCGCGCTCGCCGGCTGGGTCGTCGTGCCGACGGCCGTCGCTGCGCGGCTGCTCGGGCGCCGGCGAGTCTGAGCGCCGGGTGACGGTTCGCCGGGTGACGATTCCAGGTCGCCGGCGCGGCCGGCGAAACCCACATGCCGCCGCCCCGTGTCCGGCCCGTATGACCGACGCCGACGCGCTCGTCATCGGTGGCTCCCGCTTCATCGGCCGCCACACCGTCCAGGCCCTCCTCGCCGAGGGGTACGAGGTGACCACGTTCAACCGCGGCAACCGCGAGTCACCGTTCGGGGATGCGGTCGGCCACGTCGAGGGCGACCGCCGCGAGGACGAGGACCTCCGTGACGCGTGCGACGCCGTCGACCCGGATGTCGTCGTGGACTGCGTCGCCTACTACCCCCGCGATGTGGAAGTCGCCTGCGAGGTCTTCGCCGACGTCGACGCCTACGTCTTCGTCAGTTCGGGTGCCGCCTACGGCGCCGAGCGCATCCCCAAGCGCGAGGGCGAGACGCCCCTCCACGACTGCACCGACGAGCAGGCCACCGACGACACCTGGGACACCTACGGGAACAGAAAGGCCGAGGCCGACCGGCGGCTGTTCGCCGCGGCCGAGGACGGCGTGAACGCGATGAGTCTCCGCCCGCCCATCGTCTACGGCCCCCACGACTACACGGAGCGGTTCGACTACTGGGTCGACCGTGTGGACGGCGCCGACCGTGTCCTGGTGCCGGGCGACGGTACCAACCTCCGCCACCTCGTCTACGTCGCGGACGTGGCCGACGCCATCCTGACGCTCATCGACCGTGGCGAGCCGGGCGAGGCGTACAACTGCGGCGACGACCACCTGCCGACGCTGGGCGAGTGGGTCGACCTCGTGGCCGATGCCTGCGACTCGCACCCCGAGATCGTCACGGCCGGCACGCGGGAACTCGAGGCCGGCGACCTGACCCACGAGGACTTCCCGCTATACCGGGGCTACCCCCACGTGCTCGACACGACGAAGCTCCGGGACCTGGGCTGGCGGTCGACACCCCACGAGGAGGCCGTGGCGGCGACCGTCGAGCACGTCCGCGAGCGCGGCTTCGAGGGGGAGCGTGGTCCCGAGCGCGAGAACGAGGAGCGCGTGCTGGACATTCTCGAAACGATGTAGAACGGGTCTGGTGGAGGAGTTGCGTTTTGTCATTCGGGGCCCGGCGACGGCTGAGACCCCTGCGAAGCCCTCGCGCTTCGAGTCCACTAGGATTCGGCTGTTCACCGGAACGTTCGCGCCTGGTGGTTCCAGCGGAGCGCAGTGTCCCCACACCTCCCCGCGCTCGCGCCGTCAGAGCAAGCTCTGACGAGCCCTCGTTCGCTTCGCTCACGAGGACGCCGCGGTGTTCCGGCACGCTCCCTGCGGTCGCGGTCGTCCGAAAACCGGAGATCTTCGTGATCACGAGAGGGCGTCGCTCTCTCGAACGACCTCCACGGCGGAGGCACAAGCGCGCTTCCTGGTTCCGGAACCAGCCGGTCGACCCAGCCGCTCGTCTGGTGCGTGCCAGCCTCGTCAGCCCAACCGGCGCGCGCTGGTGGACGGCGCCCGCCTCCGCGAGCGGCTTCATGCCGCGAGCTGCCAGCGGTCGCCGTCCATCTCTAAGCGCGCGAGGGCTGAGGAGCGCAGCGGTAGCGAGCACCGCAGGCGGCTGGGGAGGCATGAGGCCCATGGACCCGACTGACCCACGCGCGGGCCTGGTGGACTTCCGAAGGGCGAACCCGCTCGACCCATCCCGGACCCGGCAAGCACCGCAGGCCGGAGCGTAGCGGAGGCCGAAGAGCGCAGCCGTCGCCGAAGGCGACGCGAGGGAGCGAAGCGACCGAGCGGGTCCCGGATGGTCGAGCGGGTGAGGGCTTCGGGAGCGGTTCCGTCGGAGTCACACACCACCCCGGGAGAGCGGGTGAGGGCTTCGGGAGCGGTTCCGTCGGAGTCACACACCACCCCGGGAGAGCGGGTGAGGGCTTCGGGAGCGGTTCCGTCGGAGTCACACACCACCCCGGGAGAGCGGGTGAGGGCTTCGGGAGCGGTTCCGTCGGAGTCACACACCACCCCGGGAGAGCGGGTGAGGGCTTCGGGAGCGGTTCCGTCGGAGTCACACACCACCCCGGGAGAGCGGGTGAGGGCTTCGGGAGCGGTTCCGTCGGAGTCACACACCACCCCGGGAGAGCGGGTGAGGGCTTCGGGAGCGGTTCCGCCGTAACAGTGATATAAGTCGATGTGGGAATCTGTATGCCTGTATCTATGTTATGCTTTCAAAGTGGGGGATTAGTGATGGAGGTGTCGTATAAGTCCCGAAGTATTTCGTTTCTGGTAAAATGAACGAATTTATCAGTCTACTCGTAGATGCCGAACCCGCGCTGCAGGTTCTCGCAGATGTCGCCGATCGCCTCGTGGGCCCGCTCGAGTTCGACGGGTTCGGTGAGCATCGTGAGGAATCCGTGGATGACATCGTCGTAGTTGCGGTGCTCGACGTCGACGCCGGCCTGTCCCAGCTTCTCGGCGTAGGCGATGCCCTCGTCCCGGAGCGGGTCGAACCCGGCTGTCACGACCGTTCCCGGGGGCAGGTCGTGGAGGTCGCCCTCCAGCGGGAACGCGTACGGGTTCTTCTGGTGGATGTCGCTGCCGTAGTAGCAGTCGAAGAACCAGAGCATGTCCTCCTCGACGAGGAAGTAGCCCTCCCTGTTCTGCTCCCAGGAGGGTCGGTCCTGCCGGGCGTCGACGGCCGGGTAGAGGAGCACCTGCCGGTCGATGTCCGGGATGGGCATCGCGGGCTCTCGCGTTCCCTCGCCGGTTTCACCGGCTGCGGCGGGGTCCGCCTCCTCCCGCCGGTCACGGGCCATCTGACAGACCGCGGCCGAGAGGTTGCCGCCGGCGCTGTCGCCCATCACGGCGAGCTGGCCGTTGCCGTCGACCTCCTCTGGATGCTCGTGGACGTAGCTCGCGGCGGCGTAGGCGTCCTCGATTGCCGCGGGGAACGGGTCCTCCGGAGCCAGGCGGTAGTCCACGGAGACGACGTTGACCTGCGCGCGGTTGCAGATATGCCGGCAGGTCACGTCGTGGCTGTCGAGGCTCCCGATGACGAACCCGCCGCCGTGGTAGTAGACGACCGTCGGGCGGTCCTCGTTGGCCTCGCCGGGGCGGTAGTGCCGGACTGGCACGGGGTCGCGCTGCTCGCCCTCCTGGGGCTGGTAGCCGGGGACGGTGAAGTCGTGGACGCGCCCGACCTCGGGCTCGTCCTCGTCGGCGTTGAACTGCGAGAACAGGTCGCGGGCGCCCCGGGGGCCGTACTGGTTGAGCGGGAGCGCGTTCAGGGCGGCGAGTTGTTCGAGAACGAGTTCGACCTCGGGATGTGGTTCGTCGGCTCGCAGAGCCATACCCCCGCCTCTCGCCCCGGTCGCATAAACACGGTGCGACCGATTCGGGGCTCGTTTAACCGCTGCCCGCTGGCGGTCAGCCACCGCACCGACGCGGCGCCGGTCGCCGACCGCTCGGTTGCGGTTGGGGTGCGCTGGCGACCGGGTGGCGGGCGTATTTGTGGCTCCCACCCCTCGATGCCGGTATGGACCCATCCACGAGCCGGCGTCGCCTTCTCCGGGTGGCGGCTGCCGGCGCCGCGGCCGGCCTCGCGGGCTGTACGCTCCCGGGCGACGGCGGCGACGGCGGCGACGGCGCGAGCACCCCGACCGACGAACTCCCCGAGGAGACCGACCTCCCGGATGCGGTCGGGCTGGAGCCGTTCGTCGAGGGACTCCGGGCGCCGCTCGATATCCAGTTCGCCCCCGACGCCGACCGCTCGTACGTCGCCGAACAGCAGGGCATCGTCCACACGATAGAGGGTGGTGAGCGCCGCGAGGAGCCGTTCCTCGACCTCCGAGAGACGGTGACAGCGGGCGGCGAGAAGGGACTGCTCGGCATCGCGCTCCATCCCGACTTCGCCGACAACCGGCGCGTCTTCGTCCGCTACAGCGCCCCCCCGCGCGATGGGACGCCGTCGAACTACTCGCACACGTTCGTCCTCGCCGAGTTCGCGGCCACGAGCGACGGCCGCCACGCGAGACACGACAGCGAGCGCGCGCTGCTGGAGATTCCCGAACCGCAGGGTAACCACAACGCCGGCGACCTCGCGTTCGGTCCCGACGGGTTCCTCTACGTCGCGGTCGGTGACGGCGGTGCCGGTGGCGACCAGGGCACCGGCCACGTCGCGGACTGGTACGACGCGGTCGGCGGCGGCAACGGGCAGGACGTGACCGAGAACCTGCTCGGCTCCATCCTCCGCATCGACGTGGACGGCGAGGGCGACAGCAGGCCCTACGCCATCCCCGAGGACAACCCGCTCGTGGGTCGCGAGGGGCTCGACGAGCACTACGCGTGGGGCCTGCGCAACCCCTATCGGATGGCGTTCGACGATGGCCGGCTGTTCGTCGGCGACGTGGGACAGAGCAAGTTCGAGGAGATAAGCCTCGTCGAGAAGGGCGGCAACTACGGCTGGAACGTCAGGGAGGGCCGGCACTGTTACGGCGCGGACGACTGTCCCGATTCGACGCCCGAGGACGTGCGCGGCGGCGAACCGCTGGCCGGCCCCATCGTCGAGTACCCCCACTCCGGCGACGGCGTGAGCGGCATCTCCGTCATCGGCGGCCAGGTGTACCGCGGTGACGCGATTCCCGGGCTCGAGGGTGCCTACGTCTTCGGCGACCTGCAGGTCGACGGCCGGCTGTTCGTCGCGACCCAGCCCGAGTCGGACGGCCGCTGGCCCACCCGGACGCTCGGCCTCGGCGACGACGCGAGCGCCCTCGGTCGGCTCCTCTCGGTCGGCCGCGACGCCGACGGCGAGCTGTACATGCTTGGGACGGGCGCGAACGGTGGCGGGGTCTACCGGCTCGTGCGCGCCGAGTAGTCCCGCCGGGACCTGCATCCGGCCCCGTGATTTTTGCCGCTTGTCCTCCGAGAGCCGACCATGCGCCGCCGACGCACCCGGCGCCGGGTACTCGCGACCACGGGAGCGGCGCTGACGACCGGCCTGGCGGGCTGTTCCGGGCTGACCGGCGACGGGAGCGACGGCCCCGACCCGACGGCGTCGGGCGAGTCGCCCGTCTCGCCGACCGACCGTACGCCCGCAGCCGGGAGCTTCCGGTTCACCAGCGTCCCGGACCTGTTCAACGCCGACATCCCGTATCCGATGGCGGGCTGGGCGGACGCCCTGAGCTGGTTCCTCGACCGGCTCAAGCGCGAGGGCCCGGCCTTCACGCTCGTCGCTGGCGACATCATGGACGCGCGGTGGTGGGAGTCTCACAAGCAGGTCCGGCTGTACGCCAACGCCTACTGGGGCGGCTACGTCCGCCGGATGCGCGACCACGACATCACGCTCTACCCCGCTGTCGGCGACCACGAACTGGGCGACGACGAGTGGGAAACGGAGGACACGTACGGCCTGACGCCGACGTTCGAGCGCCAGTTCGCCCGCCAGTTCGACACCCCACGGAACGGGCCCGAGGGCTACCGGGGGCTCGCCTACACCGTCGAGCGGGAGAACTTCCTGCTGGTCACCGTCGACACCTTCGAGCGGCGCGACGGCGAGGTCCACGTCTCGGTCACCGGCGAGCAGCTGGCGTGGCTCCGCTCGGTCCTCTCGGCGACCGACGCCGACCACGTCGTGGTCCAGGGCCACGTCCCTGTCCTGCGACCGGTGAAGTCGCGCCACTCCAGCGCGCTCTACCTCGACGGCGGCCGCGAGTCTGGCTTCTGGCGCGCGCTCCGCGAGTTCGACGTGGACACCTACCTCTGTGGCGAGCACCACGCGCTCACCGTCGACCGTGCCGACGGGGTCTGGCAGGTCACCCACGGCGCGCTCTGGGGGGCCCACTCCCCGGTCAACTACCTCGTCGGCGCCGTCCGCCCCGACGGGCTCCGGCTGGAGCTGAAACGGTTCCCGCTGGAGTACAGCGGCCCGACCATCTACCAGATGAACCGCCCGAGACCGTTCGTCAGGACCGAGGTCACTGTACCGGACACGGTTCGGGAGGACGGCCCACGGTCGGCCGGCCGCGTGCTCATCGGCGCCGACGGGAAGAGCCGGGAACGGACCGGCGTGTTCGCCTGACAGCCGCCCCTCGTCGCGTCGCCGCGGCCGCCCCGCTCCGCGAACGTTTAACACGGGAGTGGCCCGAACCTGTAGCAATGGACGACGAGCGGTCCGGCGGACAGGTACTGGTCGGCGTCGGGAACCCGGAGGCCGCCCAGCAGCTGGTCCGGACCGCGGGTGACCTCGCGGCCCTCGGCCCCGGCACGGTCCGGCTCGTCACCGTCGCGGTGAAGCCCCACGACTCCCCGTTCGGCGTCTTCGCCGACGAGACCATCGTCGACGAGTTCGCCGAGGAGAGCCACGAGCTGATCGAGTCGGTGACGACGCCGGAGGGTGTCGCCCTCGAGCGCGACGTGGTCACCGGACGGTCGGTCGCGAAGGGGCTGCTCGCGACGGTCGCGGAGACGGACCCGGCTGCGCTCGTCGTCGGCTGGCACGGGCAGCGACGCCGGAGCGACGCCGTCCTCGGGAGCACCATCGACACGCTCGTCGAGCGGGCACGCTGTGACCTCTACATCGAGCGCGTCGGCCGCGAGGCGAACGGGGTCGAGTCGGTCCTGCTCCCGGTCGCGGGGGGGCCTCACGCCGACGCGGCGGCCAACGTCGCGCGGGCCATCGCCGCCCGGAACGATGCCCGCGTCCTCGTGCTCTCGGTCGCCACCGACGGGACGGACACGGACACTGCGGAGGCCTTCGTCGCCGAGGAACGGGAGGCCCTAGCCGACGACGGCCCGGACGTGTCGACGGCGACGGCGGTCGGGGCGGCCGACGACGTGGCCGACGCCATCGTCGCGGAAGCGAGCGACCACGACGTGGTCGTCATGGGGGCGACTCGACAGGGGGCCATCAGGCGGAAACTGGCCGGATCGGTCCCACGGCGGGTCGTCGACCGCACCGGCCGGACGGTCATTCTCGCCCGCGATGGCGACACGGTTGGGGGACTCCGCCACTGGATCGGGGGGCTGCTCCGACGGTGACCGCGGTCGTCTTCTGGGGTCTGGTCGTGCTCGCGACGGTCACCAGCCTCGGGACGGCGTGGGCGCTCGGCGCGAACAGCAACTCGCCGCCCTTTGCCCCCGCTATCGGCGCGAACGCAATCTCGACGATGCGGGCGGCCTTCCTCATCGGCATCCTCGCGGCGCTGGGCGCGCTCACGCAGGGCGGGAGCATCTCCGAGACGGTCGGCGCCGGCCTCATCGACGGCGTCGCCATCACGTCGCTCGCGGCGACGGCCGGCCTGCTCACGGCGACGGCGTTCATGGCGTTCGGCATCTTCACCGGCTACCCCGTCCCCGCGGCGTTCGCCACCACGGGCGCGATGGTGGGTGTCGGCCTCTCGCTTGGGGGTGCCCCCGCCATCGACACCTACCGTCGCATCGCCGTCTTCTGGGCGCTGGTCCCCCCTGTTTCCGGCGGACTGGCCTACCTGACCGCCACCCTCCTGCGCCGCGACGACGTGCCCGAGACGGTGAGCATCCCCCTGCTCGCGGGGGTCGTCGGCGGCATCGTCGCGAACGTCGAGTTGAGCATCATCCCCGCGCCCGGTGAGGCCACGCAGAACTCCATCGCCGGGTATCTCGCTGGAGCCGTCTCCTCCCCGGTCGTCGCCGATATCGACCTCGCGGTCGTCGCCGCGACGCTGCTGGCCGCGGCTGCCAGCTTCTGGTTCATCCGCCGACGGACGCAGGCCTCCGTCGACCGGGGCGTGAAGACGTTCCTCGTCGCGCTGGGTAGCATCGTCGCGTTCTCCAGCGGCGGGAGTCAGGTGGGACTGGCGACGGGCCCGCTGGAGAACCTCTACGTCTCGGAGCTGGGACTGCCGGGAATCGTCCTCCTGTCGGTCGGTGCGGTCGGCATCCTCGGGGGCGCGTGGATGGGGGCGCCGCGACTCCTGCAGGCCACCTCACGGGAGTACGCCCAGCTCGGCATCCGGCGCTCCATCGCCGCGCTCGTCCCGGGGTTCATCATCGCCCAGGTCGCCATCGCGCTCGGCATCCCCATCTCGTTCAACAACATCATCATCTCCGGCGTCATCGGTGGCGGTCTCGCCGGGGGCTCGGCGGGCGTCTCGCGCCGGAAGATCGGTATCACGCTGACCTTCTGGGTGCTCACGCTCGGCACGTCGGTCGGCATCGGGTTCGGCCTCTACCGGGTCTTCGCGACGGTGCTGGGCTCGTAGCTATCGGATGACCGCGCCGCGTTGCTACCGGACGACCGTCACCGTCACCGACGCCTCGCCGACGACCTTCGTCGCGACGGTTCCGAGGAGCCGCCGCGCGAGGTCGCCCCGCGACCCGCCGTGCCCGCCCATCACGACGTGGTCGATGTCGTGGTCCTCGACGTACCCGAGGATGGTGTCGGCGGGGTCGCCCGCTTCGACGGCGGTGTCGATGGTCCTTCCGGCCTCCTCGGCCCGGCGTTTCGCGTCCGCGACCAGTTCGTCGGCCCGCTCGCGGGCGGCCGCCTGTCGCTCCTCCGCGGTCTCGAGGACGCCCCCCTCGCTCATCCCGGCGTCGAGCGGTGTCACCACGTTCAGCACCGTCACCGGACAGTCGAACACCGCGAGTGCGTGGGCCAGCGCGTCGTCCGCGAGCGGCGACCCGTCCAGCGGGACGAGGACGTGGGACGGCTCCATGCCCACGCTCGGTGGCCGAGGTACAAGTATGTCGGCGGTGCCCACCGGCCGCGCCGCTGGAGATTCCACCGGCCGCCCCGCGGGCCGCTCCACCGGCCGCGTCGTCGCGGTATCCGCGGGTGTTCGCCGCTCTCCACCCACATCGTGTCATGATTTAACACCCATGGTTCGCAAGGACAACCTGAGATGAGAGGGGAACCACGGGAACAGCCATCCGGGACGGAGGGTGGCGCCGGGACGGGGGGTACAGGACACGGGAGCGCCAGCGTCGAGGACCGGCTGGCGGATGTGTACCAGGGCCGGCCCAGCCTGGACTGGCGGTATCTGGTCGTCGGGATCGGACTGCTGGTCGGGTGGTGGGTCCTGTTCGGGCCGTTCAGCGCCTTCCTCGCCATGATGGGGCTGGTGGCCCTGGCAGTGGGCCTCGCCCCGGCACGAACGGCGCTCGCGGCCCGGGGGTGGCCGACCACCGAGGCCGTCGTCCTCGAGTCGCGGGTGTTCACGCTGCGCGAACTCCGGGACAGCTTCGGCGGCCTCACCACGACTGGCTCGACATCTGGCGGCTACGTCCCGTTCGTCCGCTACGAGTACAGCGTCGACGGTGAGACCTACGTCAACGTCCGGGTGTCCCCGTTCGACGGGCCGATCCGCCGCCGCCGCTACGCCGAGCGTATCGCCGACAGCTACGAGGAGAACACCCGCGTGACGGTCCCGTACGACCCCGCGGACCCGTCGCGGTCGTTCCTCCGGACGTGGACCTGGTCGACGCGGCTGCTGTTCTTCCTCGTCGGCTCCGTCGTCTTCCTCGTCCCGGCTATCGTGCTCGCGGCGGACGTCCCCGTCGGCATCCCCACCGCCATTGCCGGCGACATCCCGCCGGTGACCCTCGTCTTCGCCTTCGGCGGGCTGTTCCTGCTGTTCGGCCTCCGAACCATGGTGAAGGGGCTCCGGACCTACCGCTGGCCGACGACGAGCGGTGTCGTCCGTGGACAGGATATCACGAGCAGTACCTCCTCGGAGGGGGGCTCGACCAGCTACAGCCCGAAGCTCCGGTACGAGTACGAGGTGGACGGCACCACGTACGTCAGCTCCCGCATCGCCGTCGGCAGCGGTCCGTCGTTCAGCTCCCGCTCCGGGGCCCGCGAGTGGCTGGAGGCGTACCCGACCGACAGCGAGGTGACCGTCCACTACAACCCCCGTCGCCCGGACCGCTCGGTACTCCAGCCGGGGGGCGTCCTCGGAGGACTCTTCCTGGTCGTGCTCGCAGCGGCCGGGCTGACGGTCCTGATGGCCCTGACGACCGGTCTCCCGGCGCCGGTCGAACGGTTCCTCGACCGGCTGCCGCTGGAGCGGTTGCTCCAGCGCGTGCTCGGCTGAGGGCACGACACCGGAACCGCTGCCCGTCCGGTGATGTGCGAGCGTTCGAGCGAGATGCCGGGCGACCGATGTCAGTACGACGCGATGCCGGCGGCGATGCGGTCCAGGCCGGTCCGGAGGCGTTCCTTCGAAGCAGCGAAGGAGAGCCGGAGCCGTCCCTCGCCGGCGGTCCCGAAGCCGCTGCCCGGCGCGAGCACGACGCCGTGCTCCCGGAGGAGGTACTTCGCGAACGAGAGGGCGTCGGCGTCGACATCGGGGTCGAGGAACGCGTAGAACGCCCCCTCCGGACGCGGCGCGGAGAGGCCGTCGATGTCGGCGATGCGGTCGACGACGAGGTCACGCCGCTCCGCGAACGCCTCGTACATCGCCTCGAACGGTTCCTGTGACCCGGTGAGCGCCTCGATGGCCGCCGCCTGGGCGACACTGGAGGGGCAGGCCGTCGTCGACTCGCGAACCTTCGTCACCTCGTCGATTACGGCCCGGTCGCCGGCGAGCCAGCCGAGGCGCCAGCCCGTCATCGCGTACGTCTTCGAACACGAGCCGACCGTGAGGACGTGCGGCGGGTGCCCGGTGAGTGCCGCGACGCCGCGCGGGTCGCGGTCGTAGGTCAACCCGGCGTACACCTCGTCGGCGATGACGTACGCCCCGCAGTCGGCGGCCGCCTCGACGACCGCCCGGATGGCCGCGGGCTCGAACACCCGCCCGGTCGGATTCGACGGCGTCGTGAGGACGACCGCCGCCGTCTCGGGACCCATCCGCTCGACCAGCCGGTCCGGGTCGAGGGCGAACCCCGTCTCGGCGGGCATCGGGACCTCGACCGGCTGTCCGTCGGCCAGGAACGCCTGCGTCTCGTAGTTCGGCCACGCCGGCCCTGGATAGAGCAACTCCTCCCCCGGGCCGACGACCGCCATCGTCGCCAGGTGGAGCGCCTCCATCCCGCCGACCGTGACGACGATCTCGTCGATGGTATGCTCGACCCCGTAGTCGGCCGCCATCGCGTCCCGGATGGCCCGCCGGCACTCGGGGGTCCCCGCGTTCGGCGTGTAGTGGGTCGCGCCGTCCCGGGCCGCGGCCGCGGCGGCATCGATGACGTGCTCGGGCGTGTCGAAGTCCGGCTCGCCGACCTCCAGCCGGACGAGGTCGCGGTCGGCCGCCTCCGCGAGGTCGTACATCACCCGTATCTGGGAGCGTGAGGCCCGCTGCACCCGCTCGGTCGGTTCGTGCACGGGCGTGATTGGACGGGTGCGGGTAAAGGGTTGGTTCGTGGGGGAGAACTCCTCCCGGACTGGTGTCACGACGGTCGTGACGCCGGACTCACGATGCCGAATAACTCGGTAAAATGTGAAGTTAAAGAGTTATAGTCCATCCTGGATTCGAACCAGGGTCGTTGCCCCCAGAAGGCAACAGGATTGGCCGATCTACCCCAATGGACTGCGTCTACAGACATCGCTAGCGGACATCGATATATGAGTGTTGCGGAGTCCCGTTACTGGCTCCCGGTTCTCAGTGTTCATCGGGCGCTGGCGGTTCGTGATGTTCCCGCCGGTGGCAGTTCGCACAGAGGACGACGCAGCGGGCGATCTCCTCTCTGATTATCTCGTACGGTCGGTCGTTCGCCAGTAACCGGGCGACGGTCGTCCGCTTCGCTCCGTCGTGGTGGCAGTCGAGGGCCACCGGGTCGTCCTCGTCGCAGCGCCCACACCCACGGGTCGCCTTGTGGGCGTGGACCCAACCCCGCAGGCCGTCGGTTGCCGTGTCGTGATGCTCCCGCCGGTGACAGTTCGCGCACAACACCTCGCAGGCGTCGAGTTCCTCCCGGAGCCGCTCCCGGCCGTGGCCGTGGGTGATGAGCTTCCCGACGGCGCGCTCCTTCGCGGCCGGGTCGGTGTGATGGAGGTCCAGACAGGCGGGGTCGTCTTCTGTGCATCGTCGGCAGCCGCGTTCCTCCTTCCGCTCGTTCACCCACGCCCGGTGCCGTGCGCGTCGCTTCAGGGTCAACTGGGCGTTCCGTTCGCGGTTCCGATAGTCCCAGCGCCGGTCGACCGACAGCTCAGCCCACTCTTCGTCGGTCACGTTCACATCGTCGGGCCTGGGGCCCACCCTGGACCCTGTGGAGGCGTTCGTTTCCAGGCCCGCTTGCTCCTTCGCCACGTTCCAGCCCCCGACCTGTCGGATGATCGTCGCCGACGCGGGCTGCAGTCCAAGCTCCTCGTATGCCGCTTTCGTCGGCGATTCCTCCAGTCGCTCGGCGGCCTCTCGTAGCGCGTCCAGGCACTCCTCCGGCGTCGTCGCCATGCCGTCGGTGCCCACGTCATCGGAGAAAAGTATCGGCCGACCGCCGCGGAACTAGAACGGGCGTTCAGGTCACTCCGTCCGCGCGAAGGCGAGCTGGCCGGAGATGTTCTCGATGTAGACATCGACCACGTCGCCCTCCTGGGTGCCGGGGACGAAGATGGTGTAGCCGCCGCGCTTGGCGACGCCGTCGCCCTTGCGGCCGGTGTCGGTGATCTCGACGGTGTAGCGGCCGCCCTTCTCGACGGCGTCGGCCTGCTGCTGGCTGGACGAGCGGCGCTTCGAGACCGGGCGGAAGGCACCACAGGCGTCACAGCGGAGCATCTGCGTGCCGTCCTCGTTCACGATGCGGGTGTCCGGCAGGCCACACTCCGAGCAGCGGACGTACTCCTCGATGTAGTCGGTGATGGCGGCGTCGAAGTCGGCGCCGTCGAAGCGGCCGTTGTAGCGGCCGACGCCCTCGCTGAGCTGGCCGGCCGTCGCGAGCGCGCGCTGGACGAACGAGTGGACGTGCTCGGTCTCGCGGCTGAGCGCGTCGGCGACATCGTCGAGGTTGGTGAACCGGGTGAAGGCGCCGTCGGCCTGGCCCTCGGGGTCCGGGACGGAGAGGCGGGAGCTCTCCGCGCTCCGCTCGGGGAGCGCGTCGAGCGCTCTGGTGAGTGAGGCTTCGTAGTCCATACGCGAGTGAGTCCGTGCGAACGTATACGCGTTCCGTGTCGCTCTCTGACGGGCCGCGTGGCCCCGAACGACACGGTTCCGGGGCTCCCAACGGTTATTGTCGGTCCCGGCCGACCGGCCCGTATGACCGACGACCTGCCGGCCGACGGGTCGGCGCCGCGGGCCGACGAGAATCAGCCGACCGACCGCGAGGTGGCGTGCTTCGAGGCGGGTGTGAAGTTCGGCTCGCTCTACCATCAGTTCGCCGGGACACCGCTGTCGCCCGACAGCGCCGACGCGCTGGCGACCGCGATGGAGGCGAGCATCGAGAACCAGCCCCACTGCGAGGACGTGGCCGTCGAGATGCGCGACGAGGAACTCGCCGCCGCGCTCGCAGAGGGCAGCGCCGATTACACCGAGTGGACCGGCCGGTTCTCCGAGGTCCGGATGCGCATCGAGTACGGGGACGTGACCGTCCACACCGAGATGGCGATGCAGGACGGCTACCCGCTGATGTCGGTGGACTCGGTCGAGGAGTCCTGAGTTTTCGGAATCTTCGGCGAGTAGCCTGCGTACCTCTGGAACAATCGGCGAGCTTCGGAAACCTATCGATAATCTCCACTTCCGTCCGGTTTCGGGGTGTGGGATGGTCCCACACCTGACGGGAGCGGCCGTCACGAAAGGGTTTAGTAGAGCGCTGTGCCCAGAATCATTCACGATGACGACGGACTCCCCCCTGTGCTCGGTCGCCCCGAGCGCCGGGGCCCGGACTGCGGGCGTGCCCGCAGTCTCGTTCGATGGCGGCAGCGCCGCCATCCGTCACTTCGCCCCGCGACGACCGCGACCGGGCCGTTAGGCCCGACTATTCTCACTTCCCCTGACGACCGCATCGCTCCCTGGCCGCGCCACTCGCTCGTGGCGCGGCCGCGGATATCGAACGACCCATCACACACCGCACGCACCACACATCCATGACACACGAGAAAGTCGCGCTCGCGTTCTCCGGCGGGCTCGACACCACCGTCTGCGTTCCGCTGCTGGAAGAAGAGTACGGCTACGACGAGGTCATCGGCGTCACCGTCGACGTCGGGCAACCGGCCGACGAGTTCGACGAGGCCCACGAGACCGCCGAGGCGCTCGGCCTCGAGCACTACGTCGTCGACGCACAGGAGGAGTTCGCCGACCTCTGTATGGACGCCATCCGCGCGAACGCCACCTACCAGGGCTACCCCCTCGGGACGGCGCTCGCGCGCCCGGTCATCGCGAAGGCCATCCTCGCGGTCGCCGAGGAGAACGACTGCACCGGCATCGCCCACGGCTGCACCGGGAAGGGCAACGACCAGCTCCGGTTCGAGGCCGTCTGGCGCGACTCCGACCTCGAGGTCATCGCGCCGGTCCGCGAACTCGGCCTGACCCGCGAGTGGGAACAGGAGTACGCCGCCGAGCGCAACCTGCCCGTCGAGGGCGGCGATGGCGGCGCCTACTCCATCGACACCAACCTCTGGAGTCGCTCCGTCGAGGGGAGCGAACTGGAGGAGCCGAGCCACGTCCCGAGCGAGGACATCTACGACTGGACCTCGGCCCCGGGCAGCGAGACACAGGAACTCATCATCGAGTTCGAGGAGGGCTACCCCGTCGCCCTCGACGGCGACGACCTCGACCCCGTCGAACTCATCGAGACGCTGAACGAGACCGCCGGCTCGTACGGCGTCGGCCGCACGGACGTGATGGAGGACCGCATGCTCGGGCTGAAGGTGCGCGAGAACTACGAGCACCCGGCGGCGACGACGCTCCTGAATGCGCACGAGGCGCTGGAGTCGCTCGTCCTCACCCAGGAGGAGCGCCAGTTCAAGAACTACATCGACCAGGAGTGGGCCGAGAAGGGGTACCAGGGCCTCGTCGACGCGCCGCTCGTCCGCGCGCTGGAGGGATTCATCGACGAGACCCAGCAGCGCGTCACCGGCAGCGTCACCGTCCGCCTGGAGGGCGGCCAGGCGCGCCCGGTCGGGCGCGAGAGCCCGTACGCGGTCTACTCCGCGGAGGCCGCCTCGTTCAACACCGAGGACGTCATCGGCGGCATCGAACAGAAGGACGCCACCGGCGTCGCGAAGTACCACGGGTTCCAGCAGCGCCTCTCGAACAAGGTCACGAAGGCCGCCGACGCTGGCCAGCCCCTCGCCGACGGAGGCGACGAGGACGACGAGTAGACGGATGACCTGGCGCGAGCACGAGGACGACGTGGATGCGGGAACGGGCACGAACGACGCGGTCGCCACCGATGGCGGGAGCGACGGCAACGATGTCGTCCGCCGGGACCGCTTCAGCGGCGGCCCCGCCCGCGAGTTCCTCTCCTCGCTCGCGCAGGACGAGCGCATCTTCGCCGCGGACCTCGCGGTGGACCGCGCGCACACGGTGATGCTGGCCGAGCAGGACATCATCGGCGACGACGAGGCCAGCGAGATACTCGGGGCCCTCGCGGACGTAGAAGGGGCCGGCCACGCCGCCCTCGACGGCGGCGAGGACGTCCACGCCGCCATCGAGACGGCCGTCATCGAGCGCGTCGGTCCCGTCGGCGGGAAGATGCACACCGCGCGCTCGCGCAACGACGAGGTGGCGACGTGCATCCGGTACCGCCTCCGCGAGGACCTGCTCGATACCGTCGAGGCGGTCCTCGCCGCGCGCGACGTACTGCTGGAGGCGATGGACGCCGAACGCGAGACGCTCGCGCCCGGCTACACCCACCTCCAGCCCGCACAGCCCACGACCGTCGCGCACTGGCTCGGCTCGTACGAGGGCGCGCTGGCGCGTGACACGGGTCGCCTGCTGGACGCGTTCGAGCGCACCAACCGCTCGCCGCTGGGCGGGGCTGCCTTCGGCGGGACGCCGTTCGACATCGACCGCGAGCGGACGGCCGACCTGCTGGGCTTCGACGGCCTCGTCGAGAACAGCATGGACGCGTCCTCGGCGCGGGACTTCCTGCTTGAGGCGACGAGTGCGCTCGCGACGCTCGCGACGCACCTGTCCGGACTGGCAGAGGACCTCGTCGTCTTCGCCAACCGCGGGTTCGTGGAGCTGGACGACGACTACGCCTCGACGTCGTCCATCATGCCCCAGAAGAAGAACCCCGACACGCTGGAACTCGTCCGCGCGGTCGCGGGCGACGCGGCGGGCGACCTCCAGGCCATCCTGACGAGCCTGAAGGGGCTGCCCCGGGCGTACAACCGCGACCTCCAGCGGGTCCACCCGCACGCGTTCGACGCGGCCGACGCCGTCTTCGACGCGGTGGAGGTGGCGGCCGGCGCCGTCGCCACCGCGGACTGGAACGAGGCCGCGCTCGCCGAGGCTGCGGGCGAGGGCTTCTCGACGGCGACGGGTGTCGCGGACCTGCTGGCGATGGCCGGGGTGCCGTTCCGCACCGCGCACGAGGTGGTCGCGCGGGCTGCCGAGGAGGGAGACGACTTCGAGACCGTCGAGCGCGTCGCCGCCGACGTGCTGGACGCGCCGCTCGCGGAGTACGTCGACCCCGACGAGGTGCGCCGTGCGCTCGACCCGGCCGAGAGCGTGGCGATGCGTGACTCCCGTGGCGGGCCCGCACCCGCGGCGATGGCGGACGCACACGAACGCGCCGCCGAGCGCCTCGCGGCCGACCGTGCAACACTCAGAGCCCGTCGCGAGACGCTCGACGAGGCGGCCGACCGACTCGCCGCGGAGGTGGCGGACTATGTCTGAGGGTGACCACGCGGTGGCCACCCGTCCGGCCCGCGGTGTACGGCCCTCACCCGGCGGGCCACGGGCGCCGCCGCCGTCCCCGCCGCGGTGACTGACAACTATCTGATACAGACTGCTGGAGTGGGGTTATGGGCGTTCTGCGGACTGTTAGCGGACGGTGCGATTATACCATCTTTTCGACAAGTTCGACATGCTTAAGTGGCGAGGCCCCCAGGTACGGGTACAATGGTAGACTGTCCCGAGTGTGGGGCCGACGTGGACCTGCACGACGACCTCGAGGTCGGAGAGATCGTCGACTGTGCGACCTGCGGTGCCGAGCTCGAAGTGGTCAACGACGACCCCGTCGAGCTGGACACGGCACCCGAACTCGAGGAGGACTGGGGGGAGTAAGATGACCGTGCCCGGCGCGATTCGTGCCCTCCTGCTCGCGGCTCCGCCGCTCGCAAGGGGCGGCAGTGCCGCCCCGCAGGCCCGGCGCGACCGCGCCGGGCGACCGACGCCACCGGCAGCAGTAGCCACCACCTCCCGGGGAGGTGACTGCTGATGCAGGTCGGCATGCTGTACTCGCGCATCCGGCGCGACGAGAAGCTCCTGCTCAGCGAACTGCGCGACCGCGACCACGAGGTGACGAAGGTCGATGTCCGCAAGGAGCACTTCGACGTCCACGAGACACCCGAGGCGTTCCAGGACGTGGACCTCGTGCTGGACCGCTGTCTCGCGACCAGTCGCTCGCGCTACGCCACGGAGTTCGTCGCCCACTACGACGTGCCTGTGGTCAACGACCCGCGGACGGCGGCCATCTGCGCGGACAAGGCCCGGAACAGCCTCGTCCTCGCCGAGGCCGACGTGCCGACGCCGCGGACGACGGTCGCGTTCACCAAGGAGTCGGCGCTGGAGGCCATCGAGAACTTCGGCTACCCGTGTGTGCTGAAGCCCGTCGTGGGCTCGTGGGGTCGCCTGATGGCGAAGATCGACTCCCGGAATGCCGCCGAGGCCATCCTCGAACACAAGGAGACGCTCGGCCACTACGAGCACAAGGTGTTCTACATCCAGGAGTTCGTCGAGAAGCCGGGCCGTGACATCCGCGTCCTGGCGACGGACGGGGAGCCGGTCGCGGCGATGGCCCGCTCCTCGGACCACTGGCTCACGAACGCCGCGAAGGGTGCCACCACCGAGCGCATCGAGGTGACCGACGAGATGCGCGACCTCGTCGAGCGCGCCAGTGCCGCGGTCGGTGACGGCCTCCTCGGTGTCGACCTCATGGAGACGGGCGAGAACTACACCGTCCACGAGGTGAACCACACGGTCGAGTTCAAGGCGCTCAACGAGGTCGCCGACGTGGACGTGCCCGGCACGGTCGTCGACTGGCTGGAGGGGAAGGCCGACACGGAGACCGCGGAGGTCCAGACATGACCACGACCGCCAGCGTCGTCGGCGGCACCGGCTTCACGGGCGGGGAACTCCTGCGCCTGCTCGACGGCCACCCCGAGTTCGAGGTCGTGCAGGCGACCTCGCGCTCGGAGGCGAACAAGACCGTCGGCGGCAGCCACCCGAACCTGCGCCACATGGACCTGCGGTTCTCCGACCCGGAGGACCTCGAGTCCGTGGACACGCTGTTCGCGTGTACGCCCCACGGCGTCTCGATGGGCCAGGTCGACGAGTTCCGCGACGCCGCGGGCACCGTCGTCGACCTCTCGGCGGACTTCCGTCTGCCCGAGGAGCAGTACTACGACGACTACTACGACGGCCACGAGCGGCCGGAACTGCTGGACGAGGCCGAGTACGCCCTGCCGGAACTCAACCGCGAGAACCTGCCGGGTGCCGACCTCATCGCGGCGGGTGGCTGCAACGCCACCGCCAGTATCGTCGGCCTGCTCCCGCTGTTCGAGGCGGGCATCCTCGACGGCGACGAGCAGCTCGTCATCGACATCAAGGTCGGGTCCAGCGAGGGCGGCGCCGGCGGCGGCGCGGCCTCCTCGCACGCCGAGCGCTCGGGCGTCGTCCGCCCGTACGCGCCGACCGGCCACCGTCACGAGGCCGAGATAGAGGCGTACCTCGGCACGAGCGTCTCGTTCACCGTCCACGCCGTGGACATGATCCGCGGCGCGAGCGCGACCTGCCATATCTTCCCGAACGGGCCCGTCTCGAAGGGCGACCTCTGGCAGGCGTACCGGGGCCAGTACGAGGACGAGCCGTTCGTCCGCATGGCCGCCGGCGGCGGTGGCGTCTACCGCTACCCCGAGCCGAAGGCCGTCGCGGGCTCGAACTTCGCCGAGGTCGGATTTGAAATCGACCCCGGCAACAAGCGCCTCGTCGTCTTCTCGGCCATCGACAACATGATGAAGGGCTCGGCGGGCCAGGCGGTCCACGCCGCCAACGTCGCGCTGGGCTTCGAGGAGACCGCCGGGCTGGAGCACACCGGGTTCCATCCCATCGGCGCACCCTGAGGACAGCAACGCAACTGCAAAGCGTGCGGAATTTTTCGAAAACGATGCAACTTCACGACGAAAACGCGTGTTCTACGACGAACGATTCGACGAGCAGCCCTGGGGCGCCCGTATCTGGGCGACCAGTCAGTCCACGAGCGGCTGCTCGACCACCCCGCACGCCAGCCACGGTGCACGGAGGTGAGGCGGCGTGAGCGACGTGGCAGACTACGACTGCGTCGTCGTCAAGATCGGCGGCGCGAAGGCCGTCGAACCGGAGGGTGCGCTGGCCGACATCGCCGACCTCGTGGACGAGAGCGTCGAGATGGCCGTCGTCCACGGCGGCTCGACGGCGGTCGACGACACGCTCGAACGGATGGGGATGGAGCCCGAGTACGTCGAGACCCCCTCGGGTGTCGTCGGGCGCTTCACCGACGAGGAGACCATGGACGTGTTCAAGATGGCCATGGCCGGCCTCGTGAACACCGACCTCGTGACGGGCCTGCGCGACGCCGGCGCCGACGCCGTCGGCCTCTCCGGGGTGGACGGCGGGCTCCTGACGGGCTCGCGCAAGTCCGCGGTTCGGGTCGTCGAGGACGGGAAGAAGAAGATCCGCCGCGGCGACCACTCGGGCACAATCAAGCAGGTCAACGGTGACCTGCTCGAGACGCTGCTCGATGACGGCTACACGCCGGTCGCGTCGCCGCCGATGCTGGCCGACGACGGTGTTGCGGTGAACACCGACGCCGACCGCGCGAGTGCGGCGGTGGCGGGCGCGCTCGGCGCGACGCTCGTCTCGCTCACCGACGTGGAGGGCGTCTACCGTGACCCCGACGACGCCTCGACGCGCATCGAGACGGTCGAGACCGCCGACGACTTCGCGGAACTCGAATCGGCGGCGGAGGGGTTCATGAGCCGGAAGGTGATGGCCGCGACGGAGGCGCTCGAGGGTGGGTCCCCCGAGGTCGTCGTCGCCTCGGCCAACGCCGACCGCCCCGTCCGCGCGGCGCTGGAGGGCGGCGGCACGCACGTCCTGCAGCGCGCGCTCCCCGAGGGGGACGAGACATGACCGACCGGCAGCACTGTCACGGACCGACAGGTTCGATAACGCAGGCCCGCCACACGTACGCATGACCGGATTCGTCTTCTCCGAGAAGCCCATCCGCATCGAACGCGGCGAGGGCGTCCACCTCTACGACGCCAACGGGACCGAGTATCTGGACTTCGGCGCCAGCTACGCCTGCACGCCGGTCGGCCACTGCCACCCCGAGGTGGTCGACGCCGCGACCAGCCAGCTGGAGGACCTGATGTACGTCCAGGCCTCGTACCCGACCGACGTGCGCGACGCACTGTACGAGGCGCTCGCGGACTCTGCGCCGGGCGACCTGGACTACGTCTGGCTCTGCAACTCCGGGACCGAGGCGAACGAGGCCGCCCTGAAGTTCGCCCGGAGCGCGACGGGGAACGAGAAACTCGTCGCGACCACGCGTGGCTTCCACGGCCGCACGATGGGCGCGCTCGCGGCCACCTGGAAGGACAAGTACAAGAAGCCGTTCGAGCCGCTGGCCGGCGGCGTCGAGTTCGTGGAGTACGGCGACGCCGACGCGATGGCCGAGGCCGTCGACGACGAGACCGCCGCGGTCATCCTCGAACCGCTGCAGGGCGAGGGTGGCATCAACCCCGCCGACCCCGAGTACCTGCACGCGGTCCGCGAGACCGCGACCGAGCACGGCGCGGCGATGGTGCTGGACGAGATACAGACGGGGCTCGGGCGTACCGGCCACATGTGGGCCGCCGAGAAGCACGACGTCGTCCCGGACATCCTGACCACGGCGAAGGGCCTCGGTAGCGGGCTCCCCATCGGCTCGACGGTCGTGAAGGAGTGGGTCGCGGAGAACTGCGGCGACCACGGCTCCACCTTCTCGGGTGGGCCGGTCGTCTCGGCTGCGGCGGGCGCCACGCTGGACGTGCTCCAGCGCGAGAACGTCCCCCAGCACGCCGCCGAGGTGGGCGACTACCTCATGGGCGAGGTCGAGAGCCGCCTCGGTGACGAGGTGCGCGACGTGCGCGGGCACGGCCTGATGGTCGGCATCGAGGTGAAACGTGGGGCCAACCGCCTGCTGCGCGACCTCGCCATCGAACACCAGATACTCGCGCTCCCCGCGGGCCGGACGGTGCTGCGGCTGCTGCCGCCGCTCACCATCGAGCGCGAGCACGCCGACGAGGTCGTCGACGCGCTGGAGGCGATCATCGCGTGAGCGACGCCGCCGAAGCGCCGGCTGAGGCCGCGGTGCCCGTCGACGAGGAGGCGCGCGACCTCCTCGAACGCGTGGTCGATACGCCCTCTCCGACGGGCGAGGAGTCGGCCGCGGCCGCCGAACTCGTCGCGTTCTTCGAGTCTCACGGTCGGGAGGCGTGGACCGACGAGGTCGGCAACGTCCGCGCGCCCGCGGACGAGAGCGTCCTGCTCACCTCGCACGTCGACACCGTCCCCGGCGACATCCCCGTCCGCGTCGAACCCGGCGAGGGCGACGAGAGCGACGTGCTGTGGGGCCGGGGCAGCGTCGACGCGAAGGGGCCGCTGTGTGCGATGGCCGTCGCCGCGGTCCGCACCGGCGTCTCCTTCGTCGGCGTTGTCGGCGAGGAGGTCGACTCCCGGGGTGCGCGTCATCTCGTCGAGGACCGCGAGGCGCCCGACGCCGTCGTCAACGGCGAGCCGTCGGGCTGGGACGGGGTGACGCTCGGCTACCGCGGGTTGACCGCGGGCCGCTACGTCTGCACCTCGGAGTCCGGGCACACCTCGCGCGAGGACGCCAACGCCATCCAGTCGGCCATCCGCTGGTGGGCCCGCGTCGAGGACCGCTACGAGACCGACGAGTACGAACCGGTCTTCGAGCAGGTCACGACCAAGCCCGTCGCGATGGACGGCGGCCTCACCGAGGACGGCCTCTCGGTGGAGGCGACGATGGACGTCCAGTTGCGGGTGCCGCCGTCGCTGACCGTCGAGGGCGTCCGCGAGGCCGTCGTCGCCGAACTCGACGAGGGGACAATCAACTGGAAGGACGCCGTCCAGCCGGTGATGGTCTCGCCGCGGACCGACGTGGCGCGGGCGTTCCGCGTCGCCATCCGCGACGTGGGCGGCGACCCGCGGCTCCTGCGTAAGACCGGCACCAGCGATATGAACGTTTTCGCCGGCGCGTGGGATTGTCCGATTGCGACCTACGGCCCCGGCGATTCCGACCTGGACCACGCGCCGAACGAGCACCTGCCGCTGCGCGACCTGGACCGTGCCGTCGCGGTGCTCGAACACGTCGCGAGCGATTTCACCGACGACGCGGCCGACAGCGACCCCTCCCACGATGACTGACGACACCGAGCCACGCAACTTCGTCGATATCGACGACCTGACCACCGAGGAACTGCACGCGGTGCTGACCCGCGCGACCGACCTGAAAGAGCGCGAGCGCCGCGGGAAACACCACCCGCTCCTCTCTGGGCAGACGCTCGGGATGATATTCGAGAAGCCCTCGACGCGGACGCGGGTGTCGTTCGAGACAGGGATGACCCAGCTGGGTGGCCATGCCATCTTCCTCGGCCCGGACGACATCCACCTCGGGCACGGCGAACCCGTCAAGGACACCGCCCGCGCGCTCTCGCGCTACGTGGACCTGCTGATGGCTCGCGTGTTCGACCACGCCGACATACAGGAACTGGCCGAGTACGCCACCGTCCCGGTGGTCAACGGCCTGACCGACGACGCCCATCCATGTCAGACGCTGGCGGACCTGCTCACCATCCGCGAGCGGTTCGGCGACTTCGAGGCCGAGGTCACGTGGGTCGGCGACGGCAACAACGTCGCACAGTCGTTCGTGCTGGGCGCGGCGATGGTCGACCTCGACCTGACGGTGGCGACGCCGCCGGAGTACGCCATCAGCGACGAAGTGCTCGACCGGGCGGCCGAACTCGGGACGCCGCCCGAGACCACCGACGACCCCGAGGCGGCCGTCGAGGGCGCCGACATCGTCTACACGGATGTCTGGGTCAGCATGGGCCAGGAGGACCAGCGCGCGGAGAAACTGGAGCGGTTCCAGCGCGGTGGCTTCCAGGTGGACGACGACCTGCTCGACCCGGGCACGGAGGTGATGCACTGTCTCCCCGCCCACCGTGGCGAGGAGATCACCGACGAGGTGATGGAGTCCGACCGTGCCCTGGTGTGGGACCAGGCGGAGAACCGGCTCCACGCCCAGAAGGGGCTCATGACCTGGCTGGACTGACCGACGCGGTCGAAACGCGGCTTTCTTGTCCGTCTGCCCGGACCGTTCGGTGATGCCCTCTGACCCGCCGTTCCTCGACTCGACCGACCGGAGCCTCGACACCGACCAGCTACTGTACGAAGCCGTTCCCGTCGCCAAACTCGTCGCCCTGGTCACCCTCGTCGCGTTCGTTCCGTTCGCGCTCCAGTTCGGCGTCGGCGGAAACGAGTTCCTCGGCGTCCTGTTCGGTGTCCTCGGGCAGTTCGTCCTCGCGGTCGGCGCCGCCGTCGTCCTGCTGTACGTCGTCGCCCGCGCACGGCAACTCGCGTAGGGTGGGCGGTCCCGGCCAGCTACCCGCCGTGCGTGTACCCGCGGTCCGGGAGCGGGTCGCCGTCGATGGTGAGCCCCGCGTCGGCCTGGACGACCGTTCCGACCCGCGTCAGCGCGACCGGGCACGCATCGCGCGCGGTCGCGAGCGCCGCCTCCGGCACCGTGACGACGAGTTCGAAGTCCTCGCCGAAGAAGGCCGCCAGCTCCCGTTCGTCGGCCGCGTCGGCGGCCACGTCGGCCACGGCGCCGTGGATGGGGAGCGCGTCGCCCTCCAGCGCGATACCGCAGTCCGAGGCCTCGGCCAGCTGGTGGCACGAGCGCGCAAGGCCGTCGCTGGAGTCCATCATCGCCGTCGCACGCGGTGCGAGTGCGCGGCCCGCAGCCACGCGCGGCTCGAACCGGAAGAGGTCGTTGGCGCGCTTGGGGTCGTCGGCGAACAGCCGGAGCGCCGCGGCCGACCGCCCGAGCTCGCCTGTGACGCAGAGCGCGTCTCCCGGCGTTGCGCCGGAGCGCCGGACCGGTCCCGCCTCCCCGAGTCGGCCGAGCGCCGTCGTCGCGACCGTGAACTCGTCGTGGCCGTCGAGGTCGCCGCCGACGTACTCGGCGTCGACGGCCGCGCAGACCTCGCGGGCACCGCGGACGAACTCGCGCACCTCGTCCGGGCGGAACTCGGGCGCGCCGTAGACCGCGACGGCGGCGGTCGCGGCCGCGCCCATCGCGGCCACATCCGAGAGCGAGGCCGCGACCGCCCGCCAGCCCGCCGTGTAGCGCGTCGTCCCGTCCGGGAAGTCCGTCGTCTCGTGGAGCATGTCCGTCGTGAGGACCTGCCCGTCGACGACGGCGGCGTCGTCGCCCGCGGCCGGGAGGGTGTCCGCGATGAGGGCGAGGGCAGCGCGCTCGTCGAGGGGGGTGTCGGGGTCGGGGTCGCTCCCGGACTCGGTCATCGTCGGAGGAGGGGGCGCGCGGGGTAAAGGGATGCCGGCAAGGAGGTGGAGTTAATCGAGACGGTACCCGTGTGTCCAAATTCTCCGCCTGCTCTCTCTGGAACAGCGGAGACGACAACGAGAGAACCGATAGAAAGCCCCCGCCCGCTCGACCAGCCGCGGCTCGTTGCGCTCCTCGCGCTCACTCCGCTCGCGCTGCGGTGCTTACGTCGCCGGGGCTGGGTCGAGGCGGATTGTCGGCTCCGCCGACAATCTAGTAGCTGGCGGCTTCGCCGCCAGCCGGGCGGCCCCTTTCAGTCCCGCCCTGTTGCCTGTGGCACCGAGCGTTCGCGGGTGGTGGTTCCAGCGGAGCAGGGTGCCCCCACACCTCCCCGCGCCGTCGCCGCGAGGCTTCGACACGCTCGCTTTCGCTCGCGGTCTCAGCCGGGGGGCGACGGCGCGCTTCCTGGTCGCGGAACCAGCCGGCCGACCAACCGCCACCCGGCCGGGAGCGCGTGCCGAGGGCCGGACGGCCCGAGTGCCGCGCGACCTGGGGAAGGGAAGGGGCGCCGCGCCCATGACACCGGCCACGTCGGGTGGGAATGAAAGCGGCCGGGGGCTTTCGACAGCCTCCCGTCGTCGCCGTCACCACCATCCCCGTACACCCACCACTTCCACTCCGCCACCGAACACCTTTAGACGGCACCCGCCCACCGGCCGGACATGGATTATCGTCAGGTCGAGGGCGCCCGGGAGTTCGTCGCCCGACTCGACCACGGCCGGGACTGGCGCGCGCAGATCGAGGAATTCGCCGCCGACGAGGGCATCGACGCGGCCTTCTTCGTCGGCCTCGGGGCGGTGCAGGACGCGGAGATATACTTCTACGACCAGGACGAGCAGGAGTACTACCCCGAACGGTTCGACGAGCCGTTCGAGGTCGCCTCGTGTACGGGCAACGTCTCGTGGCTCGACGGGGAACGCTTCGCGCACACGCACATGGTCCTCTCTCGCGAGGACGGCTCCTGTGTCGCGGGCCACCTCAACGAGGCCACGACGTTCGCCGGCGAACTGTACGTCCGTGAGTTCGACACCGACCTCGTCCGGGAGCACGACGAGACGACCGACCTCGACCTGTGGGGCGGGCTCTGAGGACGGGAAATAACCTGGAAATGTGGGCGGAAAACGGCGTGGGAACGACATACGACTTGAACTGACTGGATAATCGACGAAACCGTGATACAACGATACAATATCTGGGGGCGGTCGTAGTGCGCGAGGCCGACGAGCGCTACTTCGAGCGCATCGAGGACCAGCTGGACGACGCCTTCGCCGCGGCGCGCGCGGCCAAGGAGCGGGGTGGCGACCCCTCGACCGAGATCGAGATTCCGGTCGCGAAGGACATGGCCGACCGGGTCGAGAACATCCTCGGCATCGACGGGGTCGCCGAGCGGGTCCGGGAACTGGAGGGGGAGATGTCCCGCGAGGAGGCGGCGCTGGAACTGGTCACCGATTTCGTCGACGGGAACGTCGGGGACTACGACGGGCGCGCCGGGAAGGTCGAGGGCGCGGTCCGCACGGCGGTCGCGCTCCTCACCGAGGGGGTCGTCGCGGCGCCCATCGAGGGCATCGACCGCGTCGAACTGCTGGAGAACGACGACGGCACGGAGTTCGTGAACGTCTACTACGCCGGCCCCATCCGCTCTGCGGGCGGGACGGCACAGGCACTCTCGGTGCTGGTTGCGGACTACGCCCGGGCGCTGCTGGGCATCGAGGAGTACCGGGCGCGGGACGCGGAGGTCGAGCGCTACGCCGAGGAGATCGGCCTCTACGACAAGGAGACGGGGCTCCAGTACACCCCGAAGGACCCCGAGACGAAGTTCATCGCCGAGAACCTCCCCATCATGCTGGACGGGGAGGCCACCGGCGACGAGGAGGTCTCGGGCTTTCGCGACCTCGACCGGGTCGACACCAACAACGCTCGCGGGGGGATGTGTCTCGTCCTCGCCGAGGGTATCGCGCTGAAGGCCCCGAAGATACAGCGCTACACGCGCGGGCTGGACGAGGTCGACTGGCCGTGGCTCCAGGACCTCATCGACGGGAACTACAAGGAAGACAAGGGCGATGGCGACGAGGCCGAGACGGAGGCCGACGACGACGGTGAGGGGGAGGAGGCGGCCGAGGACGACGCCGACCCCGAAGCCGACGGCCCCGCGGGCCCGCCGCGCGTCGAGAAGTCGAAGAAGTTCCTGCGCGACCTCATCGCTGGCCGGCCCGTGTTCGGTCACCCGTCGGAGGCGGGGGGCTTCCGCCTGCGCTACGGCCGCGCGCGCAACCACGGGTTCGCGACAGCGGGCGTCCACCCGGCGACGATGCACCTCGTCGACGACTTCCTCGCGACCGGGACCCAGATCAAGACCGAGCGCCCCGGCAAGGCGGCGGGTGTCGTCCCCGTCGACTCCATCGAGGGGCCGACCGTCAAACTCGCCAACGGCGAGGTCCGGCGGGTGGACGATGTCGACGAGGCCAGGGAGATACGCAACGGCGTCGACGCCATCCTCGACCTGGGCGAGTACCTCGTCAACTACGGCGAGTTCGTCGAGAACAACCATCCACTCGCGCCCGCCTCCTACACGGTCGAGTGGTGGACCCACGAGATGCGGGACTCCGAGGCCGACGTACAGGCGCTCGAGGACGACCCGCACGTCGACCTCGCGCATCCCTCGGCCGCGGAAGCGCTGGAGTGGGCGACGACGTACGACGCGCCACTCCACCCCACCTACACCCCCTGCTGGCACGACATCTCCGTCGAGGCGTTCGACGCGCTCGCGACAGCCGCGAGCGAGGGCTCCTGGGCCGAGGCCGATGGGCTGGCGATGCCCGACGACGACTCCGGGACGGGCGGCCGCGACGTCGCCGGCGGCGAGGGTCGGACCCTCGTCCTCCCGCGCTCGGACCTCGCCACGGACGCACTGGAGGCCCTTCTCGTCGAGCACACGCAGGGCGAGGACACGCTGACGGTTCCGGACGCGCTCCCGCTCGTGCGCTCGCTCGGACTCACCGAGGGGCTCGAACGGACGTGGACGCTCGACGACCTCCCGTCCGAGGCCCGCGAGTACGACGGCGGCGACAACGCAATCGAGGCTGCGAACGCGGTCGCCCCGTTCGCGCTCCGCGAGCGCGCACCCACCCGCATCGGCGCGCGGATGGGCCGCCCGGAGAAGTCCGAGAGCCGCGACCTCTCGCCCGCGGTCCACACGCTGTTCCCCATCGGCGAGGCGGGCGGCAGTCAGCGCTCGTTCGCCGACGCCGCGAAGTACGCGCCCACGATGGAGCATCCGCAGGGCCGCGTCGACGTGGAACTCGCACGCCGGGAGTGCCCGGACTGCCGGACCGAGACCTTCCGTGCGCGCTGCCCGGACTGCAACGCCGTCACCGACGCCGTCTACGTCTG
Source organism: Haloglomus salinum (assembly GCF_024298825.1). Classification (NCBI taxonomy): domain Archaea; kingdom Methanobacteriati; phylum Methanobacteriota; class Halobacteria; order Halobacteriales; family Natronomonadaceae; genus Haloglomus; species Haloglomus salinum. Next base: position 2,454,273 of record NZ_CP101153.1, read on the forward strand.
CCCGGACTGCGACAGCGAGGTCGTCCCCGACGAATCCGGTCGTGCGGAGTGCCCGCGCTGCGAGACGCTCGCCTCACCCACCCAGTACGTCACGCTCGATGCCAACGACGAGTATCGTGGCGCGATGGAGAGCGTCAAGGAGCGCGAGAACGCCTTCGGGACGCTGAAAGCGGTCAAGGGACTCACCTCCGAGGAGAAGGTCCCCGAACCCGTCGAGAAGGGCATCCTCCGGGCGAAGAACGGCGTCTCGGTGTTCAAGGACGGCACCGTCCGCTACGACATGACCGACCTCCCGGTCACGTCGGTCCGGCCGGAGGAACTCGACGTGACGGCCGAGGACTTCCGCGAACTCGGCTACCACGAGGACATCGACGGCCAGCCGCTCCGCCACGACGACCAGCTGGTCGAGCTGAAGGTGCAGGACATCGTCCTCTCGGACGGCGCGGCCGAGCACATGCTCCGGACGGCGGACTTCGTCGACGACCTGCTCACCCAGTACTACGGAACGGAGCCGTTCTACGACGTGGACGAACGGCAGGACCTCGTCGGGGAACTCGTGTTCGGGATGGCGCCACACACCTCCGCGGCCGTGGTCGGGCGGGTGGTCGGGTTCACGAGTGCTGCGGTCGGTTATGCCCACCCATATTTCCACGCAGCGAAGAGGCGCAACTGTGACGGCGATGAAGACTGTGTTATGCTACTTATGGACGGCCTTCTCAACTTCTCGCGGAAATATCTCCCGAATCAGCGCGGTGGACGGATGGACGCGCCCCTCGTCATGTCCTCGCGCATCGACCCCTCCGAAATCGACGACGAGGCGCACAACATGGACATCGTCACCTCGTACCCCCGCGAGTTCTACGAGGCGACCCGCGAGATGGCCGACCCGGAGGAGGTGGACGTCCAGATCGCCGAGTCCACCCTCGGCACCGACGAGGAGTACCGCGGGTTCGACCACACCCACGATACGACGGACATCGCGCTCGGCCCGGACCTCTCGGCGTACAAGACGCTCGACGACATGGACAAGAAGATGGACGGCCAGCTGGAGCTGGCCCGGAAGATACGGGCGGTCGACGAGACCGACGTGGCCGAGCGTATCATCGAGTACCACTTCCTGCCGGACCTCATCGGGAACCTCCGGGCGTTCAGCCGGCAGGAGACGCGCTGTCGGGACTGCGGGGAGAAGTACCGCCGGATGCCGCTCTCGGGTGACTGCCGGGAGTGCGGCGGCGAGGTCTCGCTCACCGTCTACCAGGGCTCCGTGAACAAGTACATGGACACCGCCCGGCGCGTGGCCGAGGAGTACGGCGCCCGGCCGTACACGAAACAGCGCCTCGAGATACTGAACAAGGCGCTCGAATCCATCTTCGAGAACGACCACAACAAGCAGTCAGGCATCGCGGACTTCATGTGAACGAGCTTTTTTACGCCTCGGGTACCGCTTGACCGGCGTTCGCGAGAGCGAAGCTCTCGCAGCCCATCAGAACCGCGGAGCGGTTCTGAGGACGGCGAGGCCGCCGGTCTGCGGGTACCGGCTGGCGGCTACGCCGCCAGCTAATAGATTGTCGGCGTAGCCGACAATCCACTCGGCGCAAAAAACGTTCAGAAAAAAGGCCGGCCTCCGCGCCCTCAGCCAGAGCAAGCTCTACCACGGCCCTCGTTCGCTTCGCTCACGAGGACTCCGGGCGCTCCGGCCGGTGAAACCGCGCCTTCGGCGCGGTATGCAGACGGTCTACGGTCAGCGGAGTCGAAGCGGCCACCGCATGGGAAGCGCACACCGGTCCCGAACACGCTACCACATCACACGGCAAGTGTGGAACCTTTTGAAGGAGGAGGGTGCAAGCGGGGGTACATGGCCGCCATCGAATTAGACGGGGTCACCAAGCGATACGGGACCCTCACGGCCCTCGACGACCTGTCGCTGACGGTCGAGGAGGGCGAGGTGTTCGGGTTCCTCGGGCCGAACGGGGCGGGCAAATCGACGACGATCAACGTCCTGCTGGACTTCGTCCGGCCGGACGACGGCGAGGTACGCCTGCTCGGCGAACCCGTCCGGCGCGAGCAGAGCGACGCGGTTCGCGAGCGCGTCGGCGTCCTCCCCGAGGGGTTCGGCGTCTACGACCGCCTCTCCGGGCGCAAGCACCTCGCGTTCGCCATCGATTCGAAGGACGCGGCCGACGACCCCGACGAACTGCTGGAGCGGGTCGGGCTCGACGGTGACGGCGACCGGCCGGCGGGGGATTACTCCCGCGGGATGAAACAGCGGCTCGTCCTCGCGATGGCGCTCGTCGGCGAGCCGGAGCTGCTGGTACTGGACGAGCCCTCGACCGGACTGGACCCCAACGGCGCGCGCCGGATGCGCGAGGTGGTCCGCGAGGAGGCCGCCCGCGGTGCGACGGTGTTCTTCTCCTCGCACATCCTCGGGCAGGTCGAGGCGGTCTGTGACCGCGTCGGCATCATCCGCGACGGCGAGATGATCGCGGTCGACTCCGTCGAGGGGCTGCGCGAGGCCAGCGGCGCGGAGAGCGCGCTCGAGGTTTCGACCGAATCGGAGGCCTCCGAGACGGCGCTCGACGACGTGCGGGCCCTGGCCGGCGTCTCCGAGGTCCGGGCGGCGGGCACGCAGGTGACGGTCACGCTGGGGGACGAGGTCCGGAAGACCGAGATACTGGATGCGCTCGAGTCGGCCGGCGTTCAGGTCGTCGATTTCGAGACCCGCGAGACCTCGCTCGAGGACCTGTTCGCAGCCTACACCGAGGGTGACGAGGCCGAGAACGGTGACAGCGACGCCGAGGACGCCACCGCTGCCGACGAGGGTGACGAGGCCGACCCCGACGGGTCCGTGGGCGACGAGGGGGGTGAGACCGCGTGAACTCGGTGCTCGCCATCGCGCGCAAGGACTTCGAGGACGCCATCCGGTCGCGCGGCGTGTTGCTGGTCTCCGTGCTGTTCGTCGGGCTGTTCGTGTTCGGTGCGTACTTCTTCGCCGACGCGGTCTCGCAGGCGGCACAGCAGGCCGGCAACGCGCCCGCCCAGGGCGGCGGTGGCGGCAGCCCGGACTCGAACACGTTCCTTCGGGTCCTCTCCTCGGGCGTGACGCTGCTCGTCCCCGTGGTCGCACTCGTCGCGTCCTACAGCGCCATCGTCGGCGAGCGGACGGACGGGACCCTGAAGCTCCTGCTCTCGCTGCCCCACTCCCGCCGGGACGTGGTCGTCGGGAAGCTCCTGGGCCGCGGTGCGGTCGTCTGTCTCCCTGCGGTTGGGGGCCTGCTGCTGTCGATGCTGGTGTTCCCGCTCACCGGCGTCTCGCTCAAGCCGGCCACGTTCCTCGGGTTCATCCTCCTGACAGGGCTGTTGGCGGTCACCTTCGTGGCGCTCTCGGTGGGCATCTCGGCCGCTGCCTCCACCGGCCGCCGCGCGGTGGTCGGCACCGTCGGCGCCTACATCGGCCTGCTGGTGTTCTGGAACCAGGCGGTCGACCCTCTCGTGAGCCGGCTCGCCAACACCCTCGACTGGGGCCAGGCGACCGTCCTCAAGGCCTCGATCACCCTGAAGCTCCTCAACCCGCTCGGGGCCTACAACTCGCTCGTCGCCTCGCTCGTCACCGACTCGACGGCTAGCGCCCGGGCCGCCGTCACGGGTGGTATCCAGCTCTCACGCCAGGCGGGGCTCCTCCAGCGAGTGTACGCCCAGCAACTCAGCCAGCAGGGGATTCCGTTCTACCTCACCGACGCGGCCGTCGTGGTCTACCTGCTGCTGTGGCTGGTCGTGCCGCTCCTCGTGGGGTATGCCCTGTTCCGGTCGGCCGACCTCTGAGCGGCACACGCCGGGGAATTGATAGATAACGAGAAAAAGCTCGCCATTCGGTTCGTTTATTGGTGAATATATCTATATGTGGCCTCCTAGTTGATTTATTCGGCCCGTATTAGTCTTGATATGGTGCCTGGGCCACGCGGTTTATGACCCTGCGTGGCCTACCCCTGGGTACATGACAGATTTCGGACTGCGACTGCGGATGGTCGTCGTCGGGACGATCCTGTTCGCGTTCTACCTCGCCGCGGGCACCTTCGTGGCGGCGGCAACCGGGCTGCCGCTTCTGCCGGTCCTGGCGGTCGGTATCCTCGTCGTTCCGGCCGCCCAGTACAAACTCGGGAAGTGGCTGGCGACGCGGAAGGCCGAGGAGATTCCGGCCGAGGCGACCGGCCAGTACGGCCAGGTCCGGCAGATGACGCTGCAGCTCGCCGAGGAGATGGATGTCCCCGAGCCCACCGTCATGCGGATGCGGATGGGCGTCCCCAACGCCTTCGCCGTCGGCCGGAAGGGTGCCGGCGTCGTCTGTGTGAGCGAGGAGCTCGTCGCCATGCTCGACCGCGACGAGCTGGAAGGCGTCATCGCCCACGAGCTGGCCCACATCAAGAACCGCGACGTGATCACGATGGTTATCGGCCAGTCTATCGGGATGATTGTCGGCTACGTCGCCTACTTCGCGGTGCTGATGGGCGGCGAGCGCAACATCGGCTCGTTCATCGTCGCGATGGTCGCCTCCTCCCTGGCGAACGCGCTGGTGATGGTCTTCGTCCTCGCCATCTCGCGCTACCGGGAGTACGTCGCCGACTCCGACGCGAAAGAGGCCATCGGCTCGGGTGACCCGCTCGCGCGGGCGCTGGAGAAGATATCCCGCGGCTCCGAGGGCCGCGAGATGGAGATGGACGACTCGATGAGCGCGCTCTGCATCTTCAACTCCGAGCGCGGCCTGCTGGAGAAGGTGTTCTCGACGCACCCGCCGATGGAGAAGCGTATCGAGCGGCTTCGGGCCTGACCCCGAGCCTTTTTGACGCTTCGGGTGTCCTCGGCGGCCTCCGGCCGTCATCGGCCACCACTCGGCGTCGTGGAATCGCTTCGCGATTCTACGGACAATCAGAACGCTTCGCGTTCTGATGACGGCACAAAACGTTCAGAAAAAATGCCGGCACTCGAGCGCTTCGCGCTCTCGTGCCGGTGAAACCGCGCCTTCGGCGCGGTATGCAATGAAAAGAATCGGCTCTGCTCTACTCCAGGAGTAGTAGTTCCGGGTTCTGCAGATACTCCATCAGCGTGTTCGCGAACTGTGCGGCCTCCGCGCCGTCGATGACACGGTGGTCGATAGACAGCGAGATGGGGATGGTGTGCTTCGCGACCACTTCACCGTCCTCCACGACGGGGCGCTGCTTCAGCTCGCCCAGCCCGAGGATGGCGGTCTCGGGGTAGTTGATGATGGGCGTGGCGTACTCGCCGCCGATGGCGCCGAAGTTGGTGATGGAGAAGGTGCCGCCCTGCATCTCCTCCCGAGAGATGGAGCGGTCGCGTGCCTTGCTCGCCAGCTCGTTGACGTCGCTGGCGATGGTGAGCATGTCCTTCTCGCCGGCGTTCTTCACGACGGGGACCATCAGGCCCGCGTCGGTGGCGACGGCGATACCGATATTGTGGTAGTGCTTGACGAGGATCTCCTCGTCGTCCTCGTTCAGCTGGGAGTTGAGGACGGGGTACTCCTTCAGCGCCGCGACGATGGCCTTCACGATGAAGGGCATGTAGGTCAGCTTGATATCCCGTTCCTTGGCCTTCGGCTTGAGGCGGGCGCGGGTCTCCACGAGGTCGTCGACGACGACGGTGTCGTGGTGGGTGACGTGGGGCGCGGTGTACTTCGAGTTCTCCATCGCCTTCCCGATGGTCCGGCGGATGCCCCGGTAGGGGACCCGCTCGACCTCGCCCTCGGGCGTGGTCTCCGTGTCGGCGGCGGCAGCGGCCGTGGCCGTCTCCGCAGCCTCCTGCTGGACCGCCTGCGTGTCGGCCTCCTGTGCGACGCGCTGGGCCTCGGCGTACTCGCGGACCTGCTCGGCGTCGACGAACGGTTCGCCGTCCCGTATCTCGTCGGTCGGCACGTCGTCGATATCGATTCCCTCCTCCTGGGCCACCTGCCGGGTCGCTGGCGCGGCCAGTGTCTGGTCGCGGCCGGCCGCCTCGGGCGCGCCACCGGGGTGCGCGTCGGCCGGTGCGGGTTCGGCGTCGCCCTCGGCCGCCGGTTCGTCGGTCACCTTCCGCGTGGCCGACCGCACGGCGGGTTCGGCGTCGCTCTCGCTCGCGGCCGACTCGGGCTCGCCGCCGGCGTCGGCCGCCGCACGCACGTCACCCTCGGTGACGCGGCCGCCGGGCCCGCTCCCGGCGACCGTCTCGATATCGACGCCGAGTTCGCGGGCCAGCCGTCGTGCGGAGGGCGCTGCGAAGACGCGGCCTCCCTTCGCCGACACCTCGCCGCCGGACTCGCCGTCCGTGCTTGCGTCGTCGACCGCGGAGCCGGCGGACTCGACCTCGTCGGTCTCGGATGGTTCGGACCCGGCGCCCTCGTCCGCCATCGGCTCGACGGGCTCGCCCTCCACGTCGAACGTGATGATGACCTCGCCGACGGGGACCATCTCGCCCTCCTCGGCCAGTATCTCCCGGACGGTGCCGTTGACGGGCGCGGGCACCTCGACGACGGCCTTGTCGGTCTCGACCTCGGCGACGGGCTGGTCCTCGGAGACGGTGTCGCCGGGCTCGACCAGCCAGCTGACGATCTCCGCCTCGGTCAGCCCCTCACCGACGTCGGGGAGTTTGAACTCGCGGACCATGCTCAGAACTCCACCGTCTCCCGGATACCGTCTGCGATACGCGCGGCCTCGGGCAGGTAGTAGTCCTCCAGCGCGTACAGCGGGAACGGGACGTCGAACCCGGTGACGCGGTTGACCGGTGCCTCCTGGTACAGCAGGGCCTCCTCCTGGATTGTCGCCGTGATTTCACCGGCGAGACCGCCCGTCTTGGGGGCCTCGTGGACGACGACCGCGCGGCCGGTCTTCTTGAACGACTCGAGGATGGTGTCGGTGTCCATCGGCGACAGCGTCCGCAGATCGACCACCTCACAGTCGATGCCCTCGTTCTCGGCGAGGTCCTCGGCCGCCTCCATCGTCGGGCGGGTCATCGCACCCCAGGTGTAGACGGAGACGTCGGCGCCCTCGCGCCGGACCGCGGCCTCGCCGAGCGGGACGGTGTACGTCTCGTCGGGCACCTCCTCGCGGAAGGCACGGTAGATGAGCTTCGGCTCGAGGAAGACCACGGGGTCCGGGTCCCGGATGGCGCTCGCGAGCAGGCCCTTCGTGTCGTACGGCGTCGAGGGGATGACCACCTTGAGTCCCGGTTCGTGGACGAAGAACGCCTCCTTGGATTCGGAGTGGTGCTCGGGGGCCCGGATGCCGCCGCCGTAGGGCGCGCGCACGACCATCGGGCACGTGTACCGCCCACGCGAGCGGGTACGCATCCGCGCGGCGTGGGAGATGATCTGGTCGAACGCGGGGTAGATGAACCCCATGAACTGGATCTCCGGCACGGGCCGCATCCCGTAGGCCGCCATCCCGACGGCGGTGCCGACGATGCCGGCCTCCGCGAGCGGCGTGTCCACGACGCGGTCGTCGCCGAACTCGTCGTAGAGGCCCTGCGTGGCGCGGAAGACGCCGCCGTTCTGGCCGACGTCCTCGCCCATCACCAGCACCGAGTCGTCTCGTTCCATCTCGCCGTACAGTCCGTCCCGGACGGCCTGTACGAGGGTGAGGTTCTGCGTGCTGCCCGCCGTGTCCGCGTCTTGCGTGCTCATTCCAGGAGTACCTCGTCACCGTGCGTTTCGCGTAGCCGCTGGAGGTACGCGAGCTGTTCCTGCAGTCGCTTGGGCTGGTCGGCGTAGACGTGCTCGAAGATGTCCTCGGGCTCGGGGCGCTCGACCGTCTCGGCCGTCTCGATGGCGTCCGCGACGGCCTCCTCGACCTCCGCCTGTATCTCGGCGTGGCGCTCGTCGTCGAGCAGCCCCTGATTGCGGAGGAATGCCTCCAGCCGGGGGATGGGGTCTTTGGCCTTCCAGCGCTCGACCTCGTCCTCGTCGCGGTAGACCGAGGGGTCGTCGGCCGTCGTATGCGCGCCGAAGCGGTACTGGACCGCCTCGATGAGTGTCGGCCGGAGTTCGTCCTCGTCGGGGTCCTTGGCCTTCTCGACGGCCTCGCGGGTCACCTTGTACACCGCGAGCGGGTCCATCCCGTCGACCTGGACGCCCTCGAAGCCGTAGCCGACGGCCTTCTGTGCCAGCGTCTCCGCCGCGGTCTGCCGTTCGCGCGGCACGGAGATGGCCCACTGGTTGTTGTTGCAGAAGAATATCGCGGGGGCGTCGAACACGCCGGCGAAGTTGAGCCCCTCGTGGAAGTCACCCTCCGAGGTCGCGCCGTCGCCGAAGTAGCAGATGAACGCCTCGTCGTTGCCCTGCAGCCGGGAGGCCCACGCCATCCCGGTCGCGTGCGGAATCTGCGTCGCGATGGGCACGGCGACGGGGAAGATGTTCAACTCGTCCAGCTTGTTCCCCCGCTCGTCGCCCATCCAGTAGCGCAGCGTCCCGCTCAGACTCTGCCCTCGGACCATGGCGACGCCGTGCTCGCGGTAGGAGGGCACGACCCAGTCCTCGTCGTCGAGGGCGTACGCCGAGCCGACCTGTGCGCCCTCTTGGCCCGACAGCGGGGGGTAGGTCCCCATCCGGCCCTGTCGCTGGAGGCTCACCGCACGCTGGTCGAAGTGGCGCGCCAGTTTCATGTCGCGGTACATCCCGAGGAGGTCGTCGTCGTCGATATCGGGGACCTCGGCCCCGTCGAGGACGCGCCCGTCCTCGTCGAGGACCTGGACCTGTTCGCGGGGGTCCCGCTGTAACGTGCTCATGGGTGTCTCACCCTGCGGTACGGCATAGGTCCGACTGCCGCCGCCGATGCCGTATAGTTTACGTAAGATTTGCCCGAAACGCACGGACGTTCGGCTCCGACCGCTGGAACTGTTGGACATCACGGGAGCTATCTGAACGGTCGGTGAACGTTCGGGGCGTGTCGCCGCCCGGGAACGTCCCGGCAGTTCGACCGGTCACGCGCCCGGCGCCGGCGCCGTGGGACCCTCAGTCCCCGCGTGCCCGTGCCTCCGCGCGGGCCTCCTCGACGCTCTTGCCCTCGCGGGCGACGGCCTCGACGAAGAACTCGCCCGCCTTGAACGACGACCGGACCATCGGGCCCGAGGCACAGTAGCGGAACGCGAACTCCTCTTCGGCCACGTCGCGCCAGACATCGAACTTGTCGGGGTGGACGTAGTCGAACACCTCCAGGTGCGACCGCGAGGGCTGGAGGTACTGCCCGAACGTGACGATGTCCGTGCCGACTTCCCGCAGGTCGCCCAGCGTGCGGTACACCTCGTGGTCGTACTCGCCGACCCCGAGCATCAGGCTCGTCTTCACGTACGCGTCGGACTCGCGGGCGTACTGCTCGAGCACCGAGAGCGACTGCTCGTACCCCGCGCGACGGTCCCGGACGGGCCACTGGAGCCGCTCCACCGTCTCGACGTTGTGCGCCAGCACGTCCGCGCCGGCCTCGGCTACCTCCCGGACGAGGTCGGACTCGCCCTGGAAGTCCGGGGTGAGCGCCTCGACGAGGATGGAGGGGTCGCGGTCCTTGATGGCGCGGATGGTGTCGGCGAAGTGGCCCGCGCCCTGGTCGGGCAGGTCGTCGCGGTCGACCGAGGTGAGGACGACGTAGTCCAGGCCGATCTCCGCGACGGCGTCGGCCACGTTGTCGGGTTCGTCCGGGTCCGGCGGCTCCATCCCGCCGGTCTGGACGTCACAGAAGTTGCAGCCCCGCGAGCAGCGGTCCCCTAGCAGCATGAACGTCGCCGTGCCGGGGCCGTTGCGCCCGGACCAGCAGTCGCCCAGGTTCGGGCAGGACGCCTCCTCGCAGACGGTGTGGAGGTCGTGCTCGCGGAGGGTCGATTTTATCTCCGTGAACCGCTCGCCCGACGGCGGCCGCATCTTCAACCAGTCGGGCTTGCGCGCGCCGCTCATTACGTGGCTGGTTGGTGTGGGTCGGTGAAAGACCTGTGGTTGGGGCGGCCCTCACCCCTTCACGTCGGACTCCTGGTCGGCCTCCGGGGGGTAGACCCCGGCGTCGGGGTGCTGGTCGGCGTCCTCGACCAGCCGCCCCTCGTCGCGCAGGCGCTCTAGTTCCGCCTTCGCCGCCTCGCGGTCGAACCCGCCGACTGCGGCCGCCACGTCCAGCAGGTCGTCCTCCGGGACCGTCCTGTCGGCCCACGCCGCGACGCCCTCGAAGTCGGCGTCCGTGAGGTACCGAACCATCACCACGAGGTCGCGTGACCCGCCCAACGCGTCGTGCCACGCCGGGGGATACGCGCTCAGTCGGCCGCTGCCGAGCGCGTAGACGGTGGTGTCGTCCACCCATTCCTCCGACTCGACGGTGGCCTCCGTCAGCGCGTCGCGGAACGACGCCCCGTCGACGTGGCTGTCACGCTCCGCGAGGGCCGTGACGTGCTCGACGACGGTCGAGTGTTCGACACCCGGCGCGCTCGCCTCGTCGGGGACGTACCGCTCGGCCAGCAGCACCAGTCCCCGTGGGTGGAGGTACTCGCTTCGACCGCCGGCTTCCTCGAGCAGCGGCTCGGAGAGTGACATACCCGGCGGTTGGGGACTCGGCCGATAAGGTGGCCGTCCCCCGGCAAGTCCGACCGGAGGGCCAGGACGTGATATGGGGGTCGAGAGCGCGGCCCCTCCACCGCCGACACCACCGTACACCCTCCCGCCTCGCGCGCCAGCCGGGGCCGAGACCAGGAAGCGCGCGCCCCGGTGAGGGCGCGAGCGGAGCGACCGGACAAGCAACGGGGCGGAATCGAGCGGGGCCGCCATCGGCGGGGCGAGCGGGCGGGGGCATTCGACGGGCCTCCGTCGTCGCCGTGACTGCTGGCGAAGTCGCCCTCGCGATTACGTCCGAGATAGTCGCTCTGATGGCGAAAAGATGACTCTGCTCGAAAAAATGGGGGGATAGAAGGGATATACGACGGATTACCGAGCTGCAGCGGCGACGCGCTCCTTCTCTTCCTTCTGGGAGATGGCGTACGTCTGCAGGTCGTAGTCGGCGGCGCCGATGAGCTGCTGGGCGAGGGCTTCGGCGGCCGTGGTCTTCGTCTTGTAGGAGTTCTGCTTGACGCCCTGGGCGATGAACTTCAGGGCCTGGTCGACGCGGCGCTGCGGGGCCACGTCGACGGCCTTCGGGACGGAGATGCCACCGTACTTCAGGCGGACGGTCTCCTCGCGGGGACCGCTGTTCTCGACGGCCGTGACGAGCACCTGCACCGGGTTCTCCTCGGTGCGGCTCTCGATGGTGTCGAACGCGTCGCGGACGATCTGGGTCGCCATCTGCTTTTTGCCCGTGTTCTCGTCGGTCTGCATCAGGCGGTTGATGAGCCGCTCGACGACGGATATCTCGGACTTCTTGAACTGCTTGTTCGCGTGACGGCCCATCGTGTGCGCGACCGGTGTGACGGTGATGTAGCGTCGTGTCGAGGGGTCGTCGTACTCGATGTCGTCGACGGAGTAGCGCTCGAACAGCTTCGCGGAGATGCGCTCGTCGTCGGTGTCGGCGGGTGCGTCGGGGTCAGGCTGTTCCGTGCTCATTATCGGACGGGTTTCTCCGCGTTCCCGCGGACGAGTTCGATCAGGGAGACGCCGTTCACCTTCTCGACCTTGTAGTTGACACCGGAGAGGTCGCCCATCGCGCGGCCCTTCGCGCCGCCGATGCCGGCGATGGTGACCTCGTCGTGCTCGTCGATGAACGAGATGGCACCGTCACCGGGACAGAACGCGGTGACCTGCTTCCCGTTCTTGATGAGCTGGACCCGGACACACTTCCGGATGGCCGAGTTGGGCTGCTTCGCCTCGATGCCCACCTTCTCCAGTACGATACCACGACCCTGCGGGGCGCCTTCGAGCGGGTCGGACTTCTTGCCCAGCCCGCGTGCCCGCCGTGCGTAATCCGAGTCGGACCACCGGTGCTTCTGGCGGTCCTTCTTCAGCTTACGCGCGGCGTACTTGCCGTTCGCCATAGTGCACGTCTGTTTCTGATGGAGGGACTTAAGCGTCCCTTTTCGTTCGCCGCCGCGTGAGGTTCTCACGTGGGGGCGGGCATTCGACCGCCGCCATCCGGCTGTCGCCACCTGACCGCCGTCGCCACGCCGGGGTGCTCACTCATCCAGCGTGAGCTCGTTCTCGGTGGAGATGTACGTGTCCGGGTCCTGCGGGCGGGCGATGAGCCGGCGGAGTTCGAGTTGTTCCATCGCCTCGTCGGCCAGCGCTGAGAGCCGCCACTGCTCGCCGTCCGACAGCGGCGCCGAGCGCGACTCGTCGTACACCGCGAGCGTGCCGACGGGGTGGCCGTCCGGGGCGACCAGGCGCGCACTCGCGTACCAGCGGAAGTCGTCGCCGGGCGCGAACCCACCCCACTCGTGATTCTTCAGGTCCGGGATACAGGCCACGCCCGGCTCCAGGAACGTTCGGGCACAGAGGCTCTCGCGCCGGGGCTGGGTCACGTCCGGCGTACCGTAGGCTGCGAGCGCCTGGTAGCGGGTGCGGTCCACGAGTCCGAGCAGCGCCGCCGATACGCCGAGCGTCTCGGCGGTCAGCCGGCAGAGCCGCTCCAGACTGGGCCGCGCCAGCAGGGGGGCCATCCCGTACCGGTCGGCCGTCACCGAACGCTCCTCCTCGGCCTCGGACAGGGGATAGTCGGCCTCATCGGGTCGGATGGCCTCCAGAACCCGGTCGGCCAGCCGCTCGAACTGGTCGGGCTGTGACTTGTCGACGTGGCCGGCCACCTCCGGCCGGTCGGCGAGCGCCGGCCGGCCCGCGGAGAAGGCGATGACCGTCACGTCACGCTCGGCCGCGGTCCGGAGGGTCTCGTCCCACTCGTCGTCCTGTCCCACCCCTGGCTCGAAGACGAGGACGTCGATGCCCTCGCGCTCCAGCGTCGCGGTCGCGACCCGCGGGTTCGAGGCGTCGAGCACGTCCACCCCGTCCGCGCGCATCTCCAGTGCCAGCCCGGTCGCCTCCGCTGTGGGCCCGCCATCCACGCAGAGCACCGTGATACCCGTCTCCATTACTCCCTCACGGTGGCCGCGAGTACTTGAGCGTTCGGTGAAGAAGGGCCGGCTATCCACTGTTGCGTCGCGCTGCGACCTCAGTTGTCACCGGGGACGGCCGTCGCCTCCTCGCCGCCGAGGCCGGCCGAGACCTGATTCTGGATTGAACGGACGGAAAGCAAGTGTTGGGTTGGGGCGGTCCGCGCGCTCAGGTCAACTCGATATCGTCGATATCGAAGTGTCGCTGGGCCAGTTCTCGGGCCCGCCGGATAGTCCGGCCCTCGGTGCCGATGGCGACCCCGCGGTCGGCCGAGTCGACCTCGGCGTACGCGATACGGTCGCCGTTCTCGCTGACGGTCACGTTGTAGACGGCGGCGGGGGCGAGCGCGTTCGCCACGAAGTCGGCGGCCCGGTCGGCCCCCTCGACCAGCTCCACGTCGCGGTCCAGCTGGCGCTCCATCCGCTTGACGTGCTTGCCGTCCGGACCGATGGCCTTCCCCATCTCGCCGGCCGGCACGACGAACACCACGCGGTCGAACTCGTCGTCGACGAGGCAGTCCCGGGCCGCCACGTCGGTTTCGTCCTCGAACAGCGCGACCAGCCGACGTGCCTCGTCCGACAGCGTGACCCGCATACCTCGCTGTTCGACAGGAGCGCGGATAAGTTCGCCGTCCTGACCCGGGCGAGTCGACCGGTTCGACGGGGCCGTGATGCCGGATTCGACTAGCAGCCGGCACGATGCACCGAAGAAGTGACCTACGTCCGTCGCTAGGTTCCCCTAATGGCAACGCAGGACGTTACCCCGCTGGACGTCGAGCGCATCCGGGCGGACTTCCCCATCCTGGAGCGTGAGATCGACGGCCAGCAGCTCGTCTACCTCGACAACGCGGCCACCTCGCAGACGCCCGAGCGCGTCATCGACGCCATCAGCGACTACTACCGCGAGTACAACGCCAACGTCCACCGCGGCATCCACCAGCTCTCCCAGGAGGCCTCCATCGCTTACGAGGAGGCCCACGACCGGGTCGCGGAGTTCGTCGGCGCCGACGGCCGCGAGGAGATCGTCTTCACAGGGAACACGACGGAGGCCATGAACACCGTCGGCTACGCCTGGGGGCTCAACGAACTCGGTCCCGGCGATGAGGTGGTGCTGACGGAGATGGAGCATCACGCCTCACTGGTGACGTGGCAGCAGATCGCGAAGCTGACGGGCGCCGAGTGCAAGTACATCCCCATCACCGACGAGGGCTACCTCGATATGGAGGCCGCCGCGGAGCTCATCACCGACGACACGGAGATGGTGAGCGTCGTCCACGTCTCCAACACGCTCGGGACCGTGAACCCGGTGTCGGAACTCGCGGACATCGCCCACGACCACGACTCGCTCATCTTCGTCGATGGCGCCCAGTCGGTCCCCCACCAGCCGGTCGACGTGGAGGCCATGGACTGTGACTTCTTCGCGTTCTCCGGGCACAAGATGTGTGGCCCCACGGGTATCGGCGCGCTGTACGGCAAGGAGCATATCCTCGAGGAGATGGAGCCGTACAGCTACGGCGGCGACATGATTCTCAAGGTCACCTTCGAGGACTCGCAGTGGAACGAACTCCCCTGGAAGTTCGAGGCCGGCACCCCCAACATCGCCGACGGCATCGCCTTCGCCGAGGCGTGTGACTACCTCGACGACATCGGCCTCGAACGCATCCACCGCCATGGGCAACAGCTCGCGGAGTACGCCTACGACCGCCTGACCGAGTGGGACGATGTCGAGGTGTACGGGCCGCCGGGTGACGACCGCGCCGGGCTCGTCGCGTTCAACCTCGAGACCACCCACGCCCACGACCTCTCCAGCATCCTCAACGACTACGCCGTCGCCATCCGCGCTGGCGACCACTGTACCCAGCCGCTCCACGACGTGCTGGGCACGGCTGCGTCCGCGCGAGCCTCGTTCTACCTCTACAACACCCGCGAGGAGGTCGACGCGCTCGTGGAGGCGATCGACGAGGCCCGGCAGCTGTTCGCCTGAACGGGGCCACTCCCGCCCCGAACCCGTACCGCTTTTGCGCGAGGCGGCCGTTCCTCGGCCCGAGGGCGCGTAGCTCAGCTCGGATAGAGCGTCGGACTTCTAATCCGATGGTCGTGGGTTCGAATCCCACCGCGCTCGCTATCTCCGAGCAACGCGAGGAGTAGCGACGCCCGTGGGATTCGAACCCTGGAAGTCGCGCGGAGCGAAGCAGTGAGCGAGCACGTCTTCCTCCGGTTCGAATCCCACCGCGCTCGTTCACTCGTCGCTGGCGCTCGTCAGCTGCGAACGAAGCGGCGATAATGACGTGGCGAGCCGCGGGCCCGGCGGAAGACACTTGCCGGCCCGAAGCCCACGCCCGGCCGTGTCTCCAGCCTCCCGCCGGTCCCTCCTCGGTAGCATCGCCACGGTCGGCCTCGGCGTGTCCGCCGGTTGTTCCGCCTTCGGGACGGTCACGTCGCGCGGCGCGACCGACATCGTCCTCCACAACGAGGCGCCCGACCAGCGCAGCGTCGCGGTGCTGGTCACGCAGGACGGCGACGACGAGCCACGGATCGATACCAGCTTCGAGCTGGCGCCGAACACGCGAGAGACCATCAACAACGAGGTGCTGATGAACGCCGATTACGATGTCGAGGTCACGATGACCGGCGAGTTCGCCGACTCGCCCTACAGCGAGACCCACTCGTGGCAGGACGCCGGCCAGCCCCTCCACGTCATCGTCCACGAGCAGATCGTCTTCGCGGTGCAGGTCGGCTGACGGCGGGTCTATTCGCTGTCCTCGTCCGTGGGGACCTCGTCGCCGGACATCGCGCCCGGCAGGAGCTCGCCGAGCGTCCACTCTTCGATGCCATCGCCCACGTCACAGAGCACCCGGAGGTCGTCGTCGCAGAGCTCGGCGAGCGTCTGCCGGCAGAGTCCACAGGGCGTGACGCCGTCGCGCTCCGCCGAGGAGACGGCGACGGCGTCGAACTCGCGGTGTCCTGCCGCGACGGCGGCACCGAGCGCGCCGCTCTCGGCGTGGATGGTGTTGGTGAACGTGACCATCTCGACGTTGCAGCCACGGAAGACTGTGCCGTCACGGGTACGGAGCGCAGCGCCCACGTCGTACCCCGAGTAGGGGGCGTACGCCCGGTCGCATGCCTCACGCGCCCGGGCAACGAGTTCGTCGTCGGTGGTCATACCGGCGTCTCGTCGGGGGACCGCTTCAACTGCACGGCGGCGGAAGAGCGGACCGACCGGTGAGAGAGAAAGAATCAACGAAATATGGAGATATGGGGATTCTACTCCATTCTTCCGACCAACATGTGGTGTAGGCTGAAAACGTTCTCGGGCGACGGTCCCTGCGCCAGTCCGTAGGTATTACCCCCTCGGGCCCGAAGGGGGTGGTAGTGCCAGTCTCTCGAACGTACCGGTGTCTGAACTGCATGGAAGGCACCGTCACCCGGTCGTACGATGTCTCCCACCTCACGCGGAGCTGCGATGTCTGCGGCGAGTTCGAGCGACACGTCAACCAGCGGGTGGTCGACCAGTACGAGGCGTTCGAGGCCGACCCACCCGAGGGGCTCGACTGGGCGGGCCTCGACCGGACGCGGAAGTTCGTCGTCGCCGAGCGGGTCGCCCGCCACGGTCGCTCCGTCGAATCGCTCGCGGGCGACCGGAGAGAGCCCGAGATCGAGTCCGACGAGGAGACGGCCCCCGACAACGGGACGGCCGGCGAGCGTCCCCCGGCCGACGCGGCCGTCTCTGGTGAGTCGGCCGACGCGACGGACCCGGACAGCGAGGACGCCGGCGACGGGGAGGAAGCGGGGGAGGCGGACACGGCCCAGGAGGCGGAGCACGCGGAAACTGACCCGGACCCGGACGGCGACGGCGACGCGCCAGCCGGCCACGACTCGACGCCGAGCGGGAGCGATTGAGCCCCGCCGCGAGCGCGGACGCCACGGAAAGCGTTTAGCGTCCCGACCGATTATCCCGTGTAAATGGTACTCGACAATCTCGGCTCCTCGCTGCGCGGCTCCCTCGAGAAGCTCCGGGGGCAGTCCCGTCTGAGCGAGGAGGACGTCGAGGAGATCGTCAAGGAGATCCAGCGGGCGCTCATCCAGGCCGACGTCGACATCGCGCTGGTCCAGGCGCTGTCGGACGACATCAAGGAGCGCGCGCTGGAGGAGGAGCCACCCGCCGGCACCACGGCGCGCGACCACATCCTCCGCATCGTCTACGAGGAACTGGTCGCACTCGTCGGCGACTCCACGGAGATTCCCCTCGAACCGCAGACCATCGTCCTCGCCGGCCTCCAGGGGTCGGGGAAGACCACGACGGCCGCGAAGATGGCGTGGTGGTTCTCGAAGAAGGGCCTGCGGCCGGCGGTCATCCAGACCGACACCTTCCGCCCGGGCGCGTACGACCAGGCCAAGCAGATGACCGAGCGGGCGGAGGTCGACTTCTACGGCGACCCCGACGAGGAGGACCCCGTGAAGATCGCCCGAGACGGCCTCGAGAAGACCCAGGACGCCGACGTCCGCATCGTCGACACCTCCGGTCGCTCCGGTCTGAACGAGGAACTCGTCGACGAACTGGAGGAGATCGAGGCCGAGGTCAACCCGGACCACAACCTGCTCGTGCTGGACGCCGCTATCGGCCAGGGCGCGAAGGACCAGGCGAAGGCGTTCGGCGACGCGGTCGGCATCGACGGCGTCGTCATCACCAAACTGGACGGGACGGCGAAGGGTGGTGGCGCGCTCGCCGCGGTCGACCAGACGAACTCCACCATCGCCTTCCTCGGTACGGGGGAGGAGGTGCAGGACATCGAGCGGTTCGAGCCGTCGGGGTTCATCTCTCGGCTGCTCGGGATGGGCGATCTGAAGCAGCTCACCGAACGCGTCGAGCGCGCGATGGAGGAGACGGGGGAGGAGGACGACGACTGGGACCCCGAGGACCTGATGGAGGGGGAGTTCACCCTCCACGACATGCGCAAGCAGATGAACGCGATGAACAAGATGGGCCCGCTCGACCAGGTGATGGACATGATTCCGGGGCTGGGCGGCGGGCTGATGGACCAGCTTCCCGACGACGCGATGGACGTCACCCAGGACCGGATGCGCAACTTCGAGGTCGTGATGGACTCGATGACCGAGGAGGAACTCCAGCAGCCCCGCTCCATCGGCAAGTCGCAGGTCGAGCGCATCGCCCGCGGCTCCGGCCAGGGGGAGGAGGTCGTCCGCGAACTCCTCGAACAGCACAAGATGATGGCCCGGATGCTCAAGCAGTTCCAGGGGATGGGCGATGGCGACATGCAGCGGATGATGAAGCAGATGCAGGGCGGCGGCGGTGGCGGCGGTGGCGGTATGGGCGGGATGGGGCCGTTCGGGGACTGAGCCCTACCGCGCTCAGTCCGCCTCGACCTCGTTCTCCTCGGTTCGGAGGCGTGCCAGCCGCGCGTCCACCCAGTCCGGCGTCTCGACCCGCTCGGCCGTCCGGGCAGCCGCGAGGCCGGCGAGCACGAGACAGCCCCAGAGCCCGGGCTGGAACAGGAAGTACGCGGGACGGAGGGCCTCGAACGCCGGGACGTGGTGAGGGATGGTGTCCACGATGAACTTCAGCCCGTAGCTGTGGAACTGGAGGAGAAGGAGTCCGACCAGCGGGAGCGCCGGTCGGCCGCTCGGGTGGTCGAACTCGATAGCGAGCAGCACGACGACGGCCGGGAGGACGGCCGTGAAGTAGTACGTGTACACGAGCGGTGCGAGCAGGGGGATGCTCGCGACGCCCAGCGCGAACACCTCGCGGTCGGCGTCGGTCGCGAGCATCGCGTAGCCCGCGACGACGGCGCTCCCGACGAGCCTGAGGGCGATACTCCCCGGGAGCCACGCCAGCGGCTTGTAGTACGGCGGGAGCCAGAGTGCCGGGTTCCGGGCGCCGCCGCCCGATTCGACGCCCCACGCCAGCACGTCGACGTAGAGCCGGTGGCTGTCGACACCGAAGACGGCCAGGGAGACGGCGAGCAGGACGACGCCGGTGCCGATGGCGGCGGCGAACCGGCGCTTGCTCCGGAGGAGGTGGGCGCTGGCGGGGGCGAACGGGAGCTTCAGGAGCCCGACGCCGGCCGTCGCCGCGCCCGCGAGCGTCGCCCACGCGCCACGGAACCGCCGTCTGGCGGAGTCGTTCATCACGCCGGCGCCGGCGAGCGCGAGCAGGCCGCCGGTGACACCGACGGTCTGGCCCATCTTCACGCCGAGCAGGAACGGCTGGAAGCCCAGCAGTGCGAGCAGGCCGAGGAGGCGCTCCGGGACCGAGAGTGACCGTCCCAGCGAGGCGACCAGCGCCTGCAGGCCGACCCACATGACTCCGACCGAGACGGCGCTCCAGACGAGTCGGGTCACGTCGGGTTCGAACAGCGCCACGAACGGGTAGAACAGCAGCACCGAGAACGGTGGGTAGAGGTAGCTCCCGTGGAAGCCACCGTTCTCGTTCCGGACGTAGAGCGGCTCGCCGGCCTGCCAGCGGTTGACGGCGTTACCGTAGGCCCCGAAGTCCCAGAAACGAAACTGTGGGGCGATCTCGATGCCGCGGAGCCACCAGTCGACGGCGGGCCACGCCAGCAGTATCGCGAGCGTGGCGACGGCGAGCGCCGTCCAGCGCGGCCGTTCCCGGCGGCAGCGCTGGAGGGCCTGGAGGGCGGACATGCGCGAGGGGTAGGGGTATCTCGGCATATGTCTTGGGTCATTGCTCGGCGCCAAACGCTCGTTTATATATGCCGGTGATGAAGAGAAAGCATGGATTCCCGAATCGCTGTCCTCCTCGCCGGCCTCGTCGTCGGCGCCATCATCGGTGGCGTCGGCGTGCAGGCGGCCCAGCCTCCACAATCCGGTGTCAGTGTCCCCTCGATGGGAACGACCGCCGCGACCGGCTGTCTCACCGGTGACGAGCCCCGTGCGTGGGTCGGCCAGACCAGCGCCAACGCGGGCGAGTACCGCGCCGTCTACCTCCAGAACTACTCGTTCACCCACGACACGCCCAACCTCGCCGTCCGCGGTGACCTCACCGACGCGGGCGACGGCCGGTGGGAACTCGCGCTGACGACCGACCCCGACACGCCGACGAAGGAGGCCCCCGAGGACTGCACGCCCCGGACCACGGTGAGCGCCTCGGCCGCGCTCCCGCCGGAGTTCGAGACGCTGCGGGTCACGCTCGACGGTGACGAGGTGGCGACGGTCCGGAACTCCGGGAACCAGCCGGCGTTCCGCTACCTGAACGACTCGGGGGACTGAGCGGTTCACCAGGCTTTTAGTCGGCCAGTCCCCGGTGCCGGGCGTGCCATCGAGACGGGGACTGCTGGCGAGTGCCGGGGCGCTCGCGGCTGGGACGGGGTGTATGGGGCTGAATCCACTGGCCGAGCGCGAGCCGTTGCCGCGGCTGGGTCCCGTCAGGTTGTCGAACGCCGACGACGTTCCGCACGAACTGTCGGTCCGTATCCGGCGGGCCGGCGAGCAGGTGTACGCCGAGACGTTCGAACTGGAGACGGACGGCGAGGAAGGGACGTTCGGTGGGCTGGCCACCGTCGAATGTGGGCCCGGGTCCGAGCGCGGTCGCTATACGCTGTCGTTCGAAACCGAGACAGGAGAATCGGCGGACATCGAACTCGAACGTGGTGACGGCCCAGCGCTGTCGGTCCTGGCGGAGATACGTGGGGGTGGGGAGGTCGGTATCTTCAGCGGTGCCAACAGCTACGGGAATATGTGCGACGCTCCGACGCCGACGCCGGAGTAGCCGAGCGCCCTACCGGAACAGCCGCCGCACCCGGTCGGCCAGCGACTCGCCTGATGCCGCCGGAACGCCCCCGTCCGCGCGCACCTTCGCCGAGAACTTCTCGCGGACCTTCTCGACCTTCGGCCGGACCTGCGCGGCGCAGTAGGGCTGGTTGGGGTTCTTCTCGAAGTAGTCCTGATGTTTCTCCTCGGCGCGATACCACTCGCCCAGGGGCTCGACCTCCGTGACGATACCCTCGTAGACGCCCTCCGTTTCGAGTGCGTCGATGAACCCCTCGACGAGTTCCTGCTGCTGGTCGTCGTGGTAGTAGACGGCCGAGCGGTACTGCGAGCCCACGTCCGGGCCCTCGCGGTCCTCCGTCGTCGGGTCGTGGATGGAGAAGAACACCTCCAGCAGTTCCTCGTACGTGATGACGTCGGAGTCGTACTCCACCTGTACGGCCTCGGCGTGGCCCGTGCTGCCCGAGCAGACCGCACGATAGCTGGGGTCCTCGGTGTGGCCGCCGGTGTAGCCGGATTCGGCGGCGTGGACGCCGTCGAGTTCCTTCATCGCCGCTTCGATGCACCAGAAGCACCCGCCCGCGAACGTCGCCGTCTCGGTCATGGTCGTACTTGGTGTCGGAGGGGCATAAGGGTCCGCTCGGTGGGTGACACGGGGCGGAAAACGGCTCCTGTACCGACGAGTCTGGCGTCGAAGCCCTCGCGCTCTCTCTTGGTGACTCCTCTCCTGATGACTCTGAGGTCAATAGGGACGGCTACGAAGCCCTCGCGCTCTCGACCATCCGGGGCTCGCTGCGCTCCTCACCCGCTCCCTTCGGTCACTCGTTGCGGTGCTTACGTCGCCCGGGATGGGTCGAGAACGCTCGCTCTTCGATTCCGCCAGGAGAGCCGTTCCTCAGTCAGTTAGCCTGTACCTCATACCTCCCCAGCCGACTGCGGTGCTCACTTCGCTTCGCTCGTTGCGCTCCTCGTCCCTCGCGCGCTTAGAGGCGGCTGGCCCTGAGGGCACAGCCGCCAGCGCGCGCCCGGTCGACTGACGGGTATGCGCGACCCGCTACAGTCCACGGGCCGGGAGCGCGTGGTTCGCGGCTTGTCCGCGAACCCGTGCGACCTGGGGAAGGGCAGGGCCGCAGCGCCCGTGCCACGGTCCCCATCCCTGGTGGAATCGAAGGGCGAGCGCTCTGGACGAAGCACGACGACGCAAGCACCACAGCGAACGAGCGCAGCGAGTGAGCGAGGAGCGCAGCGAGGCGCGCGAGTCCAGAGCGCGAGGGCTTCGTAGGTGGTTCCGTTGTCGCTGTCCTGAGAGCGCGCGAGGGCTTCGTAGGTGCCTCGGAAGGGGCTGTCGCCTCGGCTGTAGGTCTGTTACTTTCCAAGCTGGAGTTTTAAACCAATAATGGCCGAATTATCCTTCCAATTTGGAGATACATAGGAAATATAGAGTTTATTTGGAAAATTCACATCCGCCACATTCACCCGCTCCACCCGAGAACCCCGCTCACATGACCACACCAGAGGCGGGAACCTACCGCATCACCGGTGGGCACGTTCTCCGACCCGATATGAGCGTCGAGCGGGCGGATGTCGTCGTCGACCGCGAGGCGGGCGTCATCGAGGCCGTCGGCGACCCATCCGAGGACGACCTGCCCGACGCCGAGGCGACACTCGACGCCGAGGACTGTCTCGTGCTGCCCGGACTCGTCAACGCCCACACGCACGTCGCGATGACCCTCCTCCGGGGCTACGCCGACGACAAGCCACTCGACGCCTGGCTGCAGGAGGACATCTGGCCCGTCGAGGGCGTCCTCGAACCGGCGGACGTACGCGCCGGCGCCCAGCTCGGCGTGCTGGAGATGATCCGGTCCGGAACCACGGCGTTCGCGGACATGTACTTCCATATGGAGCAGGTCGCCGACGTGGTCGCGGAGGCGGGCCTCCGCGCGCGGCTGGGCCACGGCGTCGTCACCGTCGGGAAGGACGAGGAGGCAGCGCGGGCCGATTTCGAGGAGTCGCTGGACGTGGCGCGCGACCTGGATGGCGCCGCGGACGGCCGCGTCCGGACCGCGCTGATGCCCCACTCGCTGACGACGGTCGACGCCGACCTGCTCGACGAGTACGTCGCGAAGGCGCGCGAGGCCGGCGTCCCGGTCCACCTGCACGCCAACGAGACACGCGAGGAGGTCGAGCCCATCGTCGAGGCGCACGACCAGCGACCGCTGGCGTACGCCCACGAGCACGGCCTGCTCGATGGCACGGCGGGCGACTTCCTCGCGCACGGCGTCCACCTCGACGATGCCGAAATCGATCTGCTCGCGGAGACGGGCACGGGTGTGGTCCACTGCCCTGCCTCGAACATGAAGCTCGCGAGCGGGATGGCCCCGGTGCAGGACCTGCTGGACACGGGCGTCCCCGTGGCTCTGGGGACGGACGGCGCGGCCTCGAACAACGACCTCTCGATGTTCGACGAACTGCGCGACGCCGCGATGCTGGGCAAGCTCGCGGCCGACGATGCCAGTGCGGTCCCCGCCGAGGCTGCCGTCGAGATGGCGACCGCGGGCGGCGCCGAGGTGCTGGGGCTCCCCGGTGGACGGGTCGAACCGGGCGCGGCCGCCGACCTCGCCGTCGTCGACCTCGATGCGGCGCATCTCACGCCCCGGCACGACCTCGTGAGCCACCTCTCGTACGCGGCGAGCGCGAGCGACGTGCGCCACACGGTCTGCGACGGGCGCGTGCTGATGCGCGACCGCGAGGTGCTGACGCTCGATGCGGCGGCGACGAGACGTGCGGCCGAGCGCCGTGCTCGGGAGGCGGCCGACCGGGCCGAATCCGGCGGCGACTGACGGGATCTCCGGCCGACACTCTTACCGATTTAGATGTGCTATTGAACAGTATGGGGGCCTCTGAGCCGCTCTCGGGCTGCTTGGTCTCCATCGTTTGAACGGCCTGAACGGTACGAACGTCGAACACGGTTTATGAAGGGATAGCCCCTCGACTGCGAGTGAGATGACCCAGACCAGAAGGAAACTGTTCGCGGTGCTGCTGGCCTCGCTGCTGATGTGCTCGGCGTTCGCGCCGGGGGCACTGGCGGCGACAGCGACAGCGGCGAATGCGCAGGTCAGCGTCGATACGGATGCAGCGGCGGACGTGTCCGCCGACAGCGCCAGGCTGAACGGTAACGTGACGGAGCTGAACAACTCGAACGCCACGGTCTCGTTCGAGTACTGGATGCAGGGTGACCAGGCGAACTCGACGACCGTGGAGGTCGGCGAACTGACCGGTCCGGGGACGTTCGATGCCGAGGTCACGGGCCTCAGCGCGAACACGACGTACGTGTACGTGGCCAAGGCCGAGGCGAACGGCAGTGCCGCCACCGGCAGTCAGGAGACGTTCACGACGCTGGAGACGCTCTCGGTGAGCGTCGAGACCGGTGCCGCGACGAACGTCACCGAGCGCAACGCGACGCTGGCTGGCAACCTCACCCACGTGAGCGGGACGGAGAACGCCTCCGTGGCCGTGCGATACTGGGTGCAGGGTGACCGGACGACCACGACGGTCGTTCAGGCCGGCGAGCAGTCCGAGGGGGACTTCTCCGTGGCCGTGAGCGGCCTCGACGCGAATACGACGTACAGCTACGTCGCGCTCGCGGAGGCCGAGCGTGGTGACGAAACCGCCGAGGACAGCGGGAACGAGAGCACCTTCACGACAGGCGAGACCGAGGAGTCGCTCGGTGTCGAAACGCTCGACGCCAGCGACCTGACGAACGACTCGGCGACGCTCAACGGTGATCTGACCGGAATCGGCGGCGCCGAGAACGCCACGGTCGCCTTCGAGTACTGGGTCGAGGGAGACCGTGCCAACTCGACGAACACGACCGATGTCGAACTCGATTCGCCGGGTACGTTCAGCGCGGCGGTCTCGGGCCTTCAGAACGACACCGCGTACGTCTACGTGGCACAGGCCCAGGCCAACGACACGACTGTCACCGGCGAACAGGTGACCTTCGAGACGGAGGTGGGGACGGAGAACGAGACCGACACCGGCAACGAGTCCGACGGTCCGTTCGGGCAGACTGTCTCCGCGTTCGTCGCCGAGCTTGTCCAGCAGCGCACGGACGCGAACGAGACCCAGTCCCAGAACATCGGGCTGCAGGTCGCAGCGTTCGTGACCGCTACCAACCCCGGCCAGGGCAACGGCCCGCCGGCCTTCGTCTTCGGCGACGGTGGGAACGAGACCGACGACCGCGGCCCGCCGGCGTTCGTGACCGGTGACGACGACGGCAACGAGACCGACCGCGAGCGCGGCCCGCCGGAGGACCGCGGCCCCGACGAGGACAAGGAGCGTGGCCCGCCGGAGGACCGCGGCCCGGACCGGGCTGACGATGACGACACGGACGAGGAAGAGACCGAAGAAGAGACGGAGACCGAAGAAGCGGACGAGGAAGAGACCGAAGAGGACGATGACGCCGACACCGAGGACGGCGACGACGGTGCCGACGATGCGGAGAACGACGACTCCGCGCCCGGCAACAGCGGCGACGCGCCCGGCCAGTAGACGCTGAACGGTTCCCTCGCGACCCCCACTTCCTGATTCCCGTTCTCGCCCCGCCAGCGGCCGCGCTGCGCCGGGGTTCGGTAGCGTTTTCCGGCCGCTTCCCGTCCGCTCGGGCATGACCGAGTCCATCACCGCCCGGGTCGAGGACCCCGACGCGGCCCGCGAATCCGGCCGACAGAAGATGGCGTGGGCACGCCAGCACATGCCCATCCTGGAGTCGCTGCGCGAGGAGTTCCGCGACGAGCAGCCCCTCGACGGCGAGGTGGTCGGGATGGCCATGCACGTCGAGGCGAAGACCGCGGTCCTGACCGAGACGCTCGCCGAGGCGGGCGCCGAGGTCGCCATCACTGGCTGCAACCCGCTCTCGACGCACGACGACGTGAGCGTCGCGCTCGACGCGCACGACTCCATCACCTCCTACGCCGAGCGCGGCGTGGACGACGAGGCGTACTACGAGGCGATGGAGGCCGTCATCGGCCACGAGCCGACCATCACCGTCGACGACGGTGGGGACCTCGTCTTCCGCATCCACGAGGAGCACCCGCACCTCATCGAGAGCATCGTCGGCGGCTGCGAGGAGACGACCACCGGCGTCCACCGGCTCCGCGCGATGGCCGAGGACGGCGCGCTCGACTACCCGATGTTCGCCGTCAACGACACGCCGATGAAGCGGCTGTTCGACAACGTCCACGGCACGGGCGAGGCCTCGCTGTCGAACATCTCGATGACGACGAACCTCTCGTTCGCCGGGAAGACGGTCGTCGTCGCCGGCTACGGCTACTGCGGCCGCGGCGTCGCGAAGAAGGCCGCCGGACAGAACGCCCACGTCGTCGTCACGGAGGTCGACCCCCGGCGCGCGCTGGAGGCGCACATGGAGGGCTACGAGGTCCTGCCGATGCGCGAGGCCGCCGCCGAGGGCGACATCTTCGTCACGACCACGGGCAACCGCGACGTCATCACTCGCGAGGACTTCCGGGAGATGCAGGACGGCGTCGTGCTCGCCAACGCCGGGCACTTCGACGTGGAGATCAACCTCGACCAGCTCGAGGAGATGGCCGACTCGCACGAAGAGGTCCGCGACGGCGTCGAGGCGTACCAGCTCCCCGACGGCCGGCACATCAACGTCCTCGCGGAGGGGCGACTCGTCAACCTCGCCTCGCCCATCGCGCTCGGGCACCCGGTCGAGGTGATGGACCAATCGTTCGGCGTACAGGCGGTCTGCGTGCGCGAACTCGTCGAGAACCCCGACGACTACGGCGCGGGCGTCCACGAGGTGCCCGATGACCTGGACCGCGAGGTCGCGGAGGTCAAACTCGACGCCGAGGGTATCGATATCGACGCGCTGAGCGCCGACCAGGAGGAGTACATGGGCTCCTGGGACCACGGGACCTGAGAGTGGCCCACCCTATCCGGCACGTTCGACGGCCCGCCCACCCCGCACCAGGAGAACGGCTCCGCCGACCCAGCCCGCGTACCGGATACCGAGGACGACGAGGAATCCGGGCTCCTTCCAGCCCCACCCGGTAATCCGGGTCCGTTCCGAGACGCGACGCACCTCGTACATCGTCCCGTTCTTCACGACGCCCATCCTGAGCGGGAGGGCCGACTCGGTCGGTCCAGGGTCCTCGGGCACGGGGACCGTCACGCTCCCCCTGTCGACGGCGGTCCGTGCCGTCTCGGGTGCCTCGTCGTAGGGGACCGCCAGTGCCCGCAGCACGGTCCCCCACTCGACCCGTTCGAGGTCGAGTACGACGCTCTCGTTCTCCAGCCGCTCGGTGGTCCGGTAGTATCGGGTGGTCGTCCGGTCGGGTTGTAGCCGGACGTATTCCGTCCCGTCGAGCGGCGGGTCGAGGTCGGTGCCATCCCTGACCCGGATGGGGCCGTCGGCGGCGATGTGGCGCGCGACCGCACAGGTCCGTGTCTCCCCGGACCGGCAGTCCAGATAGGACGTGTCGCTCTCCCACCGTTCCGGGGACAGCGGTTCCTGTGCGGCCTCGTACTCGCGGACCTCCTGTCCGGACACCTCCTCGGGGTAGGCCCACGCGCCGTTGGCGAGCAGGGCGAGTCCGAGCAGCACCAGCAGCGCGGGACGGGCGTACCGATGCACGTCCCCGGCCAGTGACGCCGCTGGTAAGTGCCTTCTGCAGAGTCCCCAGTCGGCCCACCTCGCGCCGGGTTTCACTTCCGGTTCCCGGCGTTTCTTTAAAACCCATCCGGGCCAACGCGGGGCCATGAGTCAGTCCACCTTCGACGACGACGAGCTGTTCGATGAGGCGACGATGGAGATGCGCGAGGAGGTCGAGGCCGCCCTCGCCGAGGCCCGTGCCGCGCTCCCCGAGCCCGACAGCATCTGGGACGTGGAAGCCGACAACACGCTGGGCGTGCTGAACGCGCTGAAGGGCGCGCTCGACCTCGGTGATGCCGAGGAGCACCTCCGCGAGGCGAAGAAGCAGTTCGTCCTCGGCCAGCGCGCCGACGCGTTCGAGGACGCCGACGACCTCGAGGACGAGATCGGCGAGCTGGAGGAGCTGTTCGGCGACATCGAGACCGCCCACGAGGAGGTCTCCGACCTCGCCTCCACGATTCCCGGCGTCCGTTCGGCACTGGAGGACGCCCACGAGGCCGCCGAGGCCGACCAAGAGGAAGAGGGAGAAGAGGAGGAAGAAGAGGAAGAGGAGGAGTGACCGCACGGCCACCGCTGGTGCTCGCCCGGGAGTATTCGGTGGAACCGTAAGGGATAATCGGGGGACGGCAGTCGGGTTCGGTTGTGTCGAAGCAGAACACGACCGACCCGGGGGGGTCATCGATGCACCCGTCGAGTGTCACTCGGCGTCGCATGTTGACCGCGCTCGGAGCAGCCTCGATGCCGCTCGCCGCGGGGTGCTCCGGTCTCCTGGGTGACGGGACTACCGAGACTCCAACCGACACGGACAGTCCGACGAACACCCCTCCCGACACCGAGACCGATACGATGACCGAAACCCCACAGCCCGAGGCCGTCGACCCACGATTCGGCTACATCGGGACGACCGACGAGGAACCGCCCACGGAAGCCGACCACACCGTCGACCTGCTCATCCGCGAGCGCGAGAACGCCCCCATCCCGGAGTTCTACTTCGAGCCGACGGGGCTGTACGTCGAACCCGGCGACACCGTCCGGTTCAACCTCGCGACGCCGCATCACAACGTCAACGCCTACCACCCGGCCTTCGGCTACACCCAGCGCGTCCCCGACGAGGTGCCGCCGTACTCCTCGCCCATCCTCGGCGTGGGCGAGTACTGGCTCTACACGTTCGAGCGAGAGGGGGTCCACAATCTCATGTGTGCCCCGCACGAACTGTTCGGGATGGTCGGCACCGTCGTCGTCGGGTCGGCCTCGGGTCCGGGCGCGAACCCGGTCGGCGAGGCGCCCGGCGGCGAGCGCGCGCGGCCGCCGGAGTTCACCGCTGCCCTGGTCCTCAGTGACCCCGCGATGGACCCCGAGAACATCGTCGAGCAGGGGAGCGTCTCCTGGGATGACCTCGCCGACGAGAGCAAGCGGCCGCTCCTCCGCCCGGTCGAGGAGGGTGGTGGCGGCGAGGAGACACCCACGCCGACGGAGACCGCCACGTCGACCGAGACCGCGACGGACACGGCCACCTCAACTGCGACGCCGACCGACTCTTCGATGTAGGGGCGCCGCGGCGACTCACTCGCCGTCCGCTTCTTTCGGCCACTCCCGCTCCTCGACAGCGGCCAGCACCCGCACGCAGGCGTCGGCCGACGACGCGAGCAGCCGCTCGCCCTCTTCGGCCGTCGCGGGCGTCGGGTCCGCGAGGTTGCCGCTCTCGGAGAACTCGTCGAAGTCGTAGGCGAGGTTGGTGCCGTCGACGAAGACGCCGAACTCGTGGCCCGCGCCCTCGGCGGCCTCCTCGTAGCGCTCCTCTCTGACGAGGTCGGGTGCGAGGTGGAGCATCAGGCTGGTCTCCGTCGGCCCACCGTGCCCGAGTTCGAACTCCGGCGCGACCACGTCGAACCAGGTGAACGGGACCGCGTAGCAGTCGCCGTCGCGGGTCAGGCGGCCGCAGACCTCCCGCAGCGCGCCCGTGTTGCCGCCGTGCCCGTTCACGACGACGACGCGGTCGAAGCCGTGGTGGGCCAGCGACCGGCAGACGTCGCCCACGTAGTCGCGGAAGGTGTCCTCCGTCACCCAGAGCGTCCCGTCGAAGGCGCGGTGCTCCTCGGCGACGCCGACGGGGACGGCGGGTGCCACGACGGGTTCCTCGCCGTGCTCCTCGGCGTAGCGCTCGGCCGCTTCCTCGGCGATGGCCTCCGCCGTCATGTGGTCGACCCCCAGCGGCGCATGCGGGCCGTGCTGCTCGGTGGAGCCGACGGGGACCAGTGCGAGGTCCGTCTCGGCGTCGCGGGCGTCCGTCCAGGTCTGCTCGGCGAGGTTCATGTCCGCTCGTGCGGAGGGCACGGGCTAATAGCCGGGTGGTCCGTGCGACTCCTCCCGGCCAAACCTTCATCCGTTCCTTCGCGGTAGCGGAGCGTATGCCCGACCGCATCGGCTACCGGATGGTCCAGGATGATGTCCTCGCGCTCGTCAGGGAACAGGGACACGGCGTCCTCTCGCTGGCCAGCGGCAACCGTGCCTACGGGGTGCCCATCTCCTACGGGTACGATGCGGACGGCGAGCGGTTCGTCCTCGAGTTCGTCAGCACCGCCGACAGCAAGAAACGAGCGTTCGTAGCGGATTCGACGGAGGTCACGCTCACCATCCAGGATGTCCAGGGTCCCGACACCTGGCGGAGCGCCATCGCCACCGGGACGCTCCATCCGCTGACCGAGGACGACGTCTCCGACCGGCTCGCGGCGCTGTTCTTCTCCCAGGCGACCGATATCGCGAAGGAGGCCCGCTGGACGGAGTTCGAGGGCTTCCAGCGGGACTGGTACGAACTCCGCGTGACGGAGCTCTCCGGCCGGCAGGCGACCAAGGAGCCGGTCTCGCGGTAACCCGGCCAGCGAGGGGGAGGTGGAGGGGGTACGAGTCAGTCGTCGCTCTCGACCGCCGCCCGCCGCTTCGCCGCGCGCTCGACGAACTCGTCGGGCAGCTCGTCTATCTCGCCGGCCTGCACGCCCCAGAGGTGGGCGTACAGTCCGTCGTCGTCGATGAGGTCCTCGTGGGTGCCGCGCTCGACGATGCGGCCGTCCTCGAGGACGACGATCTGGTCGGCGTCCTTGATCGTCGAGAGGCGGTGTGCGATGGCGAAGGTGGTCCGGTCCTCCGTCAGGCGGTCCAGCGAGCGCTGGATGAGCATCTCCGTCTCCGTGTCCACGTCGCTGGTGGCCTCGTCGAGTACCAGAATCTCGGGGTCCTTCAGGATGGCACGGGCGATGGCCAGCCGCTGGCGCTGGCCGCCCGACAGTTTGACCCCGCGCTCGCCGACCTCGGTGTCGTACCCGTCCGGAAGGTTGGTGATGAACTCGTGGGCTTCTGCGGCTTTGGCGGCCTCGACGATTTCCTCCTCCTCGGCGTCGAACGTGCCGTACGAGATGTTCTCGGCGACGGTGCCGTAGAACAGGAAGGTGTCCTGGGAGACGTAGCCGACCCGCTCGCGCAGCGAGGTGATGGTCACGTCGCGGAGGTCCTGGCCGTCGATGGTGATACGGCCGTCGTCGACGTCGTACATCCGGAGCAGGAGCTTCAGGACGGTCGACTTGCCGGCACCCGTCGGCCCGACCAGGGCGAGTGTCTCGCCGCCCCCGACCTCGAAGGAGATATCCTCGACGATGGCCTCGTCGTCGTAGCCGAACGTCACGTCCTCGTAGGTCACGTCGCCGTCCGCGACGACGAGGTCGTCGGCGTCGGGGTTCTCGGCGATGCGCGAGGGTTCGTCCATCAGCCCGAAGATGCGGGCCGCGGAGGCGTACGCCCGCTGGTACATGTTGATAATCTGCCCGAACTGGGCCATCGGCCAGATGAACCGCTGGGAGAGCAGGATGAAGATGACGAACTCGCCGGAGGTGAGCTCCCCCGTGAAGAACAGGGGTGCCCCGCCGGTCTGCTGATAGGTGAGCACCCAGACGCCGCCGAGGAGGAAGGTGGCGACGAAGCCGACGCCGGCCATGATTCGCAGCCCCGGGAAGAACTTGATGCGGGTGTCGATGGCGTCCCAGTTGGCGTCGAAGTAGTCCTGGGAGACGTCCTCGACGCGGTCGGATTCGTAGTCCTCCGTGTTGGCGGACTTGATGACCTGGATGCCGCCGAGGTTGTTCTCCAGCCGCGAGTTCACCTGGCCGACCGACGACCGCACGTCGGCGTACTTGGGCTGGATGGTCTGGATGAACCAGTAGGTGAACACCGCCAGCGCCGGGACCACGAACAGCGTCACGAGTGCGAGTTGCCAGTTGATCCACAGCAGGATGACCGCGATGCCGACGACCATCACGCCCAGCCGGAACGCGGCGTTCATCCCGTCGTTGAGGAACCGCTCAAGCCGGTTCACGTCGTTCGAGAGGATGGACATCATCTCGCCGGTCTGCTTGTCGGCGAAGAAATCCATGTTGAGCCGCTGCATCTTGTCGTACGTGTCGGTGCGGATCGCGTGCTGGATATGCTGGGCGAAGGAGTTCCAGCCCCAGTTCCGGGAGTAGTGGAAGGCCGCACCGCCGAAGAACGCGACGGCGATGAGGCCGACCGTCAGGTAGAGCTGGCCGGTCTTCGTGGCTGGGAGCCATGCGTCCGGGACGAACAGCAGGCTGTACTCGCGCTCGACGGTCTGTGCGAAGATGGCGTCGACGGCCAGTCCGAGCAGCAGCGGCGGCAGCAGGTCCAGCACCCGGGCGACGACGCTGGACAGCAGGCCGACGGTGAACGCGAACGTGTTGTCGGCGCCGTACTCGGTGAACAGCCGGCGCATCGGGTTCTCCGCGTTCTCGCGCTGCTCCTCGAACGGGTCGTCCTCCTCGGCGGGAGCAACGTCCATTGACCGAAAGTCAGGGTCTGAATCGGATAAGGGTTCCCTGAAATCGCGCACACCTCCTGACGCCGGGGGCACCAGACCACCCGTGGGTGACGCCCCGGCTCCCCGTTATCGCTCGTACCCTTCGATGCGCACCTGGTCGCCGACGGTGACGTTGTGGCGGGTCGTCCAGTCGTAGTTCACCTCGAGGACGTACTGGCCGTAGCCGGGGTACTCGTAGTCGTTCCCGTCGGCCCCCTCCGGTGGCTCCTCGGCGTGGTGGATGCGCGTGATAGTGCCGTTGCCGGCGACGTAGACGATGTCGATACCGAAGCTCATCCCGCGCATCACGTACGTGTGGTCGTCGTTCCCGTCGTAGGGGAACAGCATTCCGCGGTCCGGTGGGAGGTACGCCGTCTCGGAGAGCCCGGTGTACTTCTGCCGGTAGCTCTCGGCGACGGCCGCGCGGACGCGGCCGAGTTCAGTGTCGTTCTCGGCGTCCTCGACGACGACCGTCGCGTGCTGGTAGTCTGAGTTGACCGGCGTGGAGGTGCCCTGCGCGCCGGCGTTCCCGCCCGCGCTCGTGCCGTTACCCGCCGCAGGCGCGGCGGTCGAGTTCGGTGGGTGGTAGCCGTCCGTCGTCAGGAACGGTCCGACGAGCCCCTGGACGCCGACGGTCAGTACCGCTAGCAGCAGGCCACCGAGCACGACCGCCAGCGCCACGCGACGGGTCTCCATCACCATCCGGTAGGACGGAAGGGCGGCTAAGCGTTGTGGACGGGGACGGTACCGACCCTGTACTCGGAGGGTAATTACTCTAAATCGGTAATAATGGAAATATTCTCCAATAATATTAGATAGATTGGGTATATATCGTGAATGTTTCTGGTCCCCGTGCTCGCGCGGAAGGCAAGCGTTATTCCGGTCGCCCGTTCACTCGCGGATGCGGGGCCGTGGTCTAGTGGTTATGACGCTTCCCTTACAAGGAAGAGGTCGGTGGTTCAAATCCGCCCGGCCCCATCGAGGACCGCCGAACGCAGTGAGGCGTATCCGAGCCGTCCGGCGGTTTGAACCAGGGAGTGGAGTGAAGCGGAACGACCGTGGTTCAAATCCGCCCGGCCCCATCGAGGACCGCCGAACGCAGTGAGGCGTGTCCGAGTCGTCCTGCGGTTTGAACCCCGTCACGAGCGACCTGCGGGAGCGAAGTGACGACGGTTCAAATCCGCCCGGCCCCACTCCGCCCGGCACTGCTCGCCCGACTATCACCGGTCGATGACGACGATTTCGGGCTCTGAAGCTCCCCCGCTCACTACTTATCCGTGGAGACCCCTCATCTGGACGAACGGATGGACAAGCGCGCGGTATCCCCGGTCATCGCGGTGGTGCTGATGGTGGCGATAGTGGTGGTGCTGGCTGCTACCGTCGGCGCGCTCGCGTTCTCGTTCGGTGACTCGGCCCAGCCGCGTGAGCCGCAGATTCAGGTCTCGCACACCGTCACCGACGACGGTGACCCACTCATCGCCATCACGCACGAGTCCGGCGACGCCATCGCCGTGGACCAGCTCTACGTGACCGCGTCCACGAACGTCGATATCGGGAGCAAGTCAGTGGCCGACGACAAGCACGCCAGCGAGCGAGAGGCGTTCGCGGAGTCCAGCAGCGGCAACCCGCAGGTCGATGTCGGTGACACCTGGGATGCGGGCGAAACGGTGTATCTCGACCCCGACGGCGATGTCGAGGGGGTCACGGTCCGCATCAACTGGAACACGCAACCGGTGCAGGACGTGAACCCGGGGAAGGTGGAGGGAGCGGACAGCTACGAACTGGTCGAGTTCACGGTCTGAGGGGGCGACGCCCCTCGTCCGGTGCACGGCGTCGGCGCAAGGGGTTTGTCGGGGGCTCTCCAACGGGAGGTATGTCAAGTCAGGCAGGGTCGGACTGTCCGGAGTGCGGCGGACAGCTCGTCTCCGACGACGGGATGGAGTACACGTGCCGGGAGTGCGGGCGCACGTTCGACTCGGCGGACGTGTTCCTGCTGTGAGCGCCCGGTGCGGCGGTGACCGGTCCGCTCCGGCGAGACCACGCGAGGGCAGCGTCCCCCACGGCGTTTCGACACCCTTTTGGTGGGAATCGTCCTTCGGTCGAATGCACGCCGCCTTAGCTCAGCCTGGGAGAGCACTCGACTGAAGATCGGGCTGTCCCCCGTTCAAATCGGGGAGGCGGCATATTTCGAGACGGTGAGCGTAGCGAACCGTCGAGAAAACGACGCCGAGCCGATTTGAGCCTGGAAGTCGCAGCGCCGAGCGGAGCGGGGCGACCGTCTTCCTCCGTTCAAATCGGGGAGGCGGCCCGTTTCTGCGGTAGACCACGCGAAC
Organism: Haloglomus salinum; assembly: GCF_024298825.1. Lineage (NCBI taxonomy): Archaea > Methanobacteriati > Methanobacteriota > Halobacteria > Halobacteriales > Natronomonadaceae > Haloglomus > Haloglomus salinum. The sequence goes on from NZ_CP101153.1 coordinate 2,488,930, forward strand.
GAGCGTAGCGAGTGAGCCGCGTCGTCGGTGGTGCCGTCTCGCTGGACATGCGCCTGGCGGTTCGCGCGTCTGGAGAACGCGTCGGGAGCGCCCGGCGGAAACCATTACTCGCCGGCCCCGGACGAGATGGTATGGCAGCCGACGAGCCGGTCGACGACACCGAGCCTGCGGACGCGTTCGCGCTCGTGGGCAACGAGACCCGCGCCGAAATCCTCCGAGTGCTGGGCGAGGACCCGTGGTCGGGCCTCTCGTTCTCCGAACTCCGCTCGCGGGCCGCGCCCGATATGGACAGCGGGCAGTTCAATTACCACCTCCAGCAGCTGGTCGGGCAGTTCGTCCGGCAGACCGACGACGGCTACGAGATGCGCCCGGCCGGGGCGACCCTCTACCGGACCATCCGCGCGGGGACGTTCAACCGCCGCGCCAGCGTCGAGCCGTTCCCGGCTGGGTTCGACTGCTACTTCTGTGGCTCCGGCGTCGAGGCCAGCTACGACGACGGGATGTTCGACCTGTCCTGTTCGGGCTGTAGCCACGTCTACGCCCGCACGATGGCGCCTCCCAGCGCCGTCGAGGGGGTCGCCCCGGACGACCTGCTCGCCCGCATCGACCAGTACAACCGCCACAACATGCTGGCGTTCGCCCGCGGGGTGTGTCCCATCTGCGTGAGCGGGCTCGACAGCGAGTTCCTGCCCGGCGAGGAAGCCTGGACCGAGGGCGCCGAACGGTTCGACGTCTTCGTCCGCCACACCTGCGACCACTGTGGCAACACCCACTACATGACGGTCGGGCTGGCGCTGCTGTACCGCCCGGAGCTGGTCTGCTTCTTCCACGAGCGCGGCCTCGACGTGACCAGCGTCCCACACTGGGAACTCCCCTTCCTCATGACCGACCGGGACGTGACCATCCGCGCCGCGGACCCGTGGGAGGTGGCCCTCGAGACGACCTACGACGGCGACCGCCTGGAACTCGTCGTCGACGAGGACCTGACGCTGGTCGAGCAGCGAGTTGTCGAGAACGTGTAGCTCGCTATTCTCGAATAGTCTTGATACGTCTGTTATGTTTGTGCTATGTGGCGAACCTGTATCGAATTCCGGGGTGAACGGAGCTATCGCTGGTCCGTCGGCCGCACCATGAGTTCGTTGACGCTGACGTGACGTGGCTGGCCGACCGCGTAGAGGACGGCGGCGGCGATGTCGTCCGGCTGGAGCGCCTCCATCGACTCCACCCAGCCCTCGAGTCGCTCTTTCACCTCCTCGTCCGGGATGTGCTCCTGCAGTTCCGTGTCGACCGCGCCGGGTTCGACGATGGTCGTCCGGACGCCGTTCTCGGTCTCCTCCTTGCGAAGCGCGTCGGTGAATCCGTTGACGCCCCATTTGGTCGCGTTGTAGCCCGCCGCGGTCTGACTGGTGGTGCGCCCGGCGACCGAGGAGACCTGCACGAGGTCGCCCCCGCCGCGGAGGTGCGGGAGCGCGGCCTTGCTCGCGTTCATCAGGCCGAGCAGGTTCACCTCGACCATCGTCCGCCAGTCGTCCGGGTCGGCGTCCGCGACCTGCTGGAGGAGCATCACACCCGCGTTGTTCACGAGCACGTCGAGGTCGCCGAACGCGTCGACCGTCTCCGCGACGAGGTCGTCGACGGCCTCGCGGTCGGTCACGTCCGTCGGGACGACCAGCGCCTCGCCGGGACTGCCATCGATGTCGGCGGCGAGCGATTCCAGCCGGTCCGCGCGCCGGGCCGCCAGCGCCACCGAGACCCCCTCCTCGCCGAGTGCTCGGGCGGTCGCCGCGCCGATGCCGGAGGAGGCCCCGGTCACGATGGCCACCTCCCCGTCCATGTCGCGTGTGAGCGAACGCATCGCTGGTCGAAGGGGTGGCTGGCGTATGAAGCTACGTGCGCCGGCGAGCCGGGCGGCGTTCCCGGCGCCGCGCGCGGCCGCTCGCTGGCCGGGTCAGTACCGGACCACGGCGTCGACGATGCCGGCCGTCTGGCCGACGCCCACGAGGACGAGGCCGGCGACGAGCGCGCGCTGGCCGCCGGCGCCGAACAGCCCGCCGAAGTAGACGACCGCACCGGCCACGCAGAGGCCACCCGCCGCGAGGTAGACACTCCGTGGGCCGTCCTCGGTCATCTCGCGGCCGGTCTCCAGGAGGCCGACGGCCGGGAGCAGCATCCAGCCGCCGACGGCGAGCGAGAGGAACACCTGTTCGAGGGCAGGGACGCCGAGCCCGACGATTCCGGCCACCGTGACCGGGATGCCGGCGGCGACGACCAGCCACCAGACCGAGAGGATTCCCTCGCGCATCTCCTGGTAGGAGAGCGCCGCGAAGCCGACGAGGAGGACGGCCATCACGACGTGTGCGACGAGCAGCGTGCGCGTCGTCACGAGGTCGACGTGGGCAGCGATGACGACTGCCCACGCTGCTGGGACCAACAGCGCCGGGCCGTTCGCGCGAAGGCTACGGAACACAGGTGGGGTTCGTGTCCGGGGCCAATCAATCCGCCCGGTCGTCGGTTCACCCGTTCGGGGTCCGCTGGACACAGCCGGGCTCGAACTACCGGCCCACCGACTCGACAGTGAACGTCGGGTCCGGCTGGCACGGTTGTCGAGGTCGACGGCCACGTCCGCCGTCTCGTTGCCCCCGGTTTCCCGTCGTCGTCGGCCAGTCCCGTTATTGCCTGTCTCACCGGGTGAGAACCCGTCTCGTGGGTGTCTCGTCCCGGAAGGATTATATGTGCGACTCTCCCCGGTGGTTGTATGGCAACTGGCAAAGTTGATTTCTTCAACGACACCGGCGGCTACGGTTTCATCGAGACGGAAGACGCAGACGACGACGTGTTCGTCCACATGGACGACGTCGAGGGTCCGGACCTGGAGGAGGGCGAGGAGCTCGAATTCGACATCGTCGAGACGGACAAGGGCCCCCGCGCCCAGAACCCGCGCCGCGTCTGAAGCTGGACGACTCGGCCGCACCGTAACCAAGACTTTCTCCGTATTTCACCGCGAACAGCGACAGCACCGGCACCGGTCTCGCGACCGACGGGACCCGCTCAGCTGCTACCCGTCGCCTCGTCCAGCCAGGGCGGGTCGTCGACGGTCGTGGAGCCGACGCCGGTGATGCTGTACGCCGACTCGAACGTCGCCGTCCCCCCATCGGCGGTCGTTCCGGTCCAGCCCCACGACTCGGAGCGGACCAGCCCATCGCCATCGACGAGGACCGTGTAGGTCCAGTCGACCTCCTCGAGTCGGTCCGGGTCGGCCCCGCCGGCGCTGCCGGCGCCGCCCGCGGCGAACCACGGAACGGTCGCACGCTCGGCCAGCTCGTAGCGCGTGACCTGCACGCCGTCGAACGTCTCCTGGCTCGTGGCGACCAGGTCGTCGGTGTCGGTCGCCGCGTAGAGGCCGCCGTACGCGAGACCGGTGGCCACGAGGTCGGTGTCACCGGGGGCACTGGCGTAGCCGGCCTCGTCCCCGGCACCGTATCGGGTGTACGTGACGCCGTCGACGTGGAACTGCTGCCAGCCCTCGGTCTCCGCGCCGTCGCTGGATTCCCAGGTGGTCAGCGAGCGCTCACCGGCGAGGTCGACCGCGTGGGTCACGCTGAGTTCGCCGGTCTCGGCGTCGAGCCCCGTTCCGCCGTAGCGCCACGTCGCCGTGAAACTCCCCGCGTCGCGCAGCACCTGTTCCCGGTCCGCCGCCGCGAACCCATCGCCCGACGCGTCGCCGTCGGTGACGCCACCACCACCGTCGCCCCCGGGAGCGTCGCCACCGTTCCCGTCCGAATCACCGTCGCCGGGCGCGGCGGGACCGCCTATGTTCGTGCAGCCGGCGAGCAACACGAGCACCGCCACGCCCAGTACAGCCGCTCTCCTCGCAGTCATGCGGCGGGTACGCCGTTCCTGCATATGAACCTATCCCGCGGTCGTTGACCGGATGTCGCGAGGCGCGCAGCGACCCACACGTCGCGTCACCGCTCCGGACCGACCTTCTCCGTGACGCGGAACCCCTCGGGCGGTGCGAGGACGCCCGCGATGGTCCCCATCGAGTGGACGACGGTGACGAGCGGCGCCAGCGGCACCGCGAGCGCCCACGTCAGCGAACTGCCGCCGTAGTAGACCGCGCCGCGGACGAACCAGAACGCGGTGGCGCCGGCCAGCCCCAGCGAGACCAGCAGGAACAGCCCACCGTACGCGACCGAGACGCCCAGCAGCGCCAGCGGCACCGCGACGAGGGTGACGACCGGCGAGAGCGCCCACGCGTAGTTGCGGACGCGGGTGAGCGCCTCGTACCGCGCCGGGAGCATCGAGGCGGCCTGCAGGTTCCCCGCGGCCCAGCGCCGGCGCTGCTGCATGATCTCGTACAGCGACGGCGGCGCCTCGTTACGGCAGGTCGCCTGTCCCAGTGCGAACGTCGGGTCGGCCTCGCGGAACGCCGCCCAGACGAACGCGGTGTCCTCGACGATGGTCTCGCGGTTCCACGTCACCTGGTCCTCCAGGTCCGCCCGGACCGCGATGCCGCCACCCCACGCGAACAGCGGGATGTCGAGCCGCGCGAACGCGCGCTGCTCGATCTGGACGCCCATCCGGTAGATGTCCGCCAGGTAGGGGAGGACGCCGCCGCTCCGGCGTGGTTTCTCGCGGAGTTGGACGACATCGGCATCGGGCAGCCCCTCGAACGACTCCACGACGCTGTCCTCGTCGAGGTACGCGACGAACTCGCGGTCGTGGTCGACGTTGCGGCGGGCCCACTCGATGGCGCGGCCCTTCCGGACGGCCTCGCAGTCGAACTCGTCCGGGACGACGTGGACCGTCGCGCCCGCCACGTCGATGGGCGCCTCCGCGACGACGTGGACGTCGTCGAACCGATCGGGAAGCGAGTCGACGGTGGCCTGTACCACGTCCTCGGCGTCGATGGTCAGAACCCGGACGTGGACCTCATCGGGGCCGTACTCGACCTCTGGTGGCTCGTATCCCGCCCCCACGACGTAGGTGAGGACGACCCAGACGAGGGCCGTCCCGCCGAAGAGGACCGTCGTGGTCCAGAGCGTCGCGTCGAGGAGCGTCCACCCCGGAGCCACACCGGGCAGCGCCAGCGGTGTGAGTGCCGCAGTCGCCACGAGCAGGAGCGCCCCGGCGACCGCGACCAGCGAGTAGCGTTCGGCGTTCATGTCACTCGTGTCGAGTCGTCGGACACACTTCAACCGGGAACGCCGTTCGGGCGGTTCGTGGCCGTTCACGGGCGATGAACGGTCTGAACGGTCGGCCGTCGGGGGCCTACAGCGGCTCCTCGGCCCGGTAGTGGATGGCCATCGGGAGCCCCTCGGCGTCGGTCGGGGGGTCGGGCGGGAGCGAGCGCAACGTCGCCCGGCCGGGGCGGGCGGTGTAGGCGAGCGCCAGCGCGTCCAGTACGTCGTGGACGGTGACGCGGGCGTCGCCGGCGGCCTCGGCGGCCGACTGGACCGCGGGCGGGGCATCGTGGTCGAACTCGGCGAGCGCGCGCATCCGCTCGGCGTAGCCGCCGGCCGTCGAGCGCGGGTGTTCGGGGGGATCGCCGGCGAACGCGGCGAAACAGACCTCTGGATGGGACTCGGCCACGATGTCGCGGGCCTCGGGCACCTCGCTCAGGAGGTCGTCGAGCGCGGCGGCGGCGTCGGCCAGTTCGAAGGCGCGCTCGGCCAGCTCCCGGCCCGTCACGCGCTCGTGGACGCGCGCCGCGGCCGGGTAGCGACGCTTGCGCGCGGCCTCGCGAACGGGCGGGTCGACCACTACGTGTCCCCGCTCGCCGAGCACCTCGCGGGCCAGTTCGTCGCACCCGCGGGGGCTCCCGTCGCTCCCGACGGAGCCGATGGGCGCGCCGACGAGGATGCGGGCGGCCGTCTCCTCGTAGTGGGTCCAGCAGGCGCCGATGCCCTCGTGAGCACCGGCGCCGGCGAGCCCGTCGCCGTCGAACGCGGCCGCGAACCAGCCCTCGCCGTCGCTGGGCACCGCCCCGACGTACAGCGACCCGCCCACGGACATGCCTCCGGTTCGGAGACCGGCCGAGGAAAACCCTCCGGCGCCGTCGGTCAGGCGTCGGACGCGCCCGGACGGGGACCGCCGTCGGGACGGTCGTCTGCCGGCCGTCTGACGCGGTTTGATATACCATGACACGAAATCTTGCGGTCGCCATGTCGACCCGACGGGGCCCACCCGAGCCGCTCGTGGCCGGCTACAGCGGGCCGCTCGGCCGGCGGCTCCTCCGTGTCCGGCGGGGCTGCCGGCACGCGCGCGATTCCTGTCGCGCGGTGCTCCGCCGCCGCATCGGCTCGACGCGCACGTTCCCGCTCGACCCCTCGGACATGCGCCTCGCCTACGGCTACCAGCAGGTCCTCCTCACCGTGCTGGTGGTGGCCGCGCTGTCGGGGCTCGGAATGCGCCTGTTCGCGACGGAGCTGTTCCGGGCGCTCGTCTCCCGTGACCTGCTGCTGGTCGTCGGGTTCAACGCCAGCATCAGCGCGGGTGGCGTCGTCACGGGGCTCGCTGCCCGGCGCTACTGGCGGTGGTCCCGCCGGGCGTCGGTCAGGTTCACGGCGCTCGTCCGCGCGACGTCGGAGACACGACGGCTCTGACCCGGGAGGACCGTTCAGTCGCCCAGCATCGTGGCCATCTCCTCGACGAGCCACTCGATACGGTCCGCGTACGTCTGCATGAACCGGTCGGCCCCGTCCGAATCGAACTGCGTCCGGAGGTAGCGCCCGAAGATCCGCACCTGCCCGTCCAGCGACGCCACCCCCAGCCCGACCGGCGACCCCCGCCACGACGGCGGGGTGAAGAACGGCCGCTCCTCGGTGTCCGTCCCCACCGAGGGGTAGGTCGGGATGTTCCCGAGATTGGTCAGGATGATGGTGTCGGTCAGGCGCATCCCCGGCCCCCGGAGGAGTTCGGGGAGTTCCTGCCGGAGCCCGATGGGGAGCTCGTCGGGGAGTAGCGCGAGCGCCTTGTAGAGCGCGGCGGCGCGGTCGCGCTCCTTGATGCGGGTCGTCTGGAAGGAGACGTGGTCGAGGAGGTCCGCGGCATCGCGCCGGTCGCCCCGGCCGCTCCGGACCGACTCGAACATGGAGTACATCGCCATCACCTGGTGGAACCACTCCTTCGGCCGGAGGTTGACCGGCATCATCACGCTCAGGCGCCCGGTCACCTTCCCGTGGGCGTCGTTCCAGTCGGCCATCGCGAGGTGGAGTGCCGACAGCAGCACGTCGTTGACCGAGATGTCGTCCGGACGGTCGCGGACGAGGCGGGTGGTCAGCTCCTGGCTCAGGTCGTACCGGGCGTATCCCCACCCGTCAACGTCGCGGCCGCCGTCCGTCGCGAGGCTCGTGGGGCGCGTGATGGATTCGCGGGCGCGTCGGGCCAGCGAGTCCATCGCCTGCACCGCGTCGGCGATGCGGCTCGGCTCGATATCCTGGAGGAACGACCGTGACTCCTGCAGCGTGACCGGGTCCCGCATCGGCTCGTTGCCCTTGTACGCCTCCCAGACCGCCTGCGAGTACCGGAGCGTGCCCAGGCCGTCGCCCGCGACGTGGCTGGTCGACTGGAGGACACGGTCACCGCCGTCGAGGCCACCGCCGCGGTAGATGCAGATGCGGACCGGCGGCTCCTCGGTCAGGTCGAAGCGCTCCCCGTAGATGCGGTTCCGGACGGCCTCGAGTGCCGTCTCGTCGCTGTCCACCTCGATGATGTCGAGCGGCTCCGGGTCGTCCGGGACGACCCACTCGTACCGGGTGTCGGTGAGGCTGGACGGGCGGCGGCGGGCGCTCGCGAGCGGGTGGTAGTCCATCGCCGTGGCGGTCGCCTCCCGGAGCTGCGGGATGTCGACAGTTCCCGTCGACTCGATCTCCCCCTGCATGTTCCACGGCTCGAACGTCTGGTCCATGTGATGGGTCATCTCCTCGAGCGGAGTGAACGGGAGCGTCTCTGTCATGGGGATACGCGACCTGCCGGCGCGGGCAGGTTAAGTGTGGCTCCGGGTCTCAGCCATCGGGACCACCCCCGCCGAAGCGCCAGTCGTCGGTCAGCGCGTCGAGCGCCTCGTGATGGCTGATGCCGTGCGGGGCCGTCAGTGGCGTCACCGACACGTCGCCGGCGAGGATGGCGTGACGGTCTGATTCCTCGGGGTACTGTGCGGGGTCGTGCGCGGGGAGGTGGGGCGGGTTGTCCAGGCCGAGGTCAGCCTCGATGCCGGCAGAGGCCCAGAACGTGTTGTTGAACCTGATGGTGTCGCCGTCGCGTTCGATGCGGGTGTCGTAGTCGGTCAGCGGGCTCGTGACGCGCATCTCGGCGCCGGACTGGGGCGCGATGGCGGGCGCGTTCACGTTGAGGAAGCCGACGCGCTCGCCCGCCCGCTCGCTCGTGGCCTTGCGTCCGGCGGCCGCACCGAACCCCTCGAAGCCGTCGAAGACGGCCGTTTCCAGCGCGCCCGTGACGAGGTGGCGGGTCGCGGCCGCCGGCAGGGCGTAGTCCTCCGGGTCGTCCGGGTCCGGGAGGAAGCCGGTCGGGTCGTACGCGGAGACGGCGATGGCGGGCGTCCCGAGGAAGGCCGCCTCGACGGCGGCCGCGACGGTGCCCGAGTGCCCGAGGATGTACGCGTCGAAGTTCGGCCCGACGTTACACCCCGCGACGACCAGGTCCGGGCGGTCCTCCAGCCCACGCAGGCCGAACGCGGTACAGTCCGCCGGCGTCCCGTCGACCGCGTAGACATCGTCGTCGCGCCGGGTCACCTCGACGGTGTCCGAACGCGCGCGGCCGACGCCGCTGTGGTCCGTGGTCGGCGCGGCGACCGTCACCCGTGCCTGCTCGGCGAGCGCCGTCCGGAGGGCTTCGAGCCCGGGGCTGTCGATGCCGTCGTCGTTCGTGAGGAGGACGTGCGGGCGCTCGTCGGCGTCGGCGGGACCGCCGGCCTCGCTGGGGGTCGCGTCCACATCGGGAGAGGGAGCGCCCCGGCCTTGAACCCGCCGGCTGTGGCGGTGTTCGGAGGCCGGGGTTGGAATCTCGTGGGGGTCATCGAGCTGTCTCGTATCGACGTGCCCCACGGACCATCCGGACGGTCAACAGTACGACACCGAGGAGATAGGGGAGCCATATCACCCGGTATCTCTCGAGTGGTTGTACGTACTCCGTGATGGCGACGACCATCGAAGCGACTGCGATGTAGAGGGTGTTCGTTCCGATGAAATCCGCCAGTCCCTCCCTGTCGGTGACTCGCTCCGGGTCGTAGCCGGCAATCAGGTTGAGCATCCCGCGATACTTTATCAGTATCCCGAGGGTCGCGACGAAGCCGGCTGCGAGGAAGAGCGAGATCGCTGTCTCCGTACCCATGGCCGACGGATGCTCCTGTACGCCCAAAAATTCCCTTCCCGGAGTGTGGCGAGAGGGCCGAGCCTGTCGGGCATCGCTGGATTCGGCCGCCGACCCGGCGATGCCGCTCCCGACGAACGAGGGGTACTGCTGGGCTGTCCCAGTCGGTGTTCTCTCTCCGCCCGGTCCTCCGTCCGTGGCGCCCGGCTTGAAGTGGGGTCCCCCCCACGACTCCAACGATGGGTGTGCGCGAGGTGGCCGGCCAGGCGTATCGCGAGGCGCTGCCGGCGCTCGCCGCGTCGGCCGTCGGCGGGCTCCTCGCCGGCCTGGTTCTCGGCGGGATGCGCGCGGACCTCGGGAACGTGGAGGGGCTGCTGGTCCTTATCCCGGCGCTGCTCGCGACCCGCGGGAACGTCTACGGTTCGCTGGGCGCCCGCATCGCTACCGGCCTCCATCAGGGGCTCGTCGAGCCTCGCGTGACGGCGGGCGACGAGCGCCTCCGCGCCGCCGTCGCCGCCGCCATCGGGAACGGCCTGCTCGCGAGCCTGTTCGCCGCGACCGTCGCCTTCCTCATCCTGACGCTGCTCGGGGGGTCGCCCGCGCCGCTGCCCGTCCTGGTCGGCATCGCGCTCATCTCCGGGCTGCTCTCGGGCATCGCCCTCTCGACCGTCGTCGTGGTCGTCGTCTTCGCCGGCTACCGGCGCGGCCGCGACCCCGATACGCTGGTCGGGCCGATCGTCACGACCGCGGGCGACGTGTTCGGGCTGACCTTCCTGCTGCTGGCGGTTCGTATCGTCGTCGGCGCGCCCGGAGGTGGGGTGTAGATGCCCACCGAGTGGACCGTCCGCGCCATCACTCGCGCCACGCTCCCCGTCCTGCTGGGACTCACCCTCGTTGAACTCGTCAGTGGCCTCGTCCTCGGCTCCTTCGAGGCGACGCTGCTGCAGTACCCCTCGCTGCTGGTCCTCGTGCCTGTCACCATCGGGACCGCCGGGAACCTCGGGAGCGTACTCGCCTCGCGGCTCTCGACGGCGTTCCACCTGGGGACGCTCTCGTTCGCACCGGACGACGACCGGCTGGCCGGGAACGCGCTCGCGACCGTCCTGCTGGCGCTGACCCTGTTCCCGTTCGTCGGCGGCGGTGCGTGGGTCCTCCAGTCACTCGTCGGCGGGACGGAACTTCCGTTCCTCAGAGTCGTGCTGGTCGCGCTCGTCAGCGGTGCGGCCCTCGCTGTCCTCGCCGTCTTCGTGACCCTCGTCGCGACCTACGTCGCCTACCGCCAGGGCCTGGACCCCGACGACGTGGTCATCCCCGTCGTCACGAACGTCTGCGACGTGCTGGGTGTCGTCGTGCTGTTCCTGGCTGTCGTGCTGCTGGTTCCATAGTGGTCGTCCAGTCGAGATATTGCAATCGGGGGTCGAACCCCCGGGTACTGGGGGAATAGCGAGAATGCTCGTGGCTGATGTCGCCGCCGCACTCACCGCGCGTCCGGTTCGATGTCGGCGAGCAGGTCGAGCGCGAGCTCCGGTGCCCCCCGGTCGGCCAGTTCCTCCAGCTCGACGGCCTGCGAGTCCGTGAGCAGGTCCCGCCGGTAGTACGAGTCGACCAGTTCCTTCGTGGCGCGCGTATCCCAGGGGGTCATACGTTGTATCGTACTCCGTGCGGCGTGGTCGCCGGAGCGGTCCAGTTGGAGGGTGGCGGCCGAGACGTGTAGCGGTGGCGCTGGTTCCCGGATTGCGAGAACTGCTACTCCGTGCCGCGTGTCTCGAGGAACTCGACGACGGAGAGCGACCCGACGAACAGCGCCAGCGGGGCGACGTAGAGGCCGGCCTCCGCGAGCGGGGCCAGGGACCCGGCCGGCCAGAGGGCGACGACGAGACTCACCACCAGCAGGAGCACGACGTGGTCGCGGCGCAGTGTGAGATGCATACCCGCTCGTTCGGGCACGCGGAGCCTATCTCCCCGTACCACCCCACCGTGCGAGACGGTGGCCGGGGCCTGCCGGCTGTTGAAGTGATTCGGTCGGTAGCGCGGCTGCCAGCCACGCCTGCGCACACCCAACAGCATTAGTACGGTCGCGCCACCACCACCGGCAGTGAATCGGCGGGGGCTGCTGTCGCTGGTGCTGGTCGGCGTGTGCGTCGTGAGTCTCGTCGCCGCGGTGCCGCTGCTCGACCAGTCCGGGAACCCCGCCGTGCGGACGTTGCTGGGCGTGGAGGGGACGCCGACGCCGTCCGAGGGGCCGACGAAGCCGACCGTCGGCGCCGTCGAGCGCCCGTACTGGCGGTCGATGTCGTACGACCGGTACACCGGCAACGGCTGGGAACGCACCGGGAACGCGACGGCGTACGACGGCCCGCTGTCGGGGCCCGCGGGCGACGCCGGGCGCGTGACACTCCGCCTTCGCACGGGGAGTGCGGTCCAGACGCTCCCGGCGCCGTGGAAACCCGTCCGCGTGGGGCGGAGTGTTGCCGACGAGACGCGAGTCTACGACGCCGGCCTCCAGCCGGCCGACGAGTTCCGCTCGGGCCGGGCGTTCACGGTCACCAGCCGGGTACCGAACTGGACGGTCGCGGACCTCCGGGCCGCCGGCACCGACTATCCCGCGGCAATCGAGGAGCGCTACACCCAGCTCCCGGCCGAGACGCCGGCGCGGGTCCGACGGCTGGCCGGCAACGTCACGGCGGGCGCGGAGACGCCGTACGCGAAGGCCGTCGCCGTCGAGCGGTGGCTGGAGACGAACAAGCGCTACTCGCTGGATGCCCGCCGGCCCGCCGACGGGTTCGCCGACACCTTCCTCTTCGAGATGGAAGCGGGTTACTGCCAGTACTTCGCCACGGGGATGGTGGCGATGCTCCGCGCCGAGGGGGTGCCAGCGCGCTACGTCTCGGGCTACTCGCCGTACGAGCAGACCGACTTCGGGACCTACACCATCCGCGGCAAGTACGCCCACACGTGGGTCGAGGTCTACTTCCCGGGTGAGGGCTGGGTGACGTTCGACCCGACGCCCGCCGCGGCGCGGGCCGCCGCGCGCGGGAGCGTCGAGGCGGACCTCGGTGGGCAGCGTGCCGCCGCCCGCCGCGCGGCTGCCGCCCGGACCCCCGGACAGGCGGGCGCCGGCGGGCCGCCGCTCGCGACCCTCCAGAGCGACACGGAGTACGTCCGCGTGAACGCCGAGGTTGACGTCGCCGGGCGTCTCGTCCCGGGGAACGAGGTGACCGTGGCCGCGCGCGCCCCCGACACGGGCGACCCCCTGGTCGACCATCAGGTCCGGTTCAACGGCGACCCCGTCGGCGTGACCAACGGCTCCGGGCAGGTGACCGCCAGGGTCCCGTACGCGGACGCGCTCCGGGTGAGCGTCCACCGCCCGGTCGAGGCCACGGCGACGGGTGGCGATGACGGTGGCGGTGGCGACGACTTCCCGATAGCGACGCCGACGTCCGAGGCGGGAACGCCCGGCGGCGGCGCGGACGGCGGCGATGGCGGCACGGCTCGACCCCGCCAGCCCCGGACCGTCCAGGACCTCCGATACAGCGGCCGTTCGGTGACGCTCGGCGGCCCCATCCAGAACCTCTCGGACGAGGTCCTGTTCACCGTCACCGTCGTCGAAGGTGCCGGACGGTTCACCCCCGGGACCGGCGGCGTCCGGACGGCCACCGCAACCTCGGTCCCTGCCGGGACGGCGGCACCCGACGCGTCGGCACTCCACGCTACCCCCCGGCGGGTGACGAGCGTCCGTGCGCTGGGCGCGGCGCCCCGCGCAGCGACACGTCCGTCCGTCCGCCCGGAGAACACCACCTTCGACCTGAACACCTCCATCGACGTGGCGCTCGCCCCGCGGGCCGCTGCCGCGCCCGGCCGCGAGGTGACCGTCACGGCCGCCATCCAGGGCGTTCCGGTCGCGGACGCGACGGTTTCGGTCGCCGGAGAGACCTACACGACCGACGCCGCCGGCCGCGCCACGTTCCCGGCGCCGTTCAGACCGCGGGCGAACGTCACCGTCCGCCGGGACGCGGCGACGGGGGCCGCGATGCTCGCGGTCCGGACCGACGAGCGGACCCTCGCCTTCGCGAGCGACCCGCGTCCCGGCGGGAACGTCAGCCTGCGCGGGTCCGTCGCGGGCGTCCCGCTCTCGGCGGCGACGGTGACGGTGAACGAGCGCCGCGTCGCTGTGACCGACGACCGTGGGCGGGCGACGGTCCCGGTGCCGTACGCCGAACGGCTGAACGTGACTGTCCGGCGCGACCGGGTTGCCGTGAACGCCTCGCGCGACCTGTCGACCCGGCTTCGGGTCCGGCCGCGCGGCCTCGTCTATCCGGGCGGGAGCGTCGAGACGCGCGTCACGCTGGCCCGGGAGCCGGTGGCGAACGCGACCGTCTTCGTCGGCAGCGAGCCGGTCGGCCGGACGGCCGCGGACGGGTCCGTGACCGTGGACCTCCCCGTCTCGCTCGGGACGAGCGTCGGCGCCCGACGCGGCGCGGCGACCGGCGTCCACCGGGTGACACTGTGGCCGTGGTGGTTCGCCGGGCTCGCGCTGCTCGGCGCGGGCCTCGCCCTCGTCGCGTCTCGGGGCCTCGCGGCGGCCGACATCGACCTCGCCGTCGACCGGTCGCTCCTGACGCGCCCTCGCGAGCTGTTGCGGCTGCTCCGGCTGGGGGTGTTGCTGGCGGGACTGGTCGTGCTCCGGGCCGTCGCGCGCCGGCTCGGCGGCCCCGATGTCGACGTGCCCGACTTCGACGAGGACGAGCCGGCGCCCCCCGACGTGCCGGCGCCCGACGCCGACGAGAACGCCGTCTACCGGACGTGGGCGCGCTTCGCCGACGCGTTCGGCATGGCCGACCGCGCGCCCGGCGAGGTGGCTGACGAGGCGGCGCGCCGGGGGCTACCCGCCGAATCGGTCGCGCGGCTGCGCGAGGCGTTCGAGGCGGTCCGCTACGGCAGCCGCGACCCGGCGGCGACCGAGGACACGGCCCGCGAAGCGTTCCGCGAGGTCGAACGCGCCGGCCGCGAGGTGAACGCCGACGCCCGCGACGAGTCGCGCCACGGACACGACGGCGCCGGTACGAACCGGGGTGATGGCCGATGAAGCGACGCGCACTGGCGGCACTGGCGGTAGCGCTGGCGGCGCTGGGTCTGCTCGCCCGCTCGGGGTCGGTACTGCCGCCGGGACTCACCGCGACCCTCGCTGCTGCCGGCCGCGCCGCCACGCCGGTCGCGGCTGGCGCCCTCGCGCTCGGCACGGCCGTCGGCGCGGCGGCCCTCGTCCGGGGACGGCTCGGCACGACGGCCGCCGACCCGGCCGCATCGTTCCGGGCCACACGGACGCCCCGTGACGACTACCCGCTGCTGGGTGCCGACGTAACTGCGGCGCTCGACCGGGTGGCGCGCGAGGGCCCCGGCGCCGACCCCGACGACCGGGCGACCGTCCAGGCGGCCGTCGAGCGTGCGGGGATGACGGTTCTCTCGCAGACCGAGGGGCTCGACGCGGAGACGGCCCGGCGCCGCTTCCGCCGCGGCGAGTGGACCCGCGACCCGGCGGTCGCGGCGTTCTGCGGGGCCGACGTACAGGTGCCGCTCCGGCGGCGACTCGACGAGGTGCTCGCACCCGACCCCCGGTTCGTCCAGCGTGCCCGCCTGACGGTCGACGCGCTGGCGACGGTCGCCGAGACTCCCTCGAACGCGGGTGCTGTCGGGGCCGCGGGCAGTGTTCGGCACGGCACGGACACGGCCACCGACCGGCCGGGGGGTGAGCGAGCGTGAGCGACCGCGACGTCTCCCCCGATGGCGAGTCGGCGGCGGCCGACCCTCCCTCGCCGGTCTCCAGTGGGCGCTGGGCGGTCGCGGCGGGTATCGCGGTCCTCGCGCTCGGACTGGGCGTGGTGACACAGAACCGCGCGGTGCTGGTGGCTGCGGCGGTCCCGCTGGCCTTCGTCGCGTACGGTCGGCTCTCGACCACGCCGACGCCCGAGCTGGAGGCCCGGCGCTCGTTCGACCCCGCCCAGCCCGCGGTCGGCGAGCGCGTCGCGGTGACCGTCACCGTTCGCAACCGGGGACCGGCACTCCGGGACTGTCGGCTCGCGGACGCCGTCCCGGCGGCACTCGGCGTCGTCGAGGGGGTTGCCGCGTCCGCGACGACGCTCCGCCCCGGCGAGGAGACCTCGTTCACCTATCGAGTGTGCGCGCGCCGCGGCGACCACGAGTTCGGACCGGTCCGGGCAGCGGCCGTCGGCGCGGGCGCGAACGCCGAAACCGTCGCCCTCTCGACCGAGTCACGGCTTCGCTGCCGGGCCACGGGAACGGGAGACGCGACGACCGCGCCGAACGTGAGCAGTGTCGACGGCGCCGCCGACTCGAAGGGCGGCGGCGTCGAGTTCCACGCCGTCCGCGAGTACCAGCGCTCGGACCCGCTCTCACGGGTCGACTGGCGCCGTTTCGCCCGGACGGGCGAACTGGCGACCGTCGAGTTCCGCGAGCACCGCTCCGCGACCGTCGCCATCGTGGTCGACGCCACGGCGCCGACCTTCCAGCGGGCGGGCGACTCGGCGCCGACCGCCATCGAGTACACGCTGTTCGCCGCCGAGGGGGCGTTCGAGGCACTGCTGGAGCGTGACGCCACGGTGGCCCTCGGGTTCGTCCCGGACGCGCCGGCCGCCCTCGGCCCGGGGAGGGGCGTCGACCACCGGACGCTGGGGCGGCGTGCGTTCGACGCCTACGGCCCCGGCGCAACCCGCCCCTCTGCCGAGGTACCCGTCGCGCTCGGTGCGGCCGGCGACCCGGCACGGCGCGACGGGGGGTCCCCCGGAGGGAACGAGCGGGACGGGCCGAGCGGACCGTCGACGGGCGCCGAGGCGGCCGATGGTAGCGGGTACGGCGGGCGCTCGACCGTCCGCTCCGACGGCGGCGACCCGTTCGGCGACGCCTTCGAACCGGCCGACGAAGCGTCCGGGGCGTCGGACGACGAGCGCCCACCCGCCGACACGGAGCCGGGTGTGTACGACCCCGACCTCGATGCCGTCTTCGGCGGCGTGCCCCGCGACACGCCGGGTGAGAACGGGGGCGATGCGGCCGACCCGGTCACGGCGCTGCGGGCGGCGCTCCCGTCGGGCGCGCGAGTGCTGTTCTGCTCGCCGCTCCTCGACGACGAGGCGGCGTCGCTCGTGCGGACGCTCCGGGCCGACGAACACGATGTCCGGGTGCTGTCCCCGGCCCTGGATGCGCCGACGCCGGCCGCGCAACTGTCGGGGTTCGAGCGGGCGGCCCGGGTGACCGAACTCCGGGGCGAGGGTGTCGGCGTCGTGGACTGGACGGACGAACCGTTGCGCGAGGCGCTCGCTCGCACGCTCCGGGAGTGGTGACCGTGGCACGAAGGACCACCGAACGACCGGACGAACGGGACGACGCCGGCGCCCGCGAGTCGGCTGGAACCGGTCCGGCCGGAGTCGACTCGACCCGGCGACGTCCCACGCCGACGAGCGGCGCACTGGCGGCCGTTGCGGCGATACTGGCGGCCGGAGTCGTGCTCGCTGGCGTCGCGACCGTCGGGGCCGTCGCGGTCGTCGCCGAGGGGGCGGTAGCGATGGGCGCCGCGACGCTCCTGCTGGGTCGGTCGCGCCCGCCCGCGCTGGCGGCAGGGGCGTTCCTCGCGGGGGGCGGCGGCCTCCTGCTGGCCGGGGGCGTCGCGGTCACCGCCGCCGGGTCGCCGCCGGTCGTGGGGCTCTCGGCGGCGCTCGCGGCCGGTGGGGTGCTCGTCCTCGTCCCGGTCCTGCTCGGAGCGCCACCGAATCGCCTGGCAGCCGGGGTCGGATTGCCGGGCTGTCTCGCGCTGGCCGGGTTCGGCCTGGCCGTGGCGGCCACCGTCCGCGGGAACCCCATCGCCGCCGCCTCGCTCACCAGCACGCTGGAGGCACTGGCTCCCGGCGTTCTCCGGCCGGCGGCGCCGCTCGCCGAGGCCGGCGTCGTTCTCGGGCTGTCGTGGCTGTGGGCCCGGCGCGCCGTCGCCGACGGCCTCGCGGCGCCAGCCGGGTCGGTCGCCGCCGTCCGTCCGTGGCTCCTGCGCGGGACGGTCGCCCTGTTCGCGGCGACGCTCGTTGCCCCCGCGCTGGGCCCGGGGCTGGCGAGTGCAGCCCGTGACGGGGCCACACACGCGACGCTGGGTGGCCTCGCTGCAGTCACGACCGCGGGATACGCCGCGACGGTCCTGCTCGGTGCGGCCGGCGTCCCCGCGTCGCGCCGGCCGGCGGGGTGGCTGGCGGTCGCCGTCGGCTCCGGGGGGGTCCTGCTCGGGGCGCTCCTCGCCCCGTCGGCGGTCGGCGCGGCCACGCGCGCGCTCGTCGGCGTCGTTCCCGGGTTCGTGCGTGCGGCTGGGTTCCTCACCGACGCCGCCGGGTCGGCCGGCGCCGTCCGGGGCGTGGTGACGCCGCTGGTGGTGTTGCTGGCTATCGCACCGGCGTTCGTCCTGCTCGCGGCGCTGACGGGGGCTGAACGTGTGGGCCTCCTCCGGGGGGAGCGGGGACTCGGCGCGGTGGCTGCGGGCCTCCTGGCGGCCGGCACGCTGGGGTCGGCGGTCCTGACCCGGGACCCTGCGCGGACGGTCGCCGCGGTGGCACTGGCGGTGCTGGTCTGGGACTTCACGGAGTTCGGGCTGTCGATGGACGGGCTCGTCGGCCGGGGAGAAGCGGACAGTACGGCGGATACCGCCGCGCGTTCCGGCCGGCAGTCGGCCGTCGAGCGCGGGCACGCGACGACGAGCCTGGCGGTCGCCGGGGTCGCCATCGCGGCCGGCGTCGGGCTCGGGTCCGTTGCCGACGCCGCCTCGGTGGCCGGACCGGGCGAGGGAGCGGCGGTTGCGTTGCTACTGGGTGCGGCGGCGACGGCGCTCGTCGCCCTCCGCG
The DNA here is from genome assembly GCF_024298825.1 of Haloglomus salinum. NCBI lineage: Archaea > Methanobacteriati > Methanobacteriota > Halobacteria > Halobacteriales > Natronomonadaceae > Haloglomus > Haloglomus salinum. Next base: position 2,507,151 of record NZ_CP101153.1, read on the forward strand.
GTGACTGATTCAGGCACGGAGTCGGTCGATGACGTCGTCCAGGCCACGCTGGGCGCTCTCGCCGTCGTAGTCGGTGGTCAGCCGGCGGACGGTCGTCCCCGTCGCCAGCGAGTAGAGGGTGTCGGCCACGAACTCGGCGTCCACGTCGCGGAATCGGTCGCGGGCGATTCCCTCGCGGACCGCGGCCGCGAACTCCGCCTGCACGCGCTCGTCGAGCGCGTCGAACCGCTTTGCGAACCGCTCGTCGCGTGGCGCGCGCATCCGTAGCTCGAGGAGCGACAGCCGGATGCCCTCGGACCCGTCGTCCTCGGGGACGAGCATCTCGAAGAGGTCGCGCACGCGGTCCTCCGGGTTGCCGGCCGGGTCGGCGCCGACCTCGGAGGCGAACTCCTCGACGAGCCAGTCGAGGAAGTCGACGAGCAGGTCGTCCTTCGCGTCGTAGTGGTAGTACAGCAGCGACTTCGACTTCGAGAACTCGTCGGCGATGGTCTGGATGGTCAGGTCCGCGTACCCGTGTTTCCCCAGCGCCGTGTAGGTGGCGTCCATGATTTCCGCTCGAGTGCCCTGTTCGGTGGGTCGGTGCGAATCTCCGCCGCTTGCGGTCTGTCCGGTCATTGTCTGGTCGTGGAACCGTTCCACTTGACCGAACGAACAGTCCGGGTACAAAAGGGGGTTGTGACGAATCCATCCAAACGTATGCTCTGGGGTCTAACACGTCCGATTTTTCTAGGTGTGGCGTGGCGTTCGGGGGTACACTCGCCCGATTGACCCGGCAATTTAAGTCCGATGAGCCCCCCGATAGGAACGAGCATGTCCCCCAGCGACGAGTCCGGCGGTAGCCGGCTCTTCGCCGTCGTGGTCACCGCGTGGCTCCTCTTCGGGGCCGTCGCAGGCGTTCCGCTCGTGGCGGCGAGCGACGCCACGGCCACACCGCTGGGGGACGACGACGGTCTTCTCAACGAGACCCTCGACTCGACGACGGACACCGTCGACAGCACGGTCGGCGGAACGGCTTCGACGGTGGAGACGACGGTGGACTCGACGACGGATGCGGTGGACGAGACGACCGATTCGACGACCAGTGCCGTCGACGGCACGGTCGAATCCACCGGTGAGACCCTCGACACCGCCACCGGCGGGGCCACCGACGACACCACGGATGCGGTCACGGTCGCGACCGACGGGGTCACCGATGCCACGGACACGACGACCGGAGAGGTGACGGAGACGGTCGGCGTGACCGCCTCGACGGTGAACGCGACGGCCGACGACACGACGAACGTGGTGTCGTCGACCACCGACGGTGACCTGGAGGGTGCGACCGGGTCGCTGACCGACGCGACGGGCGAGGTCACCGACCTCACGACCGACCGGGTGACCTCGCTGGCCGAGACGACGGAGACACTGACGAGTGACCTCTCCGCGGGGACGACCGGCGCAGTCGACGAGCTGACCGGCGACGGTACGCTGGTGTCGACCGATGGGGCGACCGAGGAACTGACCAACACCACGGGAGGGGCGCTCTCGACCGGTTCGGACGGCGGGCTCTCGTCGAGCGAACGGGTGGCTCGGCTCGACGACGGGTCCGATGATTTCGGTGGCGGCGCTGCCGAGGGCGGCAGCGGTGACGGGGACGACGACGCACCCGTCGGTGCTTCGGACGGTGAGCGTTCGCTCGCGGCGGGGTCGGGCGCTCCGACCGCTTTCGGTGGCTGGGAGAACCTGCCCGTCTCCGAGGAGGAGGCGACCGGCCTCGGTCTCGGCGCGCTGCTGGTCGGTGGGGCCGGGGTCGCGGTCCGGCAGGCATCGATGACGGGCGGTACCGGCGCCGGGACTACGGCCGCGCGGGCGAGCGCGACCGCACTCGCGGCCGGCGATGGGCCGCTCTCGCGGCTCGCCCGGATGCTGTCGCTGTTCCGGTACTCCCGGTACGACGACTCGGACCCGCTGGAGCTCGACGCGCGGCGGCACGTCTACGAGGCAATCTCCGACCAGCCCGGCGAGCCGATCACGGCGGTCAGCGACCGGGCGGACGTGAACCTCTCGACTGCCCGGCACCACGTGAAGGTGCTCGAGCGCGAGGGGCTGGTCGCGACCGGGCGAGTCCGCAACTGCGAGCGGTTCTACCCCGCCGGCACGGACGACCTCGAACTGGCGGCGGCGATGGCCGACGAGAGTACCGCGGATATCCTCGACGCGCTCGTCCGTCTGGAGCCGGCGTCGGTCAGCGGCCTGGCCGAGGAGGTCGACCGCTCGCCCTCCACCGTGACGCATCACCTCCAGAAGCTCGAGGACGACGACATCGTCGTCCGCGAACGCAACGGCCGGGCGGTCGAGAACAAGCTCTCCGAGGCGGCTCGCGCCGCCCTCGACCCCGAGACCGAGCGCCGCCAGCACGCCGCCGAACGGCAGCTCGAGGCCGACCGGGCCGACGCGGCTTCCGGGGCCAGCGCGGACTGACCTACTCCTCCAGCCCGCTGGCGAAGATGGCGACCCACTCGCCGAGTTCACGGCGGCGCGTCACGCGGACCGACTCCACCCACTTCACCCACTGGAAGCCGCGGCGCTGGGGGGCGACCAGCCGGAGCGGGAAGCCGTGGCCGTGTGAGAGCGTCTCCCCGTCGACCGCCGTCGCGAGGAGCGCGCCGCGGGCCTCGTCCAGCGGGAGCGACCAGCGATAGCCCGTCACCGAGCGGAACTGCACCCAGCGGGCGTCCTCGGCGACGCCCACCCGGTCGAGCAGGTCGCCGACCCGAAGACCCTGCCACGCGTGCTCGGAGTACCAGCCGCTCGTGCAGTCGATGACCGCGGTGCGCTGGGCGCCGGTCGGCAGCGCGTCGTAGTCGAGCGCGAACGGCTCCTCGACGGTGCCGTCGACCGAGAGCGACCACGTCGCCGCGTCAACGATGGAGGGGTCATCGGCGACCCACATCGTGACGGGGAAGCGGTTGCCGTCGCCGGAGCCACGCTCGCGCGAGCCGGTGAACCGGCGGTCCGCGCTGTCGGTCCCGAGCGCGCGGTTGACGGTCTTCTGTGCGCGCCACGCGACCGCGCCGACGCCGACGAGCCCTGCGTAGCGGAGCGCGTCCCGGCGGTCGCCGCCCGCGAGGGCGTCGGCCGGCGAGTGCAGGCGGTCGCGGAGGTGGAGCCACAGGACGGGGACGACCGCCAGCCCGAGCAGGACGTGGATGACGAGCAGCGCTAGCGGGCCGAGGAAGAGCGGGCCGCCGAGGACGAACCAGAGGCCCGTCCCGAGTGCGCCTACGACGAGGGCCGCGAGCAGGAGCGAGAGCCCGACCGTCCCGGAGCGTGCGCGGACGCCGGCCCGGACGCGGCCACGGACCCGGTACAGTTTCACCCCGACCAGCGCGACCAGCGACAGCCCCGCCACACCGTGGACGACGAAGAGCCACGCGTCGCCGAGGCTGCCGGCGAACGCCGTCGCTAGCCCCGTCGCCACGAGGACGACGACGGCCGCGAACAGCGACCAGTCCACCAGCGTCGAGGGGGGCGTCAGGCGCCCGAGCCGGTCGGCGAGCGACACGCCGGCGCTACGGGCGCGAGCGACTTAGCCGTCCGGTCGCCTGTGTCGCTCCCGGAGCGACGCGCTGCCGGGCCGGGCCGCTGCTGTCGGCGAACATTCGACGGAATCGGCCGCAGGAACTATGCACACCCCCTCGAACGTTGGCGTGGGGGAGTGATATGGGGGTCAGACACGTAATCGGACTCTGTCTCGCGGCCGCTGGACTCGCGGTCATCGTCGCCGCCTCGGCGACCGCGCCGATAGCGGGCTGTCCGTCGGCAACCGCGGATTCGGCGGCCATCACGCTCACCGACGGCATGACCGTCGACTACTGCGCCGGGAACGTGCCGGCCGAGGACGCCTTCGGGTGGTTCTTCCTCCTGAACGGTGTCGGTCTCGTCTCCTTCCTCGGCGGACTGGGGCTCCTCTCCTTCCAGCGACTCGTCGACATCCAGCAGCAGCTGGCGGGCTGAACGAGCGTGGAACAGAGTGCGGTCAGTTCTCCTCGAGCTGTGCGGCGTTCTCCTCGTCGCAGGTGTTGCGGAGCCGGCGGGTACAGAACGGGTCGAAGGTTCGCGGCGCACGCGCGGTCGCGAAGGGGTCGTCGGTCTCGGCGGTGGTCCAGGACTCGGTTCGGGTCGCGCTCGGGGCGCCGGCGCGGGGCTGGTCGTCGGTCGGGGCGGTCGGTGTCGCGTCGCGTGTGGCGGGTGAGGGTTCGGTGCTCATCTGTCGTGTTGGGTGTGGGTCGCGGGTCGCAGGGTGGTCGTCGTCGGTACGGTCGGATGGAGAAGGGTCAGCGTACCCGTACGCGTACGACGCCATGGGAGGTGCCACGGGACGAGGCTCGATAGACGGACGAACCGGATCTATCGGGAGTGGTCAGCATCTACCTCTACCGAGCAGGCGAACCATAATGAAAGTTCCTGTTACAGGCGACGGGCACGGCCGCTCCGACCGCCCCCGCTGGCTGCTCATTCTGACCAAAATGCGGTCGTAGTCCTCGAACGGTGCTGGTATCGTACCAAACAGCGAAATAGTTATGTAATCGCGCCGTGTGGGTTGGCGTATGGCAACGTTCACAGTCGAAGGCGAGTCCATGGACGAGATCGGCGACGCACTGAAAGAAGAGGGTGTCATCGGCCCGACGGACCCCCGGTTCGAGGAGATGACCGATGACTTCGCGAAGCTCATCGAGGCCGTCGAGGACGCCACCCAGCGCACGAACGGGCGCGGGAACCAGCAGTCGAAGATCGCCGAGTACGCCGGTCTCCACAACCGCTACTCCTCCGAGCAGGTCGGCGACATGCTGGATGTCCTCTCGTACTTCGGTCACGTCGAGAAGGTCGACCGGCGCTACCGCAGCCCGCAGTAACACCCACGAACTTCTCCGTTCTTTCACTCGTCCGCCAGCGACGCGTGGGTCCCCGACTCGGACTCGGCCGTTCGACAGCAGCTCCGGCGTTTCTCCCCCACGCTCTCTCGGACACCCGATAGCGACGGACCTGTCGTCGAACGGCAGTTCCAGCCCCCGGCTGTTCCACAGACCCGACGGCTCGTTCGCTGTCCGTCGGAGAGTCATCGCTCTCGGTGTGGTACTCGACGAGCATCCTGGAGAGGTGACGGACGTCAGTGGTTCGACTACAGGCCCGGTAGCGGCGCGTACAGCACCACCGCGACCGCCAGTGCGATCCAGACCACCTTCAGCGCCGTGTTCACGACGACCACTCTGGTGCCGAACTCGGCGCCCCAGATGCCGTACTGGAACGGGATGGAGCGCTTGAACGTGGAGACGGCGAACGAGACGATGCCGCCGATGAGCATCGTCGCGACCGCAGCCCGCACCCCGAAGGTGCCGTCACGGACCAGTGGCGCCAGCACCAGCGCACCGTTGGTGGTGTCGATGGCGTAGACGGCGATGACGGGCACCGAAGCGCCCGGGAGCCCCGTCGCGTCCGAGAGTGGACCGGCCAGCGACGTGAGGTTCGCGGGGTCGTAGAACCGCGTGAAGAGGACGACGAGCGCGTAGACCAGCGCCAGCCGGGGCAGGATATCGCGGACCTTCTCGGCGCCCGTCCACGCCGCGCCGAGCAGCCGGTCGCGGGTCGTCTCCGGGGGCTCCGACGCGGCCGCGGGACCGCCGCCGCCGTCCGCCTCGACGGTCTCGGACGCGGCAGTGTCGGCGACGACAGCCTCGGCCGCGGGCGCGGGCGGGTCAAGCAGGAGCGCCCCTGCGACGACGCCGGTGAGCGTGATGGCCAGCGCCACGAGCGCCCGGGCGGTCACGTACGCCAGGCCCACCCGGAGGCCGAGGATGGGGATGAGGACGGGCGCGTAGAACGTCGGGATGTGCTGGACGAAGCCGAAGAACGTGTTGATGGTGACGGCGACGAGCGTCGCGCGGTCGTCCATGCGCCCCTCGTCGCGGTACTCGGCGAGCATCCCGTAGCCCGCGGTCGTGGAGGCGGCGGTGGTGACGATGGCGGTGCCGGCCTCGTCGGGGAGATTGGCGGGTCCGGTGAGCCGGCGTGAGAGCCCCGTCACCTTCTCCAGCAGGCCGAACGAGACCAGCAGGTCGGCCAGCGCGACGCCCAGTCCGATGAACAGCCCGATCTTCGCGACCCGTGGCAGGACCGTGGCGAGGACGTCCCACACGAGCGCGAGGGACAGGGACGGCTCCATCGACCGGAGACACGGGCGCGACCGACAAGTCGCTGGCCATCCGGCCTGCGGATGCTCTCGGCGGCCTGCGTGACTGTACGGGCTGTAGAAGCGCTGAGTCCGCTGGGAACCATACAATGGTCTGCTGTGCATATCCGCAGGTGGTTCCCTCCCCCAGCGAGGTACGGTCCGAGAGAGGCGACCTACCGCCAGTGTGCGGGAGTCGGCCAGCGGCGGCACCGAAGTGCGTACGCTCGGGCGGCGGTGCATCCGGTCGGTCGCCGTCGAACGCGGGCACGGCCCGGGGGTCGCTCCGACTCCGAGTGTCGAGTCACCCGTCGACTCACGATTCGATACGCGCCGTGTTCTGAAGTGCAGAAGTAGAGTGACCCGACCGTTCAAATATCAGGATTCGGGTAGAGCAACCGTTCAAACCCCGTCCCGTGGTATCCTCGTGTACATGCTCGGATGGTTCCTGTTGTCGGTGGGCGGGGCGGCCCGGGCGGCCGTCGTGTGGCTCCTCCCGGGGTGGGTATCGGTGCGGCGCTGGACCGGTCGGCTGCTCGCGGTCGGAGGGCTGGCGGTGGCGCTCGGACTCGAGAGTATCGCCGACATCCCCAGCGCCGGTCCCGATGCCGTGGGGCCGTTCTATCCCGGCGCCGCGGCCATCGGCTTCGTCTGTCTCGCGCTCGCGCTCGTCGTCCCCGTCGTCTACTGGGCCGTCGCGCTCGGCACGGCCACGGGGTCGCTGCTCGGGCGCCGGGTGGTCGCGCTTGGCCGGGCGCTGGTCCCCGGCCGTCGCACACCAGATAGCACCGGTCGCTCCCGTCGAGACCATGGGGGGCGCGGGTGTGACCGACGGAGCCGCCCGCGGTGAGAGCACGTTCGTCACCGCGGTCGTCGTCTGCCGCGCGTCTTGCGGATTCGTCCCACGATTGAAGTAGTGTGGGTTGGTACCTGGTGTCACATGGTCGGACGCCTGCTGCTCGCTGCCGGCGGCGGTGTACGCCGGGTGGTCGTCTCCGTGCTCCCGTCGTGGGACACCGTCCGCGGACTGACGTGGCGTCTGTTCGCGCTCGGTCTGCTACTCGCGGGCATCGGTCTGGAGAGTATCGCTGATATCGCACGGGCCGGAACCATCGCCACGGGACCGGTGTACTCCGGCTACGCGGCTATCGGGTTCGCCTGTCTCTCGCTCGCGGTGCTCGTCCCGGCCACCTACCTGGCGGTCGTCTTCGTCACTGCCACCGGCTCGCTGGTCGGCCGCCGCGTGGTCGCCATGGGACGGGCCGTGTCGGCCGTCGGTCGGCGGCGAGCCGGCCTGCGACGCCGGACCCGCCCGCGGTGAGCGCGGTTCGATTGCGCCCCCGGCGCTGGGAACTGGATGTGCCTCCGCGGACCGGCATCGAATCGGAGGGGCTACCCGTCGGCCGCCGCGACCGTGAGGCGTGCTCGGGTCGCTCCCTGCGGGTGTCGCGCTCGCCGTTGCGGCCGCACTCGCGTTCGGCGCCTACCTCTTCGGCTACAAGCTGGCGGTCGCCCACCTCCCGGCGACGGTCTACGTCGCCGCGAACGAACTCGCCGCGCTGGGCTGGTACACCCTCATCGCCGCGGCCACGTGGCCCGCGGGCGAGCCGCTGGTCCCGCCCGGCTTCGGGCTCCGTGACGGGCTGCTTATCACGGGTGTGGGGCTCGCGGCCGGCGCGGCCACGCTCGTCTCGGTCCGCGCGTTCAAACTGGGCGAGGTCTCCTACGTCGCGCCGCTGAACAAGCTCGTCCCGGTGTTCGTCCTCCCGCTCGAGCTCGTCCTGCTGAGCGAGCGGCTCGGCCCGCTCCAGCTCGGCGGCGTGCTGGTCGCGACCGCCGCCATCTACGTGGCCAACTACGAGGGCGGCGGCCTCCTCGCTCCCTTCCGGCGGGCGGCCGCGTACACGCCTGCGCGGCTCGCGCTCGCCGGCGCCGTGCTGTTCGCGGTCGCGGACGTTGGGACGCGCGCGGCGCTCTCGACGACCGCTCTCACGCCACAGGCGGTCGCCCTCGCCACCTTCGTCGGTGTCACGGTTGTCTCGCTCCCGCTCGCGCTCCCTCGTGCCCGCGTCGATGACCTCCGCGAGGCGCTTCCGGAACTGGTCGCGCTTGCGGCCCTCTTCGCCGTCGCCGTCCACCTCACCGTCCTCGCCTTCGACGCGGCCCCGGCCAGTGTCGTCTCGCCGGTCGTGAACACGCAGGCTGTCGTCGCCGTGGTCCTGGGTGGTGTCCTGCTCGGTGAGCGTGGCTTCGGCCGGCGACTGCTGGCTGCGGCCCTCGCCGTAGCCGGGGTGGCGCTCATCGCGGTTGGGTAGCTGCCGGAATCGTCGGTATTGTTAACAGGGTACAAGCCCGGGGCGCTGTATGGCGGACGTGGCCATCATCATCCTGGCGGGCATCGAGACGGAAGCTGACTATGCACGCATGTACAACGGGCTCGACGCCGCTGTCTCGCTCTCGCAGAGCGTGACCGACAACGTGCGGCTGATATTCGACGGCGCCGGGACGAGGTGGATTCCACGGCTCGAAGAGTCGGCCCACGAGTTCCACGACCTGTACCGGGAGGTCGCGGACATCGCGGCCTGCGAGGACTGCGCGAAGACCCTCGGGGTCGACGAGGCGCTGGACGCGGAGGGGGTCACCGTCCTGCGCACCCGTGACGACTACACGAGCGTGCTCTCACTCGTTCGCGACGACTACGAGGTCATCACCTTCTGAGCCGCCTGCCCCGGCCGGCCGTGATTCCGACCGGCCACAGCTACCGCCGGACTGTCGGGACGGGTACCTCGTCGAGCACCTCGTCGACGATGCTGGCCCGTGAGATGTCGTTGACGCGGGCGTCGGCGGTCAGCACGAGCCGGTGGGCCAGCGTCGGCTGGGCCACCTCGCGCACGTCGTCGGGGGTGGTGTAATCCCGCCCCTGGACCACGGCGTGGGCGCGCGATAGCTCGAACAGCCGCTGTGTGCCGCGTGGGGAGACGCCCACGTCGACCTGCGGGTGCTGTCGGGTCGCCTGCGCGAGCCGCGTCATGTACGTCCGGAGGTCGGGGTCGACGGTGACCCGCTCGGGGACGGCCTGCAACTCGCGGACGTCGTCCGGCGTCAGGACCTGCCACGCCGTCGGCGTGTCGTCGTCGCGCTCGGCCCGCCGGTCGAGAATCTCCACCTCCCGGTCGGGGTCCGGGTAGCCGATGCTCGACTTGAGGTGGAAGCGGTCGATCTGTGCCTCCGGGAGCGGGAAGGTCCCCTCCTGTTCGATGGGGTTCATCGTCGCGATGACGAGGAAGGGGTCCGGGAGGTCGTGGGTCTCGCCGTCGACGGTGACCTGCCCCTCCTCCATCGCTTCGAGCAGTGCGGCCTGGGTCTTCGGTGGCGCGCGGTTGATCTCGTCGGCGAGCACGACGTTGCCGAAGACGGGGCCGGGATTGAACTCGAACTCGCGGTCGCGCTCGTTGAACACGTACGAACCGGTCACGTCCGCGGGCAGGAGGTCCGGCGTGAACTGGACCCGCGAGAACTCCAGTCCGAGCGCCGTCGCCAGCGCCCGCGCGGTCAGGGTCTTGCCCGTTCCGGGCACGTCCTCCAGCAGGACGTGCCCGCCGGCGACGACGCCCGTCACCACCGTCTCCACGAACGGCTGGCGCGTGACCACCACGTCCGAGACCGACTCGACGACCTCGGTCGCGCGCTGGCTCGCGTCCGCGAAGTCCATATGGCCTGGCTGTCGTGGTGCGGTGGTTTAGGCGTGCCGCTAGATGGTTCGTACGTTACCGGTCGTGCCGCCCGGGGCGATGGGGGGCTGCTGGATGTCTCCCACTTGTCCCGACATCCTTTCCCGCTCGCCCGCGCACCCCCGGATATGCGCAGAACCACCATCGTGCGGGGCGACGCCGACGAGCCGGCGGTGGCAAACGGCGTCGTCACGCACCACCCGGACCACGACCGCGTCCGGCTGTCGGGGATGACCTGGCCCGAGGGGACCCCCTCTGAACAGACCCGTCATCTCCTCGCGTACGTCGAGACGCTCCTGGAGCGCGAGTGCGACGGCGAGATGGCCGATGTGACCTATCTCCGGTTCTTCCTTCGGGGGGAACACGCGACCGAGGAGACGAAGACAGCCATCGAGCGTGTCGCGCGAGAGTTCTTCGAGGCGCCCGCCCTGCCGGGGACGACGATGGTCGGCGTCGCGGACCTGCTCGTCGAGGAGGCGGCGTTCGAGCTGGAGGTCGAGGCGATGGTTCCGACGCGCGACCGCGAGGTCGAGCTACGGCGGCTCTCGCCGGGTAGCGACGGGGGTGCCTGAGATGGCGCGCATCGTCACCGACGATGTCATCCGCGACGCCCTCCCGATGCGCGAGGTCGTGAAGACGATGCGGATGGCCTGTCGCGAGCAGGCCCACGGCTCGCTGTACGCGCCGCCGCGGTGGTCGCTGGACGTGCCGGACGGCTCGCTCGTCCTGACCGCGGGCGCGGCGATGGGCGTCGGGACGATGGGCTTCCGCGCGTACGAGACGCTCGGGCGGGGCCCGGGCCACGAGGGGCTCGTCGCCGTCTGGAACGCCGAGGCCGGCTACTTCGACGGCTGCATCGTCGGGAACCGGGTCGGCCTCCTGCGGACGGCCGGCCTCAACGGCGTCGCCGCGGACGCGCTCGCCCGTGCGGACGCGACCACGCTCGCGGTCCTGGGCACGGGCCCGCAGGCGCGCCAGGGCGCGCGGGCGGTGTGTGCCGTGCGTGATGTCGACGCGGTGCGCGTGTTCTCGCCGACCGCCGAGCATCGGGAGACGTTCGCCGAGCGGATGCCCGAGAAGCTGGGGCTCGACGGCGACGCCGTGACGGCCCACGACGGCCCGGAGGCGGTGGTCCGGGGTGCGGATGTGGTGTACGTTGCGACCGACAGCGAGACGCCCGTGCTGGAGCCCGAGTGGCTCGACGCCGGTACGCACGTCCACACGCTTGGGCCGAAGTGGGCCGACGGGAACGAGCTGCCGACAGCCGTCTTCGACCGCGCGGACGTGGTGGCGACGGACTCGCTGAACCAGGTCGCGGCGTACGAGGGCGAGGGCGGGTTCGTGGTCGACGACTGGGAGGAACGCGTCGTCGAACTCGGCCCCCTCGTGGTGGAGGGCGTCGAGCGGGACCCCGACGCCGTCACGGTGTTCTGCTCGGTCGGGCTGGCCGGGACGGAGGTGGTGCTGGCGGATCGATATCTGCGTGAACTGGAGCGGAAAGAGGAATAACGTTATAGATTTTGGCTTATATTATTTAATGTCTGGGTTACAAACTCATCGGCTATTGCAAAGTCTTATCGGTTCGATAAACTCGTAATTCGGTCTCACGACGACAGCGACCGCGGAGCCGCCTGCGAAGCCCTCGCGCTCTCGGGGTGCCGGGAGTCGCTGCGCTCCTCGGCCTCGCTTCGCTCGGCCTGCGGTGCTAGCTTCCTCCGGGCACCGCCGAGAGCGCTCGCCCTTCGATTCCGCCAGGAATCCCCTGACCGGCCGAGCGTTCGCGCGTGGTGGTTCCGGGCTAGCAGGGTGTCCCCACACCTCCCCGCCCGCTCGCCGGGGCGGTTCGACCCCTCGCCCGCAAGGGGCTCGGGCGTCTCACCGGCAGAGGCGAGCGGGCGCTTCCTGGTTCCGGAACCGGCCGGGCGATTCAGCCGCTCGGCTGGTGCGTGCTCCCCTGTCAGTCGAACCGGCGCGCGCTGGCGAGCGGCAGCCGGCTCTCGTGAGCGGCCTCGTGCCGCGAGCAACCACGCCGGCTGCCGCGTACCTCTAAGCGCGCGAGGGCTGAGAAGCGCAGCGCAGCGAGCATCGCAGGCGGCTGGGGAGGTGTGAGGCCCACGGACCCGACTGACGAATCCGCGGTCCTGGCGGAAAGTCTGAAGGGCGAACCCGCTCCGGAGGCCCCGAGGAAGCAAGCACTGCACCACATGCCCGGAACGGCGGGTGAGGGCTTCAGCAGCCGTCCCGATTCCGCCGAACGCACCCGGTCAACGATTCTCCCTGTCCCCTAGTTCGCCGTCGAGACGATCTTGATGACGTCACCCTCGCTCAACTCGTGGTCCTCGCTGATGCGGCGGTTCTCCCGGGCGTCGATGGCGTGCAGATATCCGTCGCCGATATCCGAGTGAACCGCGTATGAGAGGTCCTTCGGGGTCGAGCCGTCGGGCAGCAGGAAGGCGTCGGGCAGCATGTTCCCCTGCCCGTCGGTCCAGTGGGTCTCGTTCTGGACCGGGTAGGCGGTGAAGTGGTCGAGCAGGTCGTAGACCGCGTAGTTGAGCGCGGTCTGGACGCCCGTGCCGCCGAACTCGTCCATCACGCCGCGAATCTGCTCCAGACCCTGCTGCTGGGCGTCGCTCAGGTCGGCCACGATGTCGAAGTCCGCGTCGCCGGGGTCGTAGTCGACGGCACCCTTCTCGGCCGCCCTGCGGAGCGCGAGTTCCCCCTCGGCGGTCGCCGGAATCACGTGGTCGGCCGCGTCCTGCAGGCGCTCGATGTTGTCGTCGGGGGCGATGTCGGCCTTGTTCGCGATGACGACGAGTGGTTTCGTCTGCGCGCGCAGGTCCCGCGCGAGGCGCTCGCGGTCCGCGTCGTCCCAGGAGAACGGGTCGTCCGGGTACTCCATGTTCCGGAGCACCATCATCACGTCGTACTCCGTGGCGCCGACGCCGGTCAGCATCTCCGTCAGGGCCGCCTCCTGGTCGAAGTCGGGGGAGCGGGACTTGCGCTGGATGGACTCCCAGTTCTTCTCGACGATGCTGGCCAGCCACAGGTCCAGTTCCTCCTGGATGAACTCCACGTCCTCGACGGGGTCGTACTCGCCGACCTCTACCGGTTCGCCCTCCGCATTGGTGCCGCCGGAGGCGTCGACGACGTTGAGGATGACGTCCGCGCCGGTGAGCGCATCGAGGAACTGGTTGCCCAGGCCGCGTCCCTCGTGGGCGCCCGGGACGAGCCCGGCCACGTCGAGCAGTTCGACCGGGACGTAGCGCTTCCCGTCGTGGCAGTGTTCGTCGCCACACCGCTCCTCGCGGTCGAGACAGGGACACTCCGTGCGGACGTGGGTCACCCCCCGGTTCGGGTCGATGGTGGTGAACGGGTAGTTGCCGACATCGACGTCCGCGAGCGTCGCCGCCGTGTAGAACGTGGACTTGCCCGCGTTGGGCTTGCCCGCCAGCGCGACCGAGAGCATACCCCACCCACCCGGGCGGGCGGGTTGGCGCTTTCGGTCCTGCCGGGCCGTCACAACACACATGACCGGCGGGAGCAACAGCTACGCCAGTGACCACTGCCGTCCACTTCGACCTCGACGGGACCCTGCTCCAGTTCACCCGTCCGTACGGGACCTTCGTCGCGGAGGTGCTGGACACGCACCTCGGGCGGGCCCCGGACGAGCTGGTCGAGGCCTACGACGAGGCGTTCTACGAGCGGTTCGTGTCGATGGAGCCGGCACCCGTCCGCGGGGCGATGCGGGCCGTCGTCGAGCAGGCCCAGGAGGCGGGCTACCCGGTGGGCGAGCCGGACGTCGACGAGATGGTGGCGACGCTCTCGCGGGCGGAGTACGCCGGCACCCGCGTGAGCGAGGGCGTGCCGGGCCTGCTGGACCGGCTCGACGCGGCGGGCTGCCGACTGGGGGTCCTCACGAACGGGCTCCCGGAGTGGCAGACCGGCAAACTCGACACGCACGGGCTCACCGACCGCTTCGAGGCCGTCGTCACCTCCTACGGGGCCGGAGCGCACAAGCCGGACGCCGTCATCTTCGACGAGGCCGCCGAACGAATCCCCGCCGACCGGCACGTGATGGTCGGTGACGACTTCGAGCCGGACGTGCAGGGCGCCCGCGACGCCGGCTGGGCGGCCATCCACCTCGACGGCATCACCGGCGCCCGTGCGGGCTCCATCGGGGACCTGAAAGCGATGCTCGCGCTGCTCGGTGGGGAGTGACCGGTTGCAGCCGGGACTACGTCCGGTTGCGCTCGTCGAAGACGAGCTCCGACAGATGCGAGGCGAGCGCCCGGGCCTCGCGCTCGGTGGGCTGGTGGACCTCGCCGGAGACGGGGCCCACGTCGCCACCGATGCGCTCGGTCTGGGAGTGCCCGTCGGCACGGCGCTCCAGCCGGCGGAAGTCGAGCACGCGGTCACGGAGGCGCTGGAGCGTCTCGTCGGACAGTTCGCGGCGCAGGTGCTGCAGGTCGTAACGGACGATCCAGCCCCGGCTGGCGTCGCGCACGGCGACGACGGCCTGGTCCCGGTCGGCACAGCGGTTCCAGACCGCGCGCTGTTCGTCGGGGGTCTCGTAGACGGGGACGTGCCCCGCGGCGAGGTGGTCCATGCTCCCGTTCCGGGTCGAGCGGGTATCAGTTCCCCGCCCCCGGCGACCGCCGTCCGGCCCGACGCGGAACAGCGGCGGACCCGGCTGGGTGGCCGTCGCATCCGGGTCGTGTCGACCGGCGGATACCCGACCCGACTGGACCGGACCGATCGCCCGTGTTCCGCCGGGACGGTCGCCACGAACCGCGACCCGGCTCCGCTGGTCGGTCAGTCGACGCGGAACGTGTCGAACCGCCGTGCCGCGTTGCGGTAGCCGCGATACCCCAGCAGCGCGACCAGGACGAGCGGGCCGGCGTAGCCGACTCCCCGCACGAGGCCGATGTCCAGGGCACGGACGGGGTCGCCGAAGCCGGCGACCGTCGCCGCGGCCTCGGCGGTGGGGAGTCCCTGGCTCGCGAGCAGTGAGAGGACCAGCGCGGGGAGGTCGCCGACCAGCGCGGCGACCAGCCCACGCGTGAGCGCCGGTGCGAGCAGCGACAGTGCCGCGACCCCGCCGGTCAGTCCGACGACAAGCGAGTAGACCGCCACCGCCGACAGTGCCGGCGGGATGACCTCCTTCGACCGGCCGGCGCTCACCGCGTCGAACCGGGGGTATCGCGTCCCGACGCCGGGCGCCAGCCCGAGCGCGGCGATAGACAGGACGAGCGCCAGGACGACCAGCCCGGTGCCGTCCACCGGGCCGTACCCGGTGGCGACAGCCGCGGCCGCCGTGCCCAGCACCGCCAGCGGAACCCCGACCAGTGCCCCTGGCAGCGAGAGCCCGCGGACGAAGCGGTGCCCGCCGACCGTCGAGAGGAGCGTCCCCGGGAGCACCGGGCCCTCGTCGCCCAGCGGGTTGAGCGAGAAGGTAGCGCCAGCCAGCCACGCCACCGCGAGCGGGAGGACCGCCGGGACAGAGCCGGGGGCCAGCGCCCCCGACCCCGCACCCAGCAGGCTCAGCAGCATCGACCCCACGATGGCCAGCGGTGCCAGGAGGAAGGAGAGACGCGCCGGATTGCGGCGGGTCCGCAGGAGGGACAGCTGTGCGACCCGCCGGGTCGGCCGGGCGGCGACCGCGGGCACCGAGACGGGCGCGATGGCCGACGCGAGGGCGTCACGGCCGGCACCAGCCCGCTCGGGCGTGGCGCCGTCCGTGGTTCCGGCCCCGTCGCCGTCGTCGGTCGGGTCGACCGCGTCGGTGTACCAGTAGGCCGTCGCGACCCGCACCGCGACGGCGGTGAGTCCGGCGACCGCGAGTGGTCCTCCGACCAGGACCGCCGCGACCCGTGCGAGCGAGCCGTCGACCGGTGACCCGACCACGAACAGGTCCACGACCCAGCCCGGTGGCAGGAGTCCGAGCATCCCGATGTCGAGGGGAAGCCCGGTGGGCGCCAGCTGGAACGCCATGTAGGCGCCGAAGAACACCAGAACGAGGACGGTCCCGAGGGCGGTCTTGTTGCGCGCGACGAACGGGACCCTGGCGACGAGCAGCGCGGCGGTCCACCCCAGCGCGGCACCGACAGCCACCGCGCTGGCGAGGAACAGGCCGACGGCGACCGGCACCGCGACCACCGCAGCGACGGCCCCCGTCGCGTAGACGAACGCACCCGTCAGCACCAGCGTCGGCACCGCGACGACGGTCACCGCCCGGAGCGTCTCGGCGACGAGGAGCCCGACCGCGGTGGTCCGGGTCGAGACCGTCGTCAGCACGAGCGCCTCGGCACCCACCCGGTCGTACAGCGAGACGGCCCGCTGCCCGACCATGAACCCGAGGAACAGCCACAGCAGGGACAGGTTTCCGCGGATGCCGTCGGTCACGCGTAGCCCCGACGCGTCGTCGAGCAGGAAGACGATGGCCGCCGCACTCCCGACGAGGAACAGCAGCCCGAAGAGGGCACTCAGTGCGTAGATGACGAGCTTCGACGAGTCGGCCCGTGTCGCCCGGACCGACCGCCGCCACTCGACGACCCCCATCCGGAGCGCGTGGCGGAGCCAGCCCGACTCAGCCATCCGCCGGCCCCTCCGCTGCCGTCGCCGCCCGTTCCCGGTCGTCGGCTGCCGCGGGGTCCTCGGCGGTCACCTCGAGGAACACCTCCTCCAGCGTCCGGTCCCCGGCACCGTCGCCTTCGACGCGGCGTTTCAGCTCGGACGGCGGCCCCTCGGCCACCAGGCGACCGTCCGCCAGCACGCCCACCGTGTCGGCGTGCTCGTCGACCACCGGAAGGACGTGTGTCGAGAGGAACACTGTGGTCCCCTCGTCGGCGAGTCGGTCGAGCGTGTCCCGGAGCGTCCGGGCCGCCCGCGGGTCCAGCCCGTTGGTCGGCTCGTCGAGGAAGAGGACGGACGGCTCGTGCAGCACCGCCTGGATGAACCCCAGTTTTCGGCGCATCCCGCTGGAGTAGCCCTCGACCCGCCGGTCCAGCGCGTCGAGGTCGAGCAGTCCGGCCAGTTCGGCCACCCGCTCGCGGACGCGCTCGCCGGGGAGGTCCCGCAGGCCGGCGACGTAGGTGAGCTGCTCGCGCCCGGTCAGCTCGTCGTACAGGGGCGGTTCCTCGGGCAGGTAGCCGATGCGCGCGGCGACCGCGTCGCGGTCGGTGATTTCGGCCTCCGCGACCCGGGCCGTCCCGCTCGTCGGCTCGGAGAGCGTCGTCAGCAGGCGCATCGTGGTCGTCTTCCCGGCGCCGTTCGGCCCGAGGAACCCGTACACGGTCCCCTCGGGGACGGACAGCGATAGCGACTCTACGGCGGTCACCGACCCGTACCGCTTGGTGAGGTCGGTGGCCTCGATGGCGATGTCGGAGGGCATCGTTCCCGTCGGGGTTGAACGAACATTCACCTAAAGCCCGTGGCTCGTGTCGATACCCCTCCCGCCGAAGCGACAGGTCTACCCCCGTGTACTCCCCACGCCGAAGCATGCAGGGTTTCTCGGAGGTGGCGGTCCTCCGACTCGGGCACCGCCCGGGGCGGGACGACCGGATGACCACCCACGTCGGGCTGACGGCACGGGCGCTGGGGGCCGACCGCGTCATCCTCCCGGACGAGGCGACCGGGCCGGCCGGGACCATCCGGGACATCACGGGCCGCTTCGGCGGCCCCTTCGAGGTTGAGGTCCGGGAGGACTGGCGGCCCGTCCTCCGGGACTGGCCCGGCGTCGTCGTCCACCTCACGATGTACGGCCTCCCCGTGCAGGACGTGGAGACGGCGGTGCGCGCGGACCTCGATGAGGGGCCCGTCCTCGTCGTGCTGGGCGCCGAGAAGGTCCCGTTCGAGGTGTACGACCGCGCGGACTACAACGTCGGCGTCACGAACCAGCCCCATTCGGAGGTCGCGGGGCTGGCCGTCTTTCTCGACCGACTGTTCGATGGCCGCGAGCTCGACCGCGAGTGGGCCGACGCGGACCGGCAGGTGGTGCCGAAGGAGACCGGCAAGAAGGTCGTTCCGCTGGACGAGGACGGCGTTCCCGATGAGTCAGCTGATGCCGAGGAGTAACCGAACTTACCGATCTGAATCCCGACGAACGTGACGATGGCACCCAGAACGAACCGGGACTCCTGATATTCCGTACGTGCGAGCGGAGCGAGCGCGTTTCACCGGCATTTTTCCTGAACGTTCTTTGGCGTCATCAGAACGCTTCGCGTTCTGATTGCCCGTGGAATCGCTCAGCGATTCCACGACGCCGAGTGGTACCCGAGGCGTCAAAAAAGCTCGAGGCTACTCCTCGACGGTGACGTCCTCGATCTTCGCCTCGACCTGCGGCTGGTCGTTGCGGCCGGTCGGCACGGAGCCGAGGTCCTCCACGACGTCCATCCCGTCGACGACGTGGCCGAAGACGGCGTGCTTGCCGTCGAGGTGGGGCTGGGCGTCGAGCGTGATGAAGAACTGCGAGCCGTTCGTGTTCGGCCCGGAGTTGGCCATCGACAGGATGCCCGGGCCGGAGTGGGTGAGGTCGTCGTGGAACTCGTCGTCGAACTGGTAGCCGGGGCCACCGCGGCCGGTCCCCTCGGGGTCCCCGCCCTGGATCATGAAGCCGCCGATGATGCGGTGGAACTCGGCGCCGGCGTACAGCGAGTCACCCCGGACCTCGTCGGTCTCGGGGTCCGCCCACGTGTTCGTGTCGCGTGCGGGGTCGGCGTCCGCGGCCGGGTCGTGGCGCGCGAGGCCGAGGAAGTTCTCGACCGTCTTCGGCGCGCGGTCGGCGAACAGCTCGATAGTGATGTCGCCGTGGGTCGTGTGGAGGGTCACCTGCGGGTTGTCCGGGTCCGTGACGTCGTAGTCGTCTGCCATATCCGGGTGGAGAACCGCCTGGCCGATAGGTGTGTGGGTCCTGGGACGGCGAGGCCGGGCGCTCGGGCTACCGAAGCTCGCGCGTCTCGTCGACGCGGACGCCGTCGTCGAAGGCGAGCGCGAGTGGGTTCGGCGGGATGGACCCCCGGCGGCACTTCTTGACCACCAGCTTCCAGGAGACGCGGTCCTCGACGAGCATCCGGAGGTCGAGCACCACGTCGGCAAGCCCCAGCGTCAGGTCGCGGCCCGCGGGCGTGTCGGGGACGGTGTGGGCGTTGAGGACGCCGATGCCGCCGGCCGTTCGCAGGCCCGCGACGAGACCGTCGAGGAAGGTGCGGTAGTCGTCGCGGTCGGCTCGCTCCAGCGTGTTCACCGGGTCGACGACGACCGTCTCGCCGGCCGACAGGCTCGCGAACCGGTCGCTGGGGCCTGTCAGCAGGTCCCCGCGACGGACGTCCTGGACCCGGGTCGGACTATCCTCCTCGTCTCGGAAGTCGAACTCGTCGACGCCGGCCGAGGAGGCGGCCATCGCCTCGTCCACGGCGCCGCCCGGCCGCAGTGTCGAGTAGTACCGGGCGGGATGCGCGTCGGCGAAGGCGTACGGGATTCGTTCGGCCGGCGAGTCCGCCTCCGCGGTCACGACCACGAGGCTGCCCGGCGGCACGCCACCGTCGAGTGCCCGGTCCAGCCCCCCGATTCCTGTCGACAGGCGTTCGTCGCTCACGTCCGTTCGGGAGAGGCTGACCACCAAGTCAGTTCCGCCGTGTGTACCCGGGCCCCTTTCCGGCGTTCCCGCCCGCGATCCCGAGCGCTCAGACGCCCCATCCGTCCAGCGTGGTGGGACTCCGCCGCAGGTCGACCGGAATCGGCTCTGCCGGCGGGAGCCCGTGGCGGAACTTCCCCACGTCGAGGTAGCTCCGGCTCCCCTCGGAGTCGACCTCGCGGTGGAGGACCAGCGTCGTGTCCGCTCGCGCGAGCGTGAGGTCGCGCCGGAGCGTGCGGGGCGTCGTTCGCGGACAGTGCAGCACCGCGACGCTCTCGGTCGTCCGGCAGTGGCGCTTCAGGTCGTCGAGGAACGACCGGTAGCGGTCCTCGCCCGCCCGCTCAAGCTCCGTGGCTGGGTCCACGACCACGACCGAGCCCGCGTCGAGGCCCGAGAGATGGTCCGCGGGGTCATCCAGCAGGCCGTCGCCGTCGACCTGGCGGACATCCACCGCTCCCTCCGGCAGGTCGACGGCAGCCATGGCGCCGCGGACCTCCGCGGGCGGCCGGAGCGTCGAGAGATAGCGCGTCGGGTTCCCGACCGCGGAGGCGTACAGCAGGCGCTCGGCCCCGGAGGTGGGCGGTGCGACCAGCGCGACGAGGTCGCCGGCCGGGAGTCCACCGCCCAGGGCCTCGTCGAGGCCGTCGACGCCGGTCGCGAGCCGCTCGCGGTCGGCCCCGTCTCGCTCGCTCATACCCGGCTCTCGGCCCGCCCCCGAGGAAACGTTTCGGGTGGCGTGGCGGCTGCCCGAGACGGCCATCGACGGCCCGCCCCTGCGGATTGCTCCGGAGTCGGCGAGCTGATCTACAGATGTCCGTGTTGACTCTCGGACCCTGTCAGAAGTCCTGAAGCTCCTCCAGCGTCGCGGCGGCCGCCCCGGAGTCCAGCGCCTCGCGGGCGGCCTCGAGGCCGGCGTCGATGTCGTCGGCGTCGCCGCGGGCGTAGATACGGAGCGCGGCGTTCAGCGCGACGGCGTCGGCGAAGCGGTCCGTCCGGTCGCCGTGCAGGACGGCCTCCGTGATGGCTGTGGAGTCGCCGGCGATGTCGTCGACCTGCAGGTCCTCGCTCTCGAAGTCCATCCCGTACTCGGGGGTCTCGATGTCGAAGTCCTCCACGTCGTCGTCGCCAGCATTCCAGACGGCGACCTTGGTGCTGCCCGGGCGGATGTCGTCGTATCCCTCGAGCCCCTGGAACATCACGACCCGGTCCATATCGGCCGTCTCGGCCTGCTGGAACGTCTCGATGATGCGGACGGCGTAGGGGAGGTGGTAGAACGAGCCCAGGTGGACGCCGGCGTCGGCGGGGTTCGCGAGCGTCTCGATGGTGTTGACGAACGTGCGGACGCCCATCTCGTCGCGGCGGCCGAACAGGTCGGTCACGCCCGGGTTGAAGTTGGGCTGGAAGTAGTAGCCGAAGCCGACCTCGTCGGTCATCGCCGCCGAGGCCTCCGGGTCGAGGTCCGTCTCGACGCCGAGTTCGTCGAGGACCTGCTTGTACGAGTCCTGCTTCTGGGTGGGGACGCGGTCACCCGAGTGGGCCACGACGGGCGTGCCCGCGGCCGCGGCCGTGACGCCCGCGGCGACGCCCAGCAGCGCGGTCCGGCCCTTGCCGTCGTAGTTGGCGCCGCAGTCGACCGGGTCACAGTCCGGCGCGTGCTGGACGACCGATTCCTCGGCCATCACATCGACGTAGGCACCCAGCTCTTCGGGCGTGTTGCGCTTCCAGCGATTGGCCAGCCAGAACGCACCCAGCGTGGTCGGGTCGGGTTCGCCCGCGAGGATGCGCGCGAACGCGTCGCGGGCCTGCTCGCGAGTCATGTCGTCGGCGGACTTGTGTCCCGAGCCGACGACCTCCGTCATGAGTCGCTTCAGCGGCCACTCCCCGAACTCGCCCTCGCGTCCGGTCGCTTTCGACATGGACGGTGGTCCGGGCGCCGGCGGCAAAAACACCCCGTTCGTCCCCACGTTCTGGGCACGTGTCCGGTCGCCGCCGCAGCGGGTGGTTCCCCGCTACGCCCCGTCGCCGGCGTCGGCCTTGATGCGCTGGGCCTTCGAGGGGCCGATGCCGCCGACCGTGGTCAGGTCGCCGACGGTGGCCGCGCGCACGTCGGCCACCGACTCGAAGCCGGCCTCCCGGAGTGCCTCGGCGGTCGTCGGTCCCACGCCGTCCAGGTCCGTCAGGTCGCGCTCGTCCGGCGCCGCTCCGGTGTCGGTCACCTCGACCTGGACCGTGTCTCCCTCGTCGGCCTGCTCCCGGTCGTCATCGCCAGTGGCCTCGTCGGCGGTGGCCTCGTTCATCCCCTCGTCGGCGCTCGCGTCGGTCACGTCGATGCGGACGCCTCGCGAGGCGCGGCCGTCGGGCTCGGCGTCGCGGGTCGCCGCCCCCTCCGGTAGCTCCGGCTCGACGCCCGCGAGGTCGGCGGTCAGGTCCCAGAGGTCGCGGGCCAGGCGGTCGTTCTTCGCGCTCACCGCCGGGTCGGTCAGCTCTCGCTTGTCGAAGTACTCGCCGGTGATGCCCGTGACCGCCTCGGCGGCTGCGAGGTAGGCCAGCGCGCGGCCGCCGTCCTCGATGCTGTCGGTCACGCCCGGGATGTCGGGGAGCTTCGAGACGAGGTCGACCCCCAGCGACAGCGGGAACGGCACGTCCCGGGCGAAGTTGCTCCCGGGGATGTTGCCGGGGTGGAAGCAGTTGGCCGTCGCGGTCCCGAGCCGCCGCGCGAGTTCGCGCGTGAACAGCACGTTGCACAGCTTCGACTCGCAGTAGCGCTCGACCGCCGGCCCCGTCAGCGCCCGCTTGCGCTCGACCATGTCGAGGTCGAGCTGGGCGAAGCGGTGCGCGACCGACGCCGTGTTCACCACGCGCGCGTCCGCGCTCAGGTGGTCAGCCAGCTCGTGCGTGAGGACGAACGGCGCGACGTGGTTGACGCCGAACAGCATCCCGAACCCCTGCTCGGTGCGACCCCGGTAGGTCGTGTAGAGGCCGGCGTTGTTGTAGAGAACGTCCAGCCCGTCGGTCGCCCCTTTCACCGCGTCGGCGAGGGCGCGGACCTCCTCGAGGTCCGTGAAGTCGGCCGGGTGGAACGACGCGTCGCCGCCCGCGTCCTCGATGGCGTCGACGGTCGCCTGCCCACGCTCCTCGTCGCGGCCGTGAACCAGGACGCGTGCCCCGCGTGCGCCCAGCCGGATGGCGCCGTCCCGCCCCACGCCGCTGGTCGCCCCTGTCACGAGTATCGTGCGTCCGGAGAGGTCCGGTAGCTCCATACGGCGGGTACGGTCGCGAGCCTAATGCCAGTTCCCGCGGTCATGGATGGGGGTTCTTTGCCCGGATTCGGACGCGCCAGCGGGTGCCGGCGTGCCGTCGGGGACGTGGCGGTCCGCCGTGGTTCGGCCGCCCGGCTCAGGGCCAGTTCGGGTCCACGTCGACGAGGTCGGCCGACAGCGCCCACAGCCGGGTCGCCCGGTCCTCGTCGCGGGCGCTGGGTGAGGCGCGGGCCTTCCGTCGCTTGTTGAAGTACGCGCCGGTCACGGTCACGTTCGGGTCGGCGGCGAGTTTCACCATCGCCCTCCCGCCGTCCTCGACGGTGTCGCTCACGCCGGGGACGAGGTCCAGGCTCTCCCACAGCAGCGAGCCGGGGAAGGCGAGGTCTCGGCCGACGCCGCTGCCCGGGATGATGCCGGGATGGAAGCAGTTGCACTGCTGGTCCTCGCCGAGCCGACGCGCGAGCTCCTTCGTGAACAGCACGTTGCAGAGCTTGGAGTTGGAGTAGAACGCGAAGCCGTTGAGTCCGGTCCGTTCGGTCACACCGGTCGCCTGGCCGAGCTTCCGCAGGGGAGCCAGCTCCTTCGCGCCCGTGATACCGGGGACGCCGGTCCGGCCGCTCTCGCGGATCTCCTCGAAGTCGAGGTCACCGTTGCGGTGTGCGACCGACGCCGTGTTGACGACCCGGCCGTCGTCGGCCAGCAGGTCGACGAGTTCGTGGGTGAGGAGGTAGCCCGCGAGGTGGTTGACGGCGAAGTGGAGCTCGAAGCCCTGCTCGCTCTCGCGGAACTCGTTGATGGCGAGTCCGGCGTTGTTACAGAGGGCGTCGAGTTCGTCGACAGCCTCGCGCACCTCGTCGGCGAAGTCCCGGATGGCGTCGAGGTCGGCAAAGTCAGCGGCGTGGAATGAGGCCTCGCCACCGGCGTCCTCGACCTGTGCGACCGTCTCGGCGCCGGCCTCGGCGTCGCGGCCGTGGACCAGCACGTGCCAGCCCTGTTCGCCGAGCCGTCGTGCGGCGTCCCGGCCGATTCCGCTCGTGGCGCCAGTGATGAGTGCCGTCGGCATGCCTGTCCGCTCGACCGTCCGTGGCTTCACCCTTTGGAGGCAGGCAGTATTGATGCGGACCGGTGTCTCGACCACCGGTACGCCCCCATCAGCCGCGGGTGCCTCGATACCGGAACCGCCCGCCCGCGACCGACGGAGGCAAGTCACCCCGACTCCAAGTTGGGGCAATGAGTTCGCTGGGGGCTGGCGGGAGCGACGAGGACTGGCGCGCCGGGCTCGACGATGTGGACGCGGCGCTGGTCGACGGCTACCAGTCCGGTTTCCCCGTCGTCGAGGAGCCGTTCCGGGTCGTCGCCACGGACCTCGGTGTCGAGGAGGCCGAGGCGCTCGAACGGGTGCGGACGCTCCGCGAGCGCGGCGTCTTCCGCCGCTTCGGGGCCGTGCTCAATCCGCCCGTCATCGGCTCCTCGACGCTGGCGGCCGTCAGCGCTCCCGAGGACCGGTTCGAGGAGGTCGCGGAGGTCATCAATGGCTACCGGCAGGTGAACCACAACTACCGCCGCAGCCACGAGTGGAACATGTGGTTCGTCGTCACTGCCGGGAGCCGGGAGACCCGCGACCGCATCCTCGAGGAGATCGAGGCACGGACGGGCTGTGAGGTGCTCGTGCTGCCGATGCTGACGGACTTCTACATCGACCTGGAGTTCCCCGTCGTCAACGGGGACCGGTTCGCCCGGGAATCACTCTCCGAGACCGAGGTCGACGCGACCCGCATCTCCGAGGAGGCAACCGCCGACTTCAGCGACCTCGAACGGCGGCTCCTGCTGGAGATCCAGGATGGCTTCCCGCTGACCCGGACACCGTACCGCGACGTGGCCGACGCCATCGACGCGCCCGTCGACGACGTGCTTGCCGCGGTGAAGCGGCTCCGAGACAACGGCTGCATCAAGCGCATCGGCTGTGTCGTCAACCACCTCGTCACGGGCTTCGACGCCAACTGCATGGTCGTCTGGGACGTACCCGACGAGGAACTGGACGAACGTGGCGAGGCGGTGGGGGCGCTCCCGTACGTGACCCTCTGCTATCACCGGCCCCGTCGGCCGGAGCAGGACTGGCCGTACAACCTGTTCACGATGGTCCACGGTCGTGAGGCCGCTGCCGTCGACGCGAAGGTGGACGAACTCGCCGGGGAACACCTCCCATTCGAACACGAGCGGCTGTTCTCGACGGAGACGCTGAAGCAGACAGGCGCGCGATACGACGACATCGTCGGCGGCGAGGAGTGAGTGGGCAGCGTTCGGATGGCTCTGATGATCTGGTGATAGTCGACGGCTGAACGGAATGTTTCGGAGGGTCGTGGTGGGGCCATCGATGACCCGTCACGACCGTCCCTGCCGCACCCGCGACGGCTACCGCCAGCCCTCGAGGTCGAGGGCCTCCGCGGCCTGCATCGAAAGCCAGGCGCCGTCGCGACAGATGGCCGCGATGACGAACCGGTCATCGTCGACGGAGCCCATCACCTCACAGTCGAGCGCCAATCCGGACGCCCGCGCGGTGTCGGGTGTCATACTATGATAGTAAGTGACAATCCAACATAAACGTGCCGGATATCGACGCCGATTCGGCCTCTCTGTGGCCGGGAATCCCCGGCACGGGGTGAACGAACGGTCGGTTATCTGCGGTGCATGCGTCCGCATACCACCGTTAGTGAAATCGTGATTTCAGCATACGATAGTTACTTGCGTATATATCGATACGTTCGGCTGTATGGCACGCGGACACGGTGAATCGACGTTCGGCCACGGCGCGTCGGAGACGCGTCGGTACTCCTGACACAATACACGATACATGACCGAGAACGACCTTTCGCGTCGTAGTTTCCTGAAAGCGACTGGCGGTGCCGCAGCGGCCGCGACCGTAGCTGGCTGTACCGGCGACGGTGACGACGGCGGCGACGGCGACGGTGGCGACGGTGGCAGCGGCGGTGTCGAGTGGTATCCCGTCCCCGAGCCCAGCGAGGGCGACACGGGCGGAACCCTCCAGCTCATCAACTCTACCATCACGACCTTCGACCCCATCCAGAACACGGACACCGCCGGCGGTGTCGTCATCCGGCAGCTGTTCGAGGGGCTGACGAAGTACCCCAACGGGGAGCCGAAGACGGAGAACTCGCTGGCCAGCGACATCAGCGTCAGTGAGGACTTCACCACGTACACGGTCACGCTCAAGGACGGCGTCACGTACCACGACGGGTCGGAGCTGACCGCGTCGGACGTGGTGTACTCGTGGGAGCGGCTGGCCCAGTCCGAGAACTCCAATCGGCAGTACTTCATCCTCGACAGCCTCGGCGTCGCACACGAGACCCAGGACGGGAGCTACGTGCCCGGGAGCATCGAGGTGGAGGCCACGAGCGACTCCGAGCTGACGATCCAGCTCTCCGAGCCGTTCCACTCCTCGCTGGAGATGCTGGCCTACTCCTCGTTCGCGGTGATTCCGGAGGGTGCCGTCGGGGATATCGAGGGGTACGAGGGCGAGATGAGCCAGTCCGAGTTCGCCACCTCCAACCCCATCGGCACCGGGCCGTTCCAGTTCGTCGAGTGGACGGAGGGCGACCACGCCGAGATCGAGGCCTACGGCGACTACCACGTCGACGGCCGCCCCTACCTCGACGGCATCTACTGGGCCATCATCGAGGAGGACCAGGCGTCCTACACCTACTCGACCAACAAGAACTCCGACTTCCTCATCATCCCCACCTCGAAGTACGACAAGGGGCAGGTGACGGTCCAGCAGGAGACCGACGACGGCAAGAAACTGGGCAAGTACGGCCCGCTGGGCTCCGGTGAGGCCAGTGGCGAGGAGGTTCGCTACTCCCAGTCGCCGACACTGCTGACCTACTACATCGCGTTCAACGCCAAGCAGGCGCCCAAGCCGGTCCGGCAGGCCGCTGCCTACGTCCTCAACCGCGAGGAGGTCAACCAGTCCGTCTTCAAGGAGCGGTTCCAGCCGGGGTACAACCTGACGCCGCCGGGCATCTACCCGGGCGGCGCGAGCGCCTACAACAGCGACGTCGAGGAGAACTACCCGTACGGTATCGGCGAGACCCGTATCGACGACGCCAAGCAGGTCATGGAGGACGCCGGCTACGGCGAGGACGACCGGTTCGACCTGACCATCAACGCGTACAACTCGGGGGCGTTCCAGCAACTCGCCCAGGGACTGCGCGACAAGCTCTCCTCGGCGTACATCGACGTCACCGTGGAGCCGACGGACTTCTCGACCATCATCGAGAAGGGGAACAACGGGAACCTGCAGTGTTACACGCTGGGGTGGATCGCCGACTGGCCCGCGCCGGACAACTTCCTCCAGCTGATGGCGCCGGCACTCACCGACGTCGACGAGCTGGGGTCGGCCGCGACGACCTACACGGACTGGGACGACGCCGACACCCAGGCCAGCGAGGACGCACAGGCCGCCTGGGAGAAGATACAGACCAATCAGGCACCGACCGACGAGGCCCAGCAGGCCCGCGACGAGGCCGCCGTGACGATGGAGCAGGCCAACTGGGAGGACGTCATCCTCCTGAACGTCATCCACGCCTCCGACGAGCGGTTCTGGTACCCGAACACGAACGTCCAGCCGTTCGGTTCGATGGGTCCGTCGCGGCAGATGCACGACACCACCTGGATGGACGGCGGCGGCAACTGAGGCCGCCGACCGGCCTCGCCGCTGGGCGGACCGCGGATGATGCGGTGGTGTGACGCCGCCGCGTCATCACTCGTGAGTCCCGTCCAGCGGTCTCAGCTCGCGTATCGAGCGGCCAACACCAAAGGGTATATTCACGCCCGACGTTAGCATTTCAGCGTATCGAATCATGCGAAGTTCGCTCCAACAGGACCGTTCGGAACGATGAGCAGGTGGCGCTACTTCGGTCGGCGGGTCGCTCTGTCGATCCCCATCCTGTTGTTCGCCATGTCGATGGTGTTCCTCATCACGCGGGCCGGGCCAGCGGACCCGGTCCGTAGCATCATCGGCCCGACCAGCGGGGCCGGCGACTACCACCGCATCGCGGTCCGGCTCGGTATCGAGCGACAGGTGATGGTCAACGGGGAGGTCAGGTACGTGGACGTGCCGCTGTGGCAGCAGTACCTCGACTTCATGACCCAGCTGCTGACGTTCGACCTGGGGGAGTCCTGGGTGCTCAGTCCGGCGACCTCCGTCATCGAACTGGTCGCGGTGCGGGCCCCCCGGACGATCTGGCTCGGCTTCTGGTCGGTCCTCATCGCCCTGTTCGTCGGCATTCCGCTCGGGTTCTACGCGGGACTCAATCCCAACACCCGGAGTGACTATCTCGCATCCTTCGGCGGTATCGTCTGGCGCGCGATGCCGAACTTCTGGCTGGCGGTCATCCTGCTGCAGGTGCTATCGAACAGTCAGAAGCTGTTCGGCTTCTCCTGGCAGGACCTCGGTGTCGAGACGACCATCGTCCGGGCACCGGACCTGGCGTTCTTCGCCGATCCGACGATGTTCGTCACCGCGCCCGCGGCGGCGCTCACCGGACTGTTCGCCGCCATCAAGGTGGTGTTCCCGGCGGCGCTGGTACTGGGTTCGTCGTCGATGGGCAACGAGATGCGTATCGGACGGACCGCCGTGCTCGAGACCATCAACTCGAACTACGTGGAGACGGCCCGGGCGAAGGGGCTGAGCGAGCGCGCCATCGTCTGGAAGCACGTCTTCCGGAACGCGCTCATCCCGCTGGTGCCCATCATCACCGGCGAGGCGTTCCTCCTCATCGGCGGCTCCATCATCGTCGAGTCCGTCTTCTCGTACAACGGACTGGGCCAGCTGTTCTTCTCGGCGGCGCTGGCGGGTGACCTCCCGCTCGTCGGTGCGCTGTCGTTCATCTTCATCCTGCTCACGCTGGTGCTGAACATCATCCAGGACCTACTGTACACCATCATCGATCCCCGAGTGGGGTACGAGGAATAATGAGCAACGAAACCATCCTTCCGGGCGTATCGGACGACGAGACGACGATTCCACGGGACGCCAGTCTGTTCGAGCGCATCGCGGCCAACCCCCGGCCGGCGGCCATCTGGGCCGGGGTCCTGGCGGTTCTGGTCCTGCTGGAGGCGGGGGCGATTGCCAGCCTGCTCGCCTCGTTCCTTCGGGGGGCCGTGGCAGCGGCACCCGGCGTGACCCCCTCCGCCTACGGACTCGATGCGATGGTCCAGAGTGCCAGCGAGATTCCGACGCTTCTCTCGCGTGACATCATCCCCAACCAGGGGTACGACGTGAACGGCGGCAACGACGGCCCGTGGGCGTCGACCTTCCTCGGGCTTCCGCCAGCGTTCGCCTGGTTCATCCGGTTCGTGCTGGTCTACGTCTACGCCGCGGCGCTGTTCGGGTGGCTCGCCAACGGCTACCGGGTCTTCCGCCGGCACTACCGCTACGCCGACTGGACGCCCCGCGACGACGTGGTCAACCGGTTCAGCGGCCACACCTGGGGCCAGTTCGGGGCCGTGGTCGTGCTGGCGTTCATCGTGATGGCGTTGTTCGCGCCGGCACTCTCGCCCACCACCGTCGAGCGCAACATCGAGCAGCCGTACAGCTACGAGATCTCCTACTTCGACGAGGAGGCCGGCGGTGTCGAGCAGACCTTCGTCGGCGCGGCCAACGGCGACTCCCGGTCGCAGGGCGGTGGCGACTCGAACTACGGCCTGCTGAGCTACGACGACTACGGCAGGTTCCATCCGTTCGGAACGCTCGACTCCGGGAAGGACCTGTTCACGTTCATGATGTACGGGTCGCGGGTCTCGCTGTTCGTCGGCCTGATGGCCATCGGGCTCTCCGGGCTCATCGCCACCGTCGCGGCGATGCTGACGGCCTACTACAAGGGACTGGTCGACCTCGCGACGGTCGTCGTCGGAGACTCCATCATCTCCATCCCGCAGTTGCTGTTGCTCCTCATGGCGGTTGCGGTCTTCCGGGGGCACCCCATCGCGGCCATCTACAACCGCGGGTTCCTCATCGCGCTCATCTTCGCGTTCACCGGCTGGCCGCTGCTGTGGCGCGCCATCCGTGGGCCCGCGTTGCAGGTGTCGAACCAGGAGTGGATCGACGCCGCTCGCTCGTACGGGCAGAAGCCGTCGGCGACGATGCGCAAGCACATGCTGCCCTACGTGGTCGGCTACCTGCTGGTGTACGCCTCGATGACGCTTGGCGGCATCATCATCTCGACGGCGGCGCTGTCGTTCCTCGGACTCGGTATCACCACGCCCACCCCCGAGTGGGGCCGGGCGGTGGCCATCGGGGAGCCGTACATCGCCACCCAGTCCTGGCACATCGGGACCATCCCCGGTATCATGATCGTCGTCGTCGTGACCGCGTTCAACGCACTGGGTGACGGCATCCGTGACGCCATCGACCCACAGAGCGAGGGCGGCGAGAGTACCGAGGGCGCCATGGCGGGTGGTGGCGCATGAGCGCCGAACCCACCCTGGCCGTCGAGGACCTCCGGACGGCCTTCTTCACCGACAAGGAGGTCATCCGTGCGGTCGACGGCGCCTCGTTCACCATCGGGCCGGGCGAGACCGTCGGTATCGTCGGTGAATCCGGTTCGGGCAAGTCCGTCACCGCCCGCTCCATCATGGGGCTGGTGGACTCGCCCGGCCGCATCCTGGAGGGGTCGTCCATCGAGTATCGCGGCGAGGAGCTGGTCGGCAAGAGCGAGAAGGCCTACCGGAATATCCGGGGCGGCGACATCGCGATGGTCTTCCAGGACCCGCTCACGTCGCTCAATCCGGTGTACACCGTCGGCAACCAGATCCGCGAGGCCATCCGGCTCCACCGCGGGCTGGAGGGCGCCGAGGCCCGGGAGCTGGCGGTCGAACTGCTCGAATCGGTGAGCATCCCGGACGCCCGCCGCCGTATCACCGAGTACCCCCACCAGTTCTCGGGCGGGATGCGCCAGCGGGCCGTCATCGCGATGGCGCTGGCCTGTGACCCGGAGCTGCTCATCTGCGACGAACCGACCACCGCGCTCGACGTGACCATCCAGGCACAGATCCTGGAGCTGCTGCAGGACCTGCAGGACGAGCGGGACCTCTCCATCATGTTCATCACCCACGACATGGGCGTCATCGCGGAGATCGCCGACCGCGTCAACGTGATGTACGCGGGCGAGATCGTCGAGTCGGCGCCCGTCGGGGACCTGTTCGACAACCCCAAGCACCCGTACACGCAGGGGCTCCTCGAGTCCATCCCCGGCCGGCACCCGGACGAGGATCGACTCCGAACCATCGAGGGCGACGTGCCGACCGCGAACGAGCCGGCCCGTGACTGCCGGTTCGCGCCGCGCTGTCCGGAGGCGTTCGACGCCTGCGAGGCGGTCCATCCGGTCCCGGTCGACGTCGGGCAGGACCACACGGACCACGCCGCAGCCTGTCTGCTGTATCCGGAGGGCTCGACCGAGGAGGAGCGCGTCGAGCGCCACCGCCAGCTCGGCAACGCCGCCGAGCGGGTCATCGGCGGTGAGACGGATACGACCCCCGACGGCGAGGAGCCACAGACCGCGGCCGACGGCTCCGGAGGTGAGCACCGATGAGCACCGATACGCCGGCCGACGGTGAGGGGTCCGAGAGCGGCACCGACGCCGACGCCGACGCGGACGGTCGGGGTGCCGACCCGCTCGTGCAGGTGAACGAGCTGAAGACCTACTACGATACGGACAACCTGCTCGGCGGGAATCCGGTCAAGGCCGTCGACGGCGTCTCGTTCGATATCGAGCGCGGGGAGACGCTCGGGCTCGTCGGCGAGTCCGGCTGCGGGAAGACCACGCTCGGCCGGACGCTCGTCCAGCTCGAGGACGCCACCGCCGGCGAGGTGCTGTTCGACGGGACGGACATCACGGAGCTCTCGGGGAGCGACCTGAAGCAGTGGCGCCGGAACGCCCAGATCGTCTTCCAGGACCCCGAATCGTCGCTCAACGACCGGATGACGGTCGGGGAGATCGTCCGCGAGCCGCTGGAGGTCCACGGCTGGCCGCACCTGTCGGTCCGGCTCACCGGGAGCGGCGCCGACGCGGCGACGGTGCAGGGCAAGAAGGTCACGCGGGCACCGGCCGACGCCACCGGTCGCGACGTGGATATCACGGTCCACCTCGACGGCCCCTCGGTCGATATCCGCGAGGCTCTGCCGCTCTCCGAGGACGACCTCGGCGTCTCGGTCGAGGGGAACACGGTCGCGATAGACGTGATTCCGACGCGGGCACAGCTCCAGCGAGCGCACGTCCGGGAGCTGCTCTCGACGGTCGGCCTGCAGGAAGCTCACTACTACCGCTATCCCCACCAGTTCTCCGGCGGCCAGCGCCAGCGAATCGGTATCGCCCGGGCGCTCGCCCTGGAGCCGGAGTTCGTCGTGCTGGACGAGCCGGTGAGCGCGCTGGACGTCTCCGTACAGGCGAAGATCCTCAACCTGCTCGACGACCTGCAGGACGAGTTCGACCTCACCTACCTCTTCATCGCGCACGACCTGAGCGTCGTCCGGCACATCTGCGACCGCGTCGCCGTGATGTACCTCGGCAACATCATGGAACTGGGCCCGACCGAAGAGATGTTCGATGCGCCGGCGAACCCGTACACCTTCTCGCTGCTATCGGCGATTCCCGAGCCCGACCCCTCCGTCGAGAAGGACCGGGTCACCCTGCGCGGGACGCCGCCGTCACCACGCTACCCGCCGTCGGGCTGTCCCTTCTCGACGCGATGTCCGGTGAAGATCCGGCCCGAGGAGTACCAGCACCTCGACGACGACACCTGGCGTGCCATCGAGACGTTCCAGGAGATCCTCCGCGAGCGTGACCGCGCCGAACGGTCGCTCCGCGAGATCGCGAAGGAACTGCTCGGCCTCGAGACGCGGTTCTCCGATATCACCGAGATCAACGAGGAGGTGTTCGCCGACATCGAGCTGCCGGGAAGCGTCCGTGAGACCGTCGAGGAGGCCGAATCGCTCGTCCAGTCCCGGAGCGAGTCCGCCGCCCTCGATCTGCTGCACGAGGAGTTCGGCGGTGTCTGTAGCGCCGAGCGCCCCGACCTCCGAATCGTCGGGTCCCGGGGCCGGGAGTCGCTGTGTCACCGCCATCGCGACGAACACGCCGAGCCACACGAGGAGTTCGGCGACGTGTTCGCCGCCGCCAGCGGCATCGGGAACCGGCGCAACGTCGCCGACGACGACTGACGGCGTACGCGGCGGTGACACTCGTTCTGCGATGCCTTCGCCTCTTCGTGGAGAACTCTCCCCGAAACGGGGATATGAATCGAATATTCGCGCCCGTCTGCCGGATGTCGGCCACGAGTCGATATCAGTGCGGAGCCGTCTCCGTCGTCGACGGAGGCGGCCGGGCAGTTCCGCTCGCCGTTCGGGGAGGCGACTCCCTGTCGGGCGCCGTCAGTTGGCGCTCGTGGCGTTGTAGGTGACCAGCGCCTGTGCGCGGACGGTCACGGTGCCGCCCTCGAAGGAGGTGCTGGCGCCACCGCTGTCGCCAGCCGCGGCGAAGGCGGCCGTCTCCTCGACGCGGTACGGTCGGACGCTGGTCTCGGCGGTCTCGACCGAGGTGACGCCCGTGATGTCGAGGCTGGTGCCGTCGGCGGCCGTCTCGGCCTGCGTGCGGCCGGCATCGACGGCCTCGGCGAGCGCCTCGTTCCGGAGTTCACGGCGCGTCTCCT
The DNA here is from genome assembly GCF_024298825.1 of Haloglomus salinum. NCBI lineage: Archaea > Methanobacteriati > Methanobacteriota > Halobacteria > Halobacteriales > Natronomonadaceae > Haloglomus > Haloglomus salinum. Next base: position 2,540,706 of record NZ_CP101153.1, read on the forward strand.
CCGTGAGGGTGAACTCGATGCCCTCGACGCGGTTGGCGCCGTTCTCCAGTGCCGACACGACCGTCGGCCCCGCACGGGAGGTGTTGTTCAGCGTGATGGCGAACGCGTGTTGCCCCTGGTACCGGGGCTGGTCGGGGTTGCGTTCGGGGTCGTAGCGGTAGTTCTGCCGGATGTCGTACCGGGTGGTGACGACCTGGTCGGCCTCGATACCGGCCTCGGTGAGCGCCTCGCGCATCGCCGTGGCGTTCTCCGCGAGCCGGTCGCGGATGACGGAGATGTCGTCCGACCGGGCGACGACCGCCACGCGGACGACCGCGCGGTCGGGTTCAGCCTCGGCGGTACCGCTGGCGGCGACCTGGATGGTTCGGTCGGCGCCGTTGGGCGCCATCTCCGGCTGGCTCTCGGGGCCGTCACCGGAGTCGGCAGGGTTCTGGTTCACCCCATCGCTGGGGGCACCGGTCAATCCGAGCGGGGCGCTACACCCGGCGGTCACGAGCAGGACCGCCAGGCTCAGCGCGGCAACACTGTGTCGCATGCACCCCGTGCTGCGACGGGGTGGGAAAAGTGTCTCCTCGAATGTCAAACGGCCCTTTGAGCGTCGGTCGTCGGGGCCGGCGCCGCCACAGCCAGCGTCGTCGCCCCCGGGGTCCCCACTCCCCGCGCCGTCGGTGCGAGCCGCTCGGCGTGCTCGACGGTGACGAACCGGACCTCGACGCGCACGTCGTGTCCGACGGCCTCGTCGATGCGCGCGTCGAGCGTCGACACCAGGCCCGCCGTCTCCCCATCCGGCGGGACCCCGACCGTGACGACGACGCCGGTGGGCCGCTGCATGACCAGCAGGCGTTGTTCGTACTCGACGGTGGTGTCGAGCCGGTCGACCGAGCCGTAGTCGGCAGCCAGCGCGTCGTCGATGGCCGCCTCGATGGCGTCCTCGGTCTGTGACTGCTGGTAGGAGTCGTAGGTGACCCCTCCGAGGAACACCGAGAGGACGGCGATGCCGACGAACAGGGCGCCGACGCGCTTGACCGTCGCCATGCGTGCGCCCTTCGCCCGGAGGAACCCCTCCGGCGTGTAGCCGGCGTAGTAGAGGACGACCAGTGCCGCGAGTTCGATGGAGAGCAGGTTGACGAGCGTGAGGACGCCGGCCGACAGGGCGACCGTCTCCAGCCCGTAGGCGATACCGATGCCGACGGTGGCGGCGGGCGGGATGAGTGCGACGGCGATCATGACGCCGACGAGTGCGGTCGAGACGCCGGTGGTGAGTGAGACGGCACCGGCGGTCCCCGCGCCGAGTGCGACCGCGAGCGAGAGGAAGTCGGGGGCGAGGCGCTCACGGACCTGCTCGATGGCCCGGGGGTCGGTCACCTGGACGAGGTTGGTCGACTCGACGAGGAAGGCGAAGGCCGTCGCCGCCAGCACCGAGAGGACGACGCCGAGCGCCTGGAACTTCACGCCCCGGCGGAACAGGTCGCCGTCGTCGATGACGGTCCCGACGGCGGCGGCCATCGCCGGCCCGATGAGCGGGGCGATGACCATCGACCCGACGACCGTTGCGGGGGAGTCGAGCAACAGCCCGGCGGTCGCGACGACCGCGCTCACGACGGTCAGCGTGACGTACGTCGACGGTGTCGAGGCGAGGCTCTCGGCCGTCTCCCGGAGCTCGACCTGCGCGATGCGGTCCTCGCTCGCTTCCTCCTCGGCGAACCGTGCCTCCAGTTCCTCGAACTGTCTCGAGGAGACTGCCTGGGCTTCCGTCACCACCGTGACCGCGTCCTCGTCGACGCCGACCTCCGCGAGCGACGTGAGAACCGGCTCGACGGCGTTCGTCGGGAGCGGGAACGTCACGACGTGCGTGTAGCGGTCGCTGGTCTCCTCGGTGACCGTGTAGTCGATGCCCTCCTCCTCGAGGAGGGCGACGACCTTCCCGTACGTCCCCGGCGGGAGCGAGGCGTGGACGAGTCGCACGGCCGGGGTTGTGGCGGGCCCGGAGATAAGTGGTCGTGGTTCGGCCGGTCCCCGTCGCCCGAAACGCCTTCCCCGGTCGGCCGCGAGGGGGCGGTATGCGCATCGCGGTACCCAACAAGGGACGCCTCCACGAGCCGACGCTCTCCCTGCTCGAACGCGCCGGACTCCACGTCGAGAACGGGAGCGACCGGAAGCTGTACGCCGACACGGTCGACCCGGACGTACAGGTGCTGTTCGCTCGGGCGGCCGACATCCCCGCCTACGTGGCCGACGGCGCTGCCGCGGTCGGCGTGACCGGCCGCGACCAGGTCCACGAACACGAACACGGCGCGGACCTCGAGGAACTGCTGGACCTGGAGTTCGGACGATGCCGGCTCGTTCTCGCGTCGCCCGAGGACGGCCCCATCCGCGAGACGGCCGACCTCGAGGGCGGGACCGTCGCCACGGAGTTCCCGAACGTCACACGGACCTTCTTCGAGGGGACCGAGGTGAGCCCCGACATCGTCGAGGTCTCGGGGGCCACCGAACTCACCCCGCACGTCGACATGGCCGACGCCATCGTCGACATCACCTCGACGGGGACCACCCTCCGGATGAACCGGCTCGCCATCGTCGACGAGGTGCTCCAGTCGTCCGTGCGGCTGTACGCCCATCCCGACCGGGTCGACGACGAGAAGGTCCGGCAGGTCGAGACCGCGCTCGCGAGCGTCCTCGCCGCCGAAGGGAAACGTTACCTGATGATGAACGTCCCGAGCGACTCGCTGGCCGATGTCGAGGACGTCATCCCCGGGATGGGCGGGCCGACGGTGATGGAGGTTGACAGCCGGGCGTCGGAGACGCCCGGTGAGGACGGCGAAGCCGCCGACGGACAGGACGCCGTCGCGGTCCACGTCGTGGTCGACGAGCGCGAGGTGTTCGAGACCATCACCCGCCTGAAGGAGGCCGGCGCCCGGGACGTCCTCGTGACCGAAATCGAGCGCCTGGTGGAGTGAGAGCGCACGAGGAGGGAAGGCTTACAAGCGCATGGACCGCACACTCGGGTGATGGACGACGAGGGGTCGGACCGGCGGTCGTCGGACGAAACCGACGAGCCGGCCGAGGACGCGTCCGAAGCCGTCGACGAATCCGAGAGCGACGGCTCCGGCGACGAGGACCCTCACGAGGAACTCTCTGACTCCGAGGACAGCTCCACGGACGAGGTCCACTCCGAACCAGATGATGCCGACGAGGGAGCCTACGAGCTGGAAGACGGCCCCACGGACGAGGTCGGCGACCACTCCCCCTCGTCCGAGGCTGACCCGGCCGCGGCAGCGGACGAGGCCGTCAGCGACGGTCCGTACGGGGGCGACGTGGCGGACGATGCGGGTGCGGACGCGGATGACGTGGCTGCCGACACGGACCCGGCGGCCGACGCTGGGGAGCGCATCGTCACGGACGATGCGGCGGAGCGCTCGCTCGAGAACGAGGTCGTCTCGCCGGGTCCGGAGGAGGACGACGAGGCCGACGAGACCGAGACGCCCGAACCGTCGCCCGAGCAGGAGCCGGTGTCGCAGTCGGACCTCGAGCCGGCAGGCGACCCCGAGGCCCAGTGGGGCCCGGCGGACGACGAGGAGTGGGAGGACCCGTTCCCCGACGTGGAGACGGAGGTCCCCGACTACGACGCCGACGACGAGGCGGTCGAGGCCTATCCCGCGAACCCGAACACGCCCGACTCCTCGGTCGAGACCGAGGACGTGGTGGGCGGGGCCACCGGACAGCCCGAGTCGGACGGCGGATACGCCGACCCGACCTCGACGACGACCGTCGAGGACGACTTCGGTGACGGCCCGGCCAGCGACCAGGAGATGCCACTGGCCGACCACATCGAGGAGATGGTCCGGCGGCTGGGCGTCGTCATCGTCGTGCTGGCGGTGGTCTCGGCCATCGTCTTCCCGTTCGCCGAGCGCATCATCAACTTCCTCTGGTTCTCCTACCTGCCCGGCCAGCTCTCGCAGTGCCCGGCCAACCCCAGCATCGCGAACGGCGGTGCGGCCTGTGCCCGCGTCTACAACCCGCTCGCGCTCATCTTCGCGCGGCTGAAGATGGCTTCGCTCGCGGGACTCGTGGTGTCGCTCCCCGTGTTCGTCTACGAGACGTACCTGTTCATGCGACCGGGCCTCTACCCGAAGGAGCGCCGCTACTACCTCGCCAGCGTCCCGACCAGTCTCGTTCTCGCCGCGGCCGGCATCGCCTTCGCGCACCTGCTGGTGCTGCCGGCCATCTTCACCTACTTCGTCTTCTACTCCCAGGACGCGACGGTCATCGCGTTCGGCCTGACCGAGACGTTCGACCTGATGGTCCTGATGCTTGGCGGGTTCGCCATCATCTTCCAGATTCCCCTGTTCGTCAGCCTCGCGCTGATGATGGGGCTGGTCACCCGGCGGTGGATGGCGCGCAAGCGGCTGTACTTCTGGGGCGCGTTCGCCGGCCTCGCGTTCCTGTTCAGCCCGGACCCGACCGGGATGGCGCCCATCATCGTCGCCGCGACCATGATCGTCCTCTTCGAGGGGACGCTGCTGCTGGCGAAGTGGACCGGGCGGGAGTAGGGTGACCGACGTTCCGGTTCCCCGGCGTTCTCGTGTCAAGGCAATGCCGAGTGTAAGGGCAGCGGCGACTGCGACGGAGTTCTGTTGGAAGCCCTCGCCCGCTCGGCCGGTGCGTGCGACCTCAACCGAACGGGCGCGCGCTGGCGGCTGTGCCCGGAGAGTCAATCGCGGTACATGCTGCGAGACTTCCGTCGACGCTGTGGCGCAGATATCTGCACGGAGCCGCGAACAATCCGGGAAAGATGGTGTTTGACGGTTATCTGTCCACTTCGCCCATGATGGTGTCCAGGCTTCCCAGCGTCGCCACGAGGTCTGGGACGAACTCGCCCTCGCTCATCTCCGGGAGCGCCTGCAGGTTGGAGAAGCACGGCGACCGGATCTTGAACCGGGCCGGGGTATCGGTGCCGTCGCTGCGGATATAGATGCCGAGTTCGCCCTTCGCGGCCTCGACGGCCTGGTACACCTCCGTGTCCGGCTCCGGCTTGATGGTCCGGGGGACGTTGGCCTGGATCTCGCGCTCGGCCTCCGGCCAGTCGCGCAACAGGTCGATGCACTGCTCGATGATCTTCGCCGACTCCTCCAGCTCGCGGAGCCGGACGAGGACGCGCGCGTAGTTGTCCCCGTCCGGCTCGGTGACGACGTCCCAGTCCAGCTCGGGGTAGTAGCCGTAGGGGTCGTCGCGCCGGAGATCGTAGTCGATGCCCGACCCGCGGGCGACCGGACCGGTGCAGCCGTACGACTTCGCGGTCTCGGGGTCGAGGTGGCCGGTGTCGACACACCGCAGCTGGAAGATCTCGTTGCTGGTCATCAGGTCGTGGTACTCCTCGAGCTTCGCCGGGAGCTCCCCGAGGAACGCCAGGACGTCGTCGAAGAACTCCTCCCGGGGCTCCGGGATGTCCCACGCGACGCCACCCAGCCGGAGGTAGTTGAACATCATCCGCTGGCCCGTGAGATCCTCCAGCCGGTTGAGCACGGTCTCGCGGTCCTGCATCGCGTACATGAAGATGGCCGTGAACTCGCCGAAGATGTCCAGCGCGTACGTCCCGATGGCGATGAAGTGGTTGGCCAGCCGTGAGAGTTCGGCCCCCATCGTCCGGATGACCTGGGCGTAGTCGGGCACCTCGATGTCCGCCAGGTCTTCCGCGGTTCGGGCGTACGCCCACTCGTTCAGCAACCCGGAGGAGAGCCAGTCCCAGCGGTCGGGGTACGGCATGATCTGGTGGCGGTAGGTCCCCTGCTCGCACATCTGCTCCTCGCACCGGTGGATGTAGCCGATATCCGGCTCCACGTCGGCGACCGTCTCCCCGTCCAGCGTCACGCCGAGGTGGAGCACGCCGTGCGTGGAGGGGTGGTGCGGGCCGATGTTGAGGAACATCGTGTCGCCGGCGCGCTCGTCGTCCTGCAGCGGGTTCACGTGCTCGCGGAGTGTGACGACCTGGGGCTGCTCCCGGTCGTAGTCCTCGCGGAGCGGGTGGCCCTGCCAGGTTTCGGGGAGCAGGATGCGCCGCAGGTCGGGGTGGTCGTCGTACTCGATGCCGAACAGGTCGTAGGCCTCGCGCTCGTGCCAGTCGGCGGTGTCGAAGACGCTCGCGCCGGACTCGCTGACGGGCCCGTCGTGGCGCGTCGGGACGACGAGCGCCGTCTCGAACGTGGGGTCGTCGTAGCTCCGGAGGTGGTAGACCGTCTCGAAGCGGTCGTCGTACTCCTGTGCGGTGACGCAGGCGCAGTGGTCGAACCCGGCGGCTCGCAGGCGCGCGAGCGCGTCGGCGACGGCGTCCGCGCGCACGACGAACGCCTCGCAGTTGCGGTGTGTCTCGCGCCCGACGATACGGTCTCCCAGCGCGTCGGCGGCGACGGCGGCCGGGTCGCGGTCGGCTGGTCCGTCCGGTTCTCGTGGCTGCTCGGTCGTGGCGGACTCCTGGAGGGCGCCCCCCGACTCTCGCTGCATGGATGAGGCGTGTGGCGCCGTCCCCGTGGCCGTTGACACGAACACACTAGCCTCCTCAAGTACCACTCTGTCATCCCGCCACGCTCATACTCGCCCCGCCCGTCCGTCCGGTAGTGACGACCGTCCTGTTGCTCCGGCACGGGGAGACGACGTGGAACCGCGAGGGTCGGATGCAGGGGTGGGCGCCGACGCCCCTGACCGAGCGTGGTCGCGAGCAGGCCCGCCGTGCCGGCGCGGCTATCGCCGACGCGTACGCGGTCGACCGCATCGTCGCCTCGGACCTCCGCCGGACGCGCGAGACGACCGTCGAGTTGCTGGCCAGTCTCGGCCTCGACCCCTCCTTCGACCGGCGGTGGCGCGAGCGCTCCTTCGGCGACCTTCAGGGACTCACCGTGGAGGCGGTGTTCGAGGGGCACCCCGAGTACTCGCTGCTCGCCTCCGGGGCTGCGGGCGCACGGGCGACACCGCCGAACGGGGAGTCGCTCGTCGACGCCCGGGAGCGTGTCCTCGACGGCTGGGACGCCCTCGTGGCGGGTGGCGACCCGGACGAAACGGTTCTGGTCGTGACCCACGGCGGCCCGCTCTTCCTGCTGCTCGCGCACGTCCGCGGGCAGGACTTCGAGACCGCGATGAGCGAGGGCTGGCCCGAGAACACCGCCCTCGCCGAACTCCGGGTCGACCGGACCGACGACGGCATCGCGGTCGACGTGGTTCGGGACGCCGAACCGCTGCACGACCCCATCGTCCCGCACGACGACCGCCACCCGGCCGGCCGGGACGGGGAGTCGACGGACGAGGGCGCGAGCGGCGACGGGGCGCTCGAGACGACCGCCGCGGTCGAGGAGCGGGTGACCGACCGGAGGGACGGCGCGGCGACACCGGCCGAGGGCGGCGAGGCGAGCGAGACGGAACACGAATAGGGCCACCTGCCCGAAGCCGTCGTATGACCACGGCGGTCGTCGTCCGGCACGGGCAGACGGACTGGAACAGCGAGGGTCGGATGCAGGGGTGGGCGCCGGTACCGCTGAACGAACTGGGACGCGAACAGGCCGTCGCCGCCGGCGAGTACCTCGCCGGAACGTACGACGTGGACCGGGCGGTCTGCTCGGACCTGCTTCGCACCCGCGAGACGACCACGCGCCTGTGCGAACCGCTCGGTATCGACCCAGGTGGCGACCGCGTCCGCTACACGCCGGCGTGGCGCGAGCGCGACCTCGGCGTCTACCAGGGACTCTCCTACGCGGACATGTACGACCGGTTCCCGGAGTTCGGACTCGGCGAGGCCGCCGTACAGGCCGCGGCCGAGACCCCCGAGGGTGGCGAGTCGCTGCTCGACCTCCGCGACCGCACGCTGGAGGCGTGGACCGACCTGCTGGAGCGAGCGGGAGAGAACGAGACCGTGCTCGTCGTCACTCACGGCGGCCCCATCCACTTCGTGCTTGGCCACGTGAAACGACTCGACGTGCGCGATGCCTTCCTCGAACACTCGATGGCCAACTGTGGTATCACCGTGCTGGAGCATCCGCCGGACGCGTCGGTCGCGGACACCGCCGACGCCGTGACGGTGGTCCGGGAGAACGTGACCGAGTGGGCGGACTGAGCTACCCGCCCGGAGGCCCCCGGCGCCCCGGGTGCGGGTCCATCGCACCGCCACGGGCCGTGCGACCCGGAATGGGTGGATGCTTTGTTCCTGCAGCCGCACCCCTCGCCCATGGTCGACGATTCCGTGGACGTCCCGGCACGGTGCCGCGAGACGACGGCCCCGTTCACTATCCAGTTCGAGACCCGCGGGGATGGCTGGGTCGCGACGGAGGCCACGTCAGCCGACGGAAGCGGCAACGGCGTCGGCATCCCCGACGCCGGCCGCCGTATCCAGGGCGAGTTCCGCTCGGGAACGACCTACGACGGGTGCCCGGACTGTGGCGAGCTGCTGTTCTTCCGGTGTGGTGGCTGCGGGCACCTCGGCTGTTACGACGGCTCCGACGCGGTCGTCTGTCCGTGGTGTGAGGAGCGGACCGTCATCCGGGGCGATATCGAGGAACTGGAGGGCGTCGGCCGTGACGACGACGGCCGGCCCTCGAAGACGGACGACGTGGGCGGGCTCTCGAAGCGGTGAGCCCCCCGACACGGGTGCCACCGGGTGACGACCGTGCCCGCGAGACCTCATGTGTCCCCGCGGCGTAGGCGGGCGTATGAGCGACACCGACGACCCGGAGGTCACTGCCGAGTTGCCCGACGCACCGTTCCACACCACCGGCACCGACCATGTCACCATCTGGGGCTCGAACGAGGCGGATACCCTGGCGTTCTACCGAGACCTGCTGGGGATGCCGCTCGTGCTCCGGCAGCCGAACCTCGACGACCCCTCGCAGACACACCTGTTCTTCGACACCGGGGACGGCCGCATCCTCACCGTCTTCGTCGGCGACCGGGCGTCGAACCAGGGCGGCCAGCGGACGCAGACCGGCGGGGTTCACCATCTCTGCTTCTCGCTCGACCCCGAGCGGTACGAGGACGTGATGGACGCGCTGGACGAGGCCGGCAAGCGCTACAACGTCTTCGACCGCGGCATCTTCCACTCGCTGTACACCACCGACAACAACGGCCTCGTCATCGAGCTGTCGGCGGACAAGTACGACATCCCCGACGACCGCCGGGGCGAGGTGCTGGCGACGGCCCAGCGGCTGCGGGTCGAGGACGGTGCCGACTACGCGAAGGACGAGCACCTCGCGGCCGCCATCGAGGAACTCGGACTCGACGTCGAGCAGTACGACCTGCCCGAGGCCGAGAGCGGCGTCGGCGGCGTGGAGTAACCGGCCCGCTCAGCAGACGGGCTTCGGGTTGACGCCCAGTTCCTCCAGCGTCGAGAAGTAGTCGTCGTAGGCCGCGCCGATGACCTCGTTCGCCGCCGCTTCGGCCTGCTCCCAGTCGTCGGCGTCGTCGGTGAGGATGTCGAGGAGTTCGACACCGTCGGCAAGGTGGTCATCGAGGTCGTTCCCCAGCCCCCGGAAGGTGCTGGCTGTCGTCGGGTCGGCCTGGCCGGTGAAGAAGCCGGTCGCCTGCGAGCGGTGTGCCTTCGCGACGAGCGTTCGACCGACGAACGCGCCCAGGCGCTCGACCGGCGTCCCGGCGCCCTCCATCGCCGCGTACAGGTCGGGCGCCTCGCCCGGGTCGTGCGCGTCGAGTTCCCCTGCGACCACCTCGTAGGCCTCCTGCTCGGCCTCGGCTGCCCCCGCGAAGAAGCCGCTCACATCGCTGTCGGCTGCTCCCCACCCCTCGTACGTCTCGGCGGCGGCGGCGTGGTCGTCGGCCATCGCCGTCAGCACGGCGTCGGGTTCCATCTCGCCCGCGGTGAGCGCGTACAGCGCCTTCGAGGAGCCCAGACGGGAGAGCTCGGTCTTGTTCGCTTCGCGAACCGCCGGCACGAAATCCTCCGGAGTCATGCGCGGCCGTTCGGCGGCCTGCGGTTTATGCTGGTCGGTCGTCGTGGTCGTCGCGGTCGCCACCCGGTTCCCGTCGGAGATGGGCCTTCCGACTCCCCGACCCCGGGAATCAGATGCCCGCTATATCTCGGGTCAGAGCGTCTCTCTAGCCGTGATGATGATGAACGCCAACCCCACTGCCGACCGCTCGATCCGCCTCTCCGGGCTGCGCGCTCCGTTCGGGCTCTGGGGCGTGATGGCCGGCCTCGCCGTCGCGAACGGTATCTTCCGCGAACTCGTCCTCGTCCCCCGCATCGGCGAGTACGCGGGACACGTCCTCAGCACCGGGCTGCTCGTGGGTGCCATCCTCGCCGTCTCGGCGCTGTACTTCACCCGGACCGGGACCGAGTACTCACGGGCCGAGCTGGCCACCGTCGGCGCCGGCTGGACGCTCCTGACCGTCGGCTTCGAGTTCCTCGTCGGCTACGCCGAGGGAACGCCCGTGAGCGTGACGCTCGGCCAGTACGACGTGCTCGCCGGGCAGGTGTGGATCGCCGTCCCGCTGACGTTGCTGGTGGCGCCGTACCTGTTCGGGTGGGTGCTGCGGGGGTGAGCAGCCTCGGGGTCGGGCGGCCCGCTCACCGACGACGGGGGTTATAGTCACCCGCGACCTACCCGCAGGTATGGACTGGAAGACCGACTGGGGACTGCGAGGACGGATGTTCCTCACGATGTTCCTGCTGTTCGTCCTCTACATCGTCTTCGTCGGCGTGCTCGCGGCGCTCGACGTGGGGCTGTTCGCCATCGTCGGGTTCATGGCCCTGTTCTCGCTCGGTCAGTTCTTCTTCAGCGACAAACTCGCGCTCTACTCGATGGGCGCCAAGGAGGTCAGCGAGGAGGAGTACCCGGAACTGCACGCGATGGTGACCCGGCTCTCCCAGCAGGCCGACCTCCCGAAGCCGAAGGTGGCTGTCGCCGACAGCCGCGTCCCGAACGCCTTCGCGACGGGTCGCTCGCAGAAGTCCAGCGCCGTCTGCGTGACGACGGGCATCATGCAGCGCCTCGACGAGGAGGAACTCGAGGGGGTGATGGCCCACGAACTGGCCCACATCAAGAACCGTGACGTGATGGTGATGACCATCGCCTCGTTCCTCTCGACCATCGCGTTCCTCGTCGTGCGGTTCGGCATCTACTTCGGCGGCGGCCGGAACCGCAACGGGCAGGTGTTCGTGGCCATACTCGCCTCGCTCGTGGTCTGGATACTCTCGTACGTCCTCATCCGGGCGCTCTCGCGGTACCGGGAGTTCGCCGCCGACCGCGGCGGGGCCGCCATCACCGGCAAGCCCGCGGCGCTCGCGTCGGCGCTCCTGACCATCGACGGCTCGATGGACCGGGTACCCAGCGAGGACCTCCGCGACCAGGCCGAGATGAACGCGTTCTTCATCATCCCCATCCGCTCGGGCGTGGTCGGCCGGCTGTTCAGCACGCACCCGCCCACGGAGAAGCGGGTGGAGGCGCTCCGAGACCTGGAGCGGGAGATGGAGACCTGACCGGGTGGCTGTCGACGCGTTCGGTTATCTGGAAAAGGCCTTTTTATATGGGCCAATTCGAATATAATTGGAAAATTGTAGACTTATAGAACGAATAATCTGATTATGTGTTCAGTTTCGGGGGAAGACATATGTCGGAGCGGTCGCGTGCTGTGGACCATGCGACCGACACGTCGACGCTTTCTGACGGCGCTCGGGGTGGGTGCGACCGGCCTGGCGGCCGGCACGGCGGCCCTTCGGGGAGCGGACGGCGGCGCTCGCGCCGGTGGTGGCACCTGGCCCCAGCCGGGCGCCGACGCCGGGAACACCGGGTTCGTCGCCGAGCGGGGTCCGCGGACCGGACGGGAACTGTGGCGTCACGAGGCACCTGGGCCGGGCACCGCGCCGCTGGTGGCCGGCGGCCTCGTCCTCCCGCCGAGCGCCCGACGACCGCTCGATGTGGCCACCGGTGAGCCGCGCTGGCAGGTCCAGCCGACCCCCACCGGGACCGCCGTCCCCGGTGGCCGTCGGACCCCGTACAACGAGGTGACGGCCGTTGCCGGGGACGTCGTCCTCGTCCGTGGCGGCGAGACGCTGTACGGCCTCTCGATTGCGGACGGGAGCCGAGAGTGGGCCCACGCGCTCCCGGGTCCGAACGCCGCCGTGACCGTTGCCGACGGGACGGCGTACGTCTGGACCGGGAACATGAGCCAGTCGGTCATCATCGCGCTGCGGGCCGCCGACGGGGCGTTCCGGTGGCGCTACCGGACCGACCCGGGTGTCGGCCTCCCGGCGGTCAGCGACGGCACGCTGTTCCTGAATATCGAGGGGCGGGTCACGGCGCTGGCTCCCGAGAGCGGCGAGGAGCGGTGGTCTGCCGACCCACCCCCGGCCCCACCGACCGCGGCCGAGCAGGCCAGCGGTGAGGACCGCGAGCACGGGTTCGCACGCTCGCCGGTCGTCGCCGGCGGCACGGTGTACATCGCAGACACGGCCGGCCGGCTCCACGCCCGCTCGGCGGCGGAGGGGCGCGAACTGTGGCGGTTCACGCCCGAGGAGCGGCCGCCGGCTGCACCCGGCGAGTCCGCGGCCGGCTCCCGCCCCGTCGTCGCTGACGGCACCGTCTACGCCGGGTTCGCGGACGGCCGCGTCCGTTCGCTCGACGCCGAGACGGGCGAGGAGCGCTGGTCGTTCCGGGCCTGGAACGCCGTCACCGGCACGCCCGCCGTGACCGAGGGGATGGTGTACATCGGCGGCAGGGACACGATGGTGTACGCGCTCGACCGGGTGAGCGGCGAGCGGCGCTGGGAGTTCTCGACCGGGAGCGGTGTCACGGGCATCGCAGTCGCGGGTGGGCGGGCGTACGCGACCACGCGACGTGGCGTCGTCCACGCCCTCGGCCATGGGGGTGGGGCCTGATGCGCCGGCGTGACCTGCTCGCAGGTCTCGGCGCGATTGTCGGGACTGGGCTCGCGGGCTGTGCCGGGTACTGGGAGGAGGACGTGGCATCCGAGGGCCCCTGGGTCACCGAGTCCGGGCCGGGGCCGGTCGAGCGCCAGTCCATCCGGTTCCACGAGTCCCGTCGGAACCGCCGGGTCCGCCGGGTCCGGGTAGCCTGGGACGGGGCCGCGAGTGCGGTCCACGTCACCGGGCTGATGCAGTACGGGTCGTCGACATGCTCCCGGCCCGGAATCCAGACGGTCCGCTACGACGGCGACGCCGACCGGCTGTTCGTCCGGCTGGCGCCGACCGAGCGCGACGGCGTCGACACCTGTTCGATGGACCTGGCATCCGACGTGTACCGCGCGACCATCGCGTTCGCGGGGTCGCTGCCGGCGACGGTCCACGTGGAGTCGGCGAAGACGTACCGGGGCCGGCGGCTGGGCGGGGACCCGACCACCGTCGAGCGCACGGTGAACCGCGCCGAACAGCGCGAGCTCTGCACGACCGACCACCCCGAAGGGAGCGACGCGGCCGAGCGAGCCCACTGGACCTGTCCGGAGCAGTACGTCCGCGCCGCGGAGAGCCACCCGGAGCGGACCCCAACGGCCACGCCGGAGGGGTGATCGTCACCGGACGACTGAAGCGTCGGGGTGGCGTATCCGGGCGCCAAGATGGGACTCCTCGACACGCTCCGCGAGGCGCTGGGGATGCGCGCGGAGGCCGACGCCACCCGCTCGGCGAACCCGGACGACCTGTTCGGGATGTCCACCGCGTACGTGACGATGGAGGCCGACCTCGACTATCGCTCGACCGGCGACGCCGCGCTCTGCTTCTCCGGCGTCGACTCGACCGATTTCACGGCCGCCGTCCGGGCCATCGAGGATATCCTCGCTGCGGGCGAGGAGGAGACGGGGACGGCGTTCGACGTGCGCACCGACGGGAAGGGGTACGAGTGGGTGGTACTGCACGACGACGACCCCGAGGACCTCGTGACGAGCGTCCACTTCGCAGCCGACGAGCTGGTCGAGCGGGGGTTCGGGTCGCGGCTGCTGGCGGCCGTCTTCGCGTTCGAGCAGCCCGACGAGGACTACACCGCGTACTGGCTCTACTCCTTCCGCCGGGGCGCGTACTACCCGTTCGTCCCCGACACCGACGGCCGGAAGGAGCGCGTCGAGCGCGCGGAGTTCAAACTGGAGACGGTGTTGGACGGCGAACTCGAGGTCGAACCCGAGAAGGAGTACTGGTACCCGCTGTGGCCCGACGGTGGGCGGCATCCGTGGGAGTGAGTTTTCGAGTCGGGTGAGCCGGGGCAAGACACTTGCCGCGGGCGTCCGCGCCCGGTCGCATGCGCCGCCGCCGCGCGCTCGCCTGTCTCGCGGGCGGGCTGGCCGGACTGGCTGGCTGTAGCGGGTTCGGGGGCTCGCGTGGCACGCCGGGCTCCGTCGGCGAGCGGCCGGCGACCGACACTGCCGCGCCCGCCCCGTACCGCCCGGGCGAGGTCGTGACTGTCGGCGACGCCGGGACCTTCGTGTTGCAGGACCCCCGCGTGCAGGAGGCCGTCTTCGACAGCGAGGCGGCAGGGCTTCGGCTCCGGCAGCAGGCGGGCGTGCAGTTCCTGCTGTTCGACCTCCAGCACCGCGGCGAGGAGTACTACCCGCCGCCGACGCTCCGACTCGACGGCGAGGCCGTGCCGGTCGAACGGTTCCGGACCCGTGGCGCCGAGCCGTTCGTCGCGCGGGTTCCGGTTCGGGCGGTCGGTCGTGCGACCGTGGCGCTGAACGGCGTCCGCTGGGCCCTCCCGGGGTCGGTGACCGAAAGCCTCGCACGCCGGCCGCGCTTCCGGGTCCGCGAGGCCGACCTGGTCGCACGTGGCGACGGTGCCGCGCTCTCCCTGACCATCGGGAACGACGGTGACCGGGACGGCATCTGGCGGGCCGTCGCGAACTCCCGGCAAGTCGACGACGGCGGGGACCCCATCAGCCTGGAGGTCCCCGCCGACGAGACGACGACCGAGGACGTGCTGTCGTTCGACCGGCCGCCGGCAGCGGTCGATGTCGCCGACCTCGGGCCCGACGACCGCGTCATCGACCACGGGCCGGACCCGGAGGGCTCGGTCGGCGAGCCCGTTCCGGTGCCCGGTGTGGGCGACGTGACGCTCACGGCTGCAGGCGTGCAGGAGGCCGTGTTCCGCTCGCACGACGGGGCGGGGCTCACCGTCCAGCACGACACCGACCGGCAGTACCTCGTCTGCTCGTTCACGGGCGCGACCGGGGGGCTCTCGACACCGACCGTGCGACTGGAGGGCGAGCCGCTACCCGCCGAGCGGGTCCGGCGGCCGAATCCCGGCCGGCTGGTCGCGGCGGTCGATCTGGCGTTCCAGCGCCTCCGGTCGGCCGAACTCCATGCCGACGGCGCACACTGGATACTCCCGAACGAGGTGGCGGAGCACCTCGCGAAGCCGGCCGCGTTCCGACTGCGGGCGGCGGCGTTCGTTTCGGATGGAGCCGACGGGACCGCGCTCGAACTCACCGTCGAGAACGTGGGGACCCGCGCGGGCGTCTTCCGGGCGCTGGCAGCGCCCGTCGACTCGGACGATGCGGCGATACCCCTGACACTGCCGGTCGAGGCGGGCGAACGCCGGACCGGCCTCCCGCTGTCGTTCGAGCGGCCGCCGTCGGCGTACACCTTCGACCCGGAGCCGGCGGCGACCGACCGCACCATCCGGTACCGCGAGGCCGACGCGGGGTGAGCGGACCGTCGCGTTCAATAGGACGGCTCCACACCGAGCGTCCGTGCAACGGCTCCACGCGCGCTACCCGTTCCTGTCCGCCGCCCGCGAGGCCGTGGAGGCGGCGGACGTGGACCTCGTCGCCCTCGTGCAGGAGGGCGGCCCGGCGGTCGAGCGCGGCGTCGAGCGGGTGCGCCGCGCACTGCTCGAGGGGACCGCCGAGAGCGAGGAGCGCCTGAGCGCGCGCCCGGAACTGCTCTCGTACCCGGTCGCGCGCGTGCTCGTCTCGCTGGTCGATGCGCCCGGCGCGACCGAGAAGTACGCCCGCGCGGAGGCCGCGCTCGCCCAGCGCCGCTTCACCACCGACTTCCAGGAGGAGCGCTCGCTCCAGAGCGGCGGCGAGACGCTGTCGCTCCAGCAACTGCTGGCGGATTTCGACCTCTCGGGCGACGTGCGGCCGACGGGCGACGGCCGGTTCGAGGTCGCCGTCACCGCGTACCTGCGCCTGAGTAGCGGCCTCGACGGGGAACACTGGCGGCTCGTCCGGCGGACGCTACGCGACGGGACGGTCCCCGTCACGAGCGACGAGCTGGAGACGCTCCTGCGCGAGGCTGTCCGCGAGCGGGTTGCCGACGGCCTCCCGCTGAACGTGCCCGACCCCATCGCCGACGCGCTGAGCGAGGAGGTAGGCCGCCTGCGGACGGCGGTCGCGGACGCGGACCCACCGCGCTCGTTCGCGGAGTTCGAGGTCGAGGCGCTCCCCCCCTGCGTGGACGCGCTCATCGACCGCGCCCGGGACGGGGAGGACCTGCCCGACAACTCCCGGTTCGCGCTCGTCGGGTTCCTCGCCGCGTTCGAGGAACTGGACGCGCACGACATCACGGCCGTCTGTGGCTTCGACGACCCCGAGCGGGTCCGCTACCAGCTCGACAGGCTCCGCGACGACCGCGGGGTCGCCTTCGCGCCGCCGTCCTGCGCGACGATGCAGGCCTACGGGGACTGCGTGAACAAGGACGACCTCTGTGCCGAGATCGTCCACCCGCTCTCCTACTACGCGCGGCGGACCGAGGACGGCGAGGAGGAAGTCTCCGCGGACTGAGCGGCAGGCGTTTTTCCGTGACGGCAGCGACGGCCGGACCGTCTACGAAGCCCTCGCGCTCTCGACCGGCCGCGACTCGCTGCGCTCCTCGGGGCCGGGTCGAGAGCGCTCGCCCTTCGATTCCGCCAGGGGATTGTATATGTCACAGGCGCGGCGTCCCTGCTCTTCCCCGGGTCGCGCGGCACTCGCGGGCAAGCCGCTCGGCACGCGCTCCCGGCCGGGGGTCGGTTGCTCGGCCGGCCGGTTCCGCAAACAGGAAGCGCGCGGGCGCCCTCACTGGCGAACCCGCGAGCGCTAGCGAGCGTGGTGAGCCGCTCTCGGCGCCGGCGCGGGGAGGTCTGGGGACACTAGTGCTCCGCTGGAACCACCACGCCCGAACGCTCGGCCCAACTGGCCACAGGGCGGGACTGAAAGGGGCCGCCCGGCTCGACCGTTCCCGGGCGACGTAAGCACCGCAGCGAACGTAGTGAGCGAGGAGCGAAGCGAGCCCCGGAACGTCGAGCCGGCGGGGGCTTTCAACAGGGTTCCATCGCGGTCGTCGCTGCTGTCGCAGGGAGAGCGGGCGGGGTATCCGATTCCGTCGTTGTCGGTCTCTGGTTCCGCCGTCGCTGTAGTCGCAGCCATCGTGAGAAGCGTCAGTGGTGGTTTTCTCACCGACCGCGCCACGATTTCGATTTCAACTGTTACCGCCGAGCCTATCGGCATATTCGCAGATATATGACAAAATATCCAATTAACTATCGAAACGTGAACTATGGGGGGAAATGGGCAGAAAAGAGATGCTGGGTGTGAAGGAGACTCACCTGTACGCGAACGCGGTCCCGACGCCGGCCATCACGAGGACGAAGGCGGCGATGGCGCCGACCAGCATGAGGCCGTCGATGTTCTTGCCGGAGGACATCCCGACAGCGACGATTCCGGCGGCGAACAGCGCGACGGCGGCGACGGCGACGAGAATCTCGACTATCGTCTCCCTGTCGGGGGCCATACAGCGGCGTTCCGCCGGTCAATTAAAAAGGGCTTCGAAGGCGCTCCCGAGATGCCGGTGCCGCCCGGTCGCGCTCGCCGGGCGGAGCGGCCGCGCTGTCGGCGTGTTTCACTTCCACCACGCTAGCGCGGGTCTTATGCCGATAGAAACCCTCGTTTCGGATGGAGACAGAAGTGATCGCACTTATGACGCACACAGAACACACAGCCGCGTCATCGGATGAATCGCAGTGGAAACGAAGGGGGGTATCACCCCCGCGTGAGCGTCCGGTACTCGAGCACGTGACCGACACCACCGCCGATGGGGGTGGGTCGACCACTCGGGCCGGTGGGGACAGCGGCGGCCATCGTCGGACCGGCGACCCCCGGCGGCCGCACGCCCTCGCTCCCGACACGAGTCGGCTGGACGGGCGCTCGGCCCGCGCGTGGACGGAGCCGATGGCGGTGACGGCGCTGGGCGAGGGTCGCTACGAGGTCGAGAACAGCGAGGGGCGTACCTACGTCGTCGACCTGCCCGAGAGCGACTGCACCTGCCCGGACCACCGCATCCGGGGCGAGTCCTGCAAGCACCTCCGCCGGGTGGCTATCGAGGTGACGCGGGGACAGGTTCCGGCCCCCGGAAAGATTCGGGGGACCTGCCGGGGCTGCGAGCGCGCGGCGTTCGTCCCCGAGGACGGGCCCGCGTTCTGCCGGGCCTGCCGGCTGGAGCCGGGCGACCTCGCGACCGACCGCGAGACGGGCGACGCCGTCCTCGTCGTCCGGGTGACCGACGAGCGCGCCGACGCGGTCGCGGTCGACGGGACGGGCCGCTCCGTCGCGGACTACGAGACGAACGACGGCTACCCCGCCGACGACCCCGTGGTCGAGGTGGTGTACCCGTTCGGCGGCAACGAACCCCTGACCGAGCGCCGGCGCTACTCGTTCCCGCACTCGCGGCTCCTGCCCCGCGACGCGGCGCTGGTCGACGCGGGCGTCGGCGACGCCTGAGGCGGCGCCCCACGAGCCTACTCCTCGCCCTCGAGCCCGACGAAGACGGTCTTCAGTTTGCGACCACAGTCCGGACAGCAGAAGCTCTGCCACTTCTCGGGGTCGAGGCCGCCGATGGTCTCGGTCCGCGTGGCGGCCTCGGCAGCCACGTCGCGGTCGCACGTGTCACAGTGGAACGAGTCCGGGACGCCTGGCACACCACGGCGTAGCCGTCGCGCTGCCGAGTGCGTTTCGCCCGGACGGTCGAGACTTCGCCGAGTCACTCGGGGGTCGGCCGCTCCCCCAGCGTCAGCGAGACGGTCCGTTCCTCCCCATCGCGGATGATGCCGACCGCGAGTTCGTCGCCGGGACTCGTCTCCAGCGCGAGGTGGATGGAGAGGTCGTTCAGCGTCTCGATGGGCGTGTCGTCCAGCCGGCGGATGACATCGCCGCCGGTGGGGACCTCGACGTTGTTGACCGTCTTCGAGCCGTCCGACCCGCGGAGGACACCGGTCGCCGGGCTGTCGTCGCGGACGCTGGCGACGTAGGCACCCTTCACGGCCGGCAGGTCGTTCCCCTCGGCGAGCACGGGCGTCACCGGCCGGAGCCCGACGCCCATGAACGAGTGCGTGTACTCGCCGGACTCCACGAGCGCGGGCAGCACGCGCTTCGAGAGCGCGGCGCTGACGGCGAACGCGATGTTGTCGCCCCCGCCGGAGTTGACCACGCCGACCACGTTCGCGTCCAGGTCGACGAGCGGGCCGCCGCTGTTGCCGGGGTTGGCGGCGGCGTCCGTCTGGACCGCGTCCGGGATGACGAAGTCGTTCGCGGCCGGGAGCGAGCGGTCGATACCGCTGACGATGCCCGCCGAGACGGACTGGCCGAGACCGAACGGCGCACCCACGGCGATGACCTCCGTCCCGACCGGTGGTTCGCGCTCGACGAACGAGAGCGGGGTCGCGTAGTCGGGGAACGAGTCGACGCTGATGACGGCGAGGTCGGAGTAGACGTCGGCGCCGACCACCTCTCCCTCGCGCCAGTCCTGCTCGGCGAAGCCCACCTCGAACGTCTCGCCCCCCTCGACGACGTGCTGGTTGGTGACGACGTGCCCGTCGTAGACGAAGCCCGAGCCCTGCCCGGCGCGCCCGTCCGGGCCGTACGCCCGGATGACCGCGACGCTCGATACCGTCGCCTCGTACGCCGCGGTGTACGGACTCGCCCCCTCGCCTGTCGAACCGGGGCCGCCCCCCGACGCGTCGGTCGGCGTGTCGGTCGCGCCGTCGGGCTGGTCGGTGGTACTCCCGACGAACCCGGTCGAACAGCCGGCCAGCGCCGCCGCTGTCCCGGCTGCACCGAGCAGGAACGCCCGCCGGGAGCGGGGCACGCTGCCCTCACCGCTGGTCCGCCCCCCCGGGCTGGCTCCCGTACCGTCACCACGACCGTCGTTGCCGTCGTTCACACGCCGGATTCGGCCGCCCCGGCCAAAGACCCACCGCCATCGGGCACGGACGGGGCCGACCCGGGACGCCGGCTCGGTCGGCAGTCCGTGCACGGGCACGGCTGCTGACCCGTGCGCTTTTGCTTGCGCTCGCCCTCGTTCCGACGATGACCGACGACGCTGCTGCCGACCCGGCGGAGGAGTCGCTCGACCCCTCGGTCCGCGAGCGGGCGGCGGCCGTCCGCGAGTCGCTGGCCGAGCTGGACGGCGTCCTCGTCGCGTTCTCGGGGGGTGTCGACTCCGCCGTCGTGGCCGCGCTGGCCCACGACGCCCTCGGCGACGATGCGGTCGCCTGTACCGCCCGGAGCGAGACCCTCCCCGCCGAGGAACTCGACGACGCCCGCCGCGTCGCCGAGGAGATCGGTATCCGCCACGAGGAGGTCACCTTCTCCGAACTCGACGACCCGAACTTCGTCGAGAACGGCGGCGACCGCTGCTACCACTGCCGGACGATGCGCCTGGGCGCCATGTTCGAGCGGGCCCGCGAACTCGACATCGACACCGTCTGCGACGGGACGAACGCCTCGGACCCCGGCGAGGGCCACCGCCCCGGCCTCCGCGCGGTCGAGGAGATGGACGCCTACTCCCCGCTGCTGGCCCACGATATCGACAAGGAGAACGTTCGCGCCATCGCCCGGGAGTACGACCTCTCGGTCGCGGACAAGCCCTCGATGGCGTGTCTCTCCTCCCGTATCCCGACCGGACTCGAGGTGACCGAGGAGCGCCTCTCGCGCGTGGAGAAGGCCGAACGCCTCCTCCGGACGTGGGGCTTCGAGCAGTTCCGCGTGCGCGACCACGACGGCCTCGCGCGCATCGAGGTCCGCGCCGACGAACTGGAGTACGCGCTCGACACCGACTTCGCGGCCGCCGCCCGCGACCACCTTCGCGACGCGGGCTTCGACCACGTCACGCTGGACCTCGCGGGCTACGAGACCGGCAGCGTCTCGCCCGAGGGCGAGACGGGGGCCGACGCCGACGACGGACTTCCCAGCGAGGCCGACGTGCTGGACGCCGAGTACCCGACCGGGGACGACTGACCGCGCCGCTCTCCTCCCGACCGTTCTGACCACCGCCCTTTACGGGTGCGTCCGCCGACCGTCGGGTATGGATGCGGACGCGGCGTCGGGGACGAGGGCGGACCGCCCCGGCGACGAACTCTGGGACGCGCTGGTGGCCGCCGGTGACCCGCTCGAACCGGCCGTCGAGGAGGCGGTCGAACTCGCCGCGGCGGGCGACCCGGTGGCCGTCGTCGGGGCCCCGTTCGGCGGCCGCGGCCGGGTGCTCGAGCGCGTCGCCGACCGGCTCGACGCGACCCACGAGCGGCTGGTGCCGGGTGCGGGCCTGCCGGCGCTCGACGGCCCGACGGTGCTGGCCGATGCCCACCACTCGTACCAGCGGACGGTCGGTGGGTTCGGGACGCTCGAGACGCTCCTCGAGCGGGGCGCCCGGGCCGAGGGCCCGACCGTGACGGGCTGGAACCAGCACGCCTGGTCGTACCTCCTGCACGCCGTGGACATCGACGAGGCGTTCGAGGGGGTCGCGGTCCCGGCGGTCGACCGGGAGGTGCTGGGTGCGCTCGTCCGGCACTGGTCGCCCAGCATTACCTTCCGTGCCCCACCGGAGGAGGCGCGGGGTCTCCTCGGAATCGACCGACGGGTCTACTCGATTCCGGGCCTCGGTGAACGGGAGATCCCCGTCCCGGTCGTCGACACGGATGCTCTCGACCACCGCGACGCCGAGGAGGACCCCGAGGCCGCGGTCATCCGGCGGCTGACGACGCTGTCCGACGGGAACCCGGGCGTCGCGCGGGCGCTCTGGGACGACTGTGTCGGGGATGCCGACCACGCCGCGGTCGACCCGACGGCGTTGCAGACGCCGGTCGAGCGCACGAGCGAGCGGGCCCGCGAGCGCGAGCGTGACCAGCGCGACCGCGGCACTGCGGGCGCGGGCACACCCTCGGGTGCCGACGACGCTGGCCTCGACCGTCCGACCGCGTTCTGCTGTCGGCTCGTTCTCGCGGCCGAACGGCTCCCGCGCGAGGTCGTCGCCGAGAGCGTCGGGGATGCCGACCGCCTGCTCGGACGCCTCGAACGCCGGGGCTACGTGACGACGACCGATACGGCGGTCGCATTGCGGCCCGCGGCCGTCCCGGACGCCGTCGCCCTGACCGACGGGAGGCGGATACCGTGACGGGGTTCGTACCGGTCGCGCAGACGAACCCGCTCGCCGGCCTCCGGGTCGACGCCGGGACCGTCACCCAGGCGGTGCTGGTGCTGGTGGTCGCGTACGTGCTGGCGCGGCTCGTCGCCGCGGGCCTGTCGTTCGTCGCCGAGCGTGCGGGCGACCGCCGTATCGCGGTGAAGGTGTTCATCCCACTGGCCCGGTTCGTCATCTACGCGGTGGCCACCGCCTCCATCCTGGGCGGCATCTTCCAGCTCGGTTCGACGGAACTCGTCGCCGCCGGCGGCCTGCTCGGGGCCGCGCTCGGCTTCGGCATCAAGGACCTGTTCGCCAGCGTCATCGGCGGGCTGGTGGTCGTCTTCGAGCGGCCCTACCGCGTCGGCGACAAGGTCGGTCTCGGCGAACACTACGGCGAGGTGACCGACGTGGGACTGCGCGCGACCCGGCTCGTGACCCCGGACGACACGGAGGTCGTGGTGCCGAACCTGGCAATCTTCGGCGATTCCGTGGCGAACGCCAACGCCGGCGCCGCGGAGATGCTGGCGGTCGCCGAGGTCCACGTCGCCCCGACCGCCGACCACGAACGCGCCGTCGACATCGTCCGCGAGGCCGCGCTCACCTCGCCGTACGTCCGGCTCTCCGGCGAGCATCCCGTGACCGTCATCGTCGAGGATGGGCCCCACTACACGACCATCAGGGGGAAGGCGTACGTCGCGGACCTGCGCGACGAGTTCCCGTTCACCTCGGATGTGACCCGGCGGGCGCTGGCGGAGTTCGACGCGGCCGGCATCGAGCGCCCCCGGTTCGCGCCCGACGAGGCGTAGGGGCCCACGTCGGCGGCGGCCGTCCCCGCACGGGATTTAAGATGTTCCCACGCGCCCCCACGGTATGGACTACGAGTTGGCCATCGAGGGCGCGCCGGACACGATTCCCGGCGGGACCGGCGTGTTGCTGGTCCACCCGAGCACGGGCGAAACCGACCGCATCGACACGGACTTCCTGAAGACGGACACCGACCACCTGCTGGTCGTCTCCACCCGGACCACCGCACGCGAGGTCCAGCAGAAACTGGAGTACTACGGCGTCGACGAGGAGAACGCCGTCATCCTCGATACGCTCTCGGTCGAGCGGGGCTACTCGCGGCGCTCGGCGAGCAACTTCCACTACGTCGGTGCGCCCGACGACCTGGACGGCATCGTGGAGGTCGTCCGCGAGTTTCTCGACACCCACGACGGCAAGCTCCGCATCAGCTTCGACTCCATCACGGAGCTGGCGTACTACGCCGACGAGGACCGCGCCCGCGGCGCCGTCGAGGACGTCCTCGCACTGCTCGCCGAGCACGACGCCGTCGGCCTGTTCCACCTCGCCGAGGAGGTCCACGACGAGGCCGTCGTCGAGGGGTACCGCGAGCTGTTCGACGGGGTCGTCACACTCACGGCCGACGGGACGGTCACCTGCGAGTTCTGAGGGCGCTCGCCGGCCGGCGGCCGGCACAGAAGAGGGCCGGTTCAGGCGCCGGCGCGCTCCAGCGCGTCCTCGATGTCGTCGCGCTGGGTGACGCCGACGAACCGCTCGACGATGCCGTCGTCGTTCTCGATGATGAGCGTCGGCAGCGAGCGGACCTGGTACTCGTTGGCGACGTCCTGTTCCTCGTCGACGTTGACCTTCTCGAGGTCGAACCGGTCGCCCCAGTCCTCCTTCAGCTCGTCGAGGATGGGGTCCTGTGTCTTGCAGGGGCCACACCAGTCCGCGTGGAAGTCGTACAGGTTGACAGTCATGCTACCGCTGATTGCCGAGCCTCGCGCATAAGGATTTCCCAGCCGGGGGGTGCCGCCGGTTCATGCCGCCACGCCTGGGCGTTCCCGACAGGCCGAAAGGCTTAGGCACGGCGCTCGCCCACAGGTGGGTATGAGCAGCGGACAGAACTCCGGCGGCCTGATGTCCAGTGCCGGGCTGGTCCGGTACTTCGACTCCGAGGACCGCAACGCACCGACCATCGACCCCAAGACGGTGGTCGCCTTCGGCGTCCTCTTCGGCGTTCTCATCCAGGTCCTGAACGCGGTCGCCTGACCGGACCGCATCGTCTCCGATTCTCTCCACTCCCGCCAGCCGTGCCGCCGTGCACGAACGGTCGGACCAGCGAGCGCGAACGGGTCGCACTACCACGTCCAACGGAGAGCCAGCGCCCACGAAGAGATGCGCCGCTCGACGGGTGGAGAACGGGGAGAGAGAACCGCTGCCGGATCGGTTCTCGGGCTAGTCGTCGGCTGCTGCGGGGGCCTCGGGTTCGCCCTCGGTCTCGGGCTGGACGATCTCGTAGAGGTTCTGCCGGGCGTCGGCGAAGTAGACGTCCTCCTCGACCGTGTCTATCTCCTCGAGTCGTTCGAGCGCGTAGCGGACCGTCCGGGCCGACAGCATCGACTCCTCGACGATGCCCTTCTGGGTCATGGGCCCGTTGTACTCGAGCACCTTGAAAACGAGCTTCGCGCTCGGCGGAAGGTCCGAGAGTTCCTCCGCGTCGGATTCTGCCATCTGTACCTCCTACTGACGCGTGCCATCCGTATAAAGATTGAGGCATCGAGGCGCGTGCCGCCCGGAAACGGGGAGAACGGCATGGGCCGACCCGGTGGCACGAGGGTTACCACACGGATGTCGGAGCCGGTCTGTGGCGCCATCGCGTGGTCGGGTCGGCGGACGGAGCGAACCGCTTTTGCCCGCGGGCAGACGAGACGAGGTATGGCAACCGACACGGTCGACCGTCGGACCGCGCACCTGCGCGGCGTGACGGTGACGACACTCGCGGCCCTCGCGGGCATCGCGGCCGCGCTGGTGTCGACCACCATCGCGACGGGCGCGACCGACCGGAGCGCGCTGTTCGTGCTCGTCGGCTTCACGTTCGCCCAGTTCGCCGTCCTGCAGGGCATCGACACCGTCGGCCTCCTCCAGCTCGATGTTGACGATTTCGGGGCCAAAGACGTTCTCTACGTCGTCTTCATGACGTTCGCGTTCTGGTTCGTCAGCTGGGGTGTCCTGCTCACCTCGGGGGCGTCGCTGTAATGGCCGAGGACAGTATCGCGGTCGTGGACCTGGACCGGTGCCAGCCCGACCGCTGCAACTACGAGTGTGCCAACTACTGCCCGCCCAACCGCACCGGAAAGGAGTGTATCGTCACGCGCGAGGAGCGCCACGGTGACGAGCCGTACGAGGGCGGGGCCGACCAGATATCCATCTCCGAGGAGATCTGCCTGGGCGAGTCGTGTGGCATCTGTGTGAACAAGTGTCCGTTCGACGCCATCGAGATCATCAACCTCCCCGGAGAACTGGAGGAGTCCCCGGCCCACCGCTACGGGGAGAACGCGTTCGGGCTGTACGGCCTCCCCGCCCCGCAGGAGGGCCGCGTGACCGGTGTGCTGGGGCCGAACGGTATCGGGAAGTCGACGGCCGTCCGCATCCTGGCGGGCGAGATAACCCCCAACCTCGGCGACCACGAGGACGAGCCCTCGTGGGAGTCCGTCCTCGACGAGTACCGCGGGACCGCCTTACAGGACTACCTCGAGGACCTCCGGGACGGGAAGCTCGACGTGGCACGCAAGCCCCAGTACGTCGACCGTATCCCCGACCAGTTCGACGGGAAGACCTCGGAACTGCTGGACGGCGTCGACGAGCGCGGCGTCGCCGACGAGATCACCGAGCGCCTGGGCATCGCGGGCGTCGTCGACCAGGACATCGATACGCTGTCCGGCGGCGAACTCCAGCGCGTCGCGCTCGCGGCCGCGCTGGTCCGCGACGCGGACTTCTACTTCATCGACGAGATAACGCCGTACCTCGACATCGGCCAGCGGGTGACGGCGGCTCGCCTGATTCGGGAACTCGCCGAGGCGGAGGACCGCTCGATGATGGTCATCGAACACGACCTCGCTATCCTCGACCTCGTGGCCGACACGGTCCACGTCACCTACGGTGAGCCCGGGGCGTTCGGTGTCGTCACGACGCCCAAATCGACGCGCAACGGCATCAACGAGTACCTCGATGGCTACCTCGAGGCTGAGAACATGCGCATCCGGCAGTCGCCCATCCGCTTCGAGGAGCACGCGCCCCGGCAGAGCGCCCGCGGCGATGTCCTCATCGAGTATCCCGAACTCACCAAGTCCTACGGCGAGGGCGAGTTCACGCTCGAGGTCGAAGCCGGCGAGATACGCAACAACGAGGTTCTCGGCATCGTCGGCCCGAACGGCATCGGGAAGTCGACGTTCGCGGAACTACTGACCGGCCGGCTGGAGCCGACGGCGGGCGAGGTGGACACGCGCCTCGACATCGCCTACAAGCCCCAGTACATCGAGATCGACCAGCCGATGCGGGTCGACTCGTTCCTCGCCTCCATCACGGACGACTTCGGGTCCTCGTACTGGAACACCGAAATCGCCCAGCCCCTGCAACTGGAGCGCATCATGGAGCAACAGCTCACGGACCTCTCGGGCGGGGAGCGCCAGCGCGTCGCCATCGCGGCCTGCCTCTCGAAGGACGCCGACCTCTACCTGCTGGACGAGCCCTCCGCCTTCCTCGACGTCGAACAGCGGGTGCAGGCCACCAGCGCCATCCGGCGCTACACCGAGAACCACGACGCGACGGCGATGGTCATCGACCACGACATCTACATGATCGACCTGCTGGCCGACCGCCTGCAGGTGTTCGACGGCGAGCCGGCCGAACACGGCCACGCCGGCGAACCGGTCGGGATGCGCGAGGGGATGAACCAGTTCCTCGCCAACCTCGACGTGACCTTCCGCCGCGACCAGAACACGGGCCGCCCGCGCATCAACAAGCCCGGCTCGCAACTCGACCGCAAGCAGAAGAAGCAGGGCGAGTACTACTACGCGCCGGAGGATGCCGAGGAGCTGGACGAGGAGTAGCCGACTCGTTCGACGCCGTTCGTTCAGCCGTCGAGTCGCATCCCACACTCTGGACAGAACGGCGGGCCGCTCGATGGTGTGACCTCGGAGCCACACGACGGACACTCGTTGTCGCTTGCTTCCTCAACCGGGTCGGCATCGCCGGCCGAGCCAGCGTCCGCGGACGGCTCCGCTCCGGTCGCCGTCACCGCGTACAGGTTCCCGTCCCGGCTCGCGATGTAGACGGTGCCGTCGGCGACCGTCGGGTCGGAGAACACCCTGTCACCGGTCTCGAATCGCCACCGTTCGGTGCCAGTGTCCGCGTCGAGCGCGTACAGGTTCCCGTCTCGGCACCCGAAGTAGACGGTCCCCTCGGCGAGTGCGGGGGTACATTTGACTGAGTCCGCCACCTCGTGCTGCCAGCGACAGGTCCCGTCTTTCCGGTTCACCGCGAACAGGGCTCCGCGGTTCGGATATCCGTTGGCCCGACCGACATAGACCACATCACCGCTCACCAGCGGCCGACTGATGATCCCGTCCCCCGTCTCGAACTCCCAGTCCCCGGCCCCCGTGGCGGCATCCACCGCGTACAGGTGCCCGTCTTCGCTCCCGACGTAGACGGTTCCTTCGACGACGGCGGGAGGTCCGACATCGTCGCCCGTCCGGAACCGCCATCGCTCCGCTCCGGTCTCGGCATCCACGGCGTAGAGCCGTCCGTCCCAGCTGCCGAAGTAGACTGTCCCGCCCGCTACCGCTGGTGACGGGAACACCTCCCCGTCCGTCCCGTACTGCCACCGCGTCTCCCCACTCTGCCGGTCGATTGCGTACAGGTTCCCGTCGCTGCTGCCGACGTAGACGAGTTCTCGATCCACCGCCGGGGAGAATCCCGGCCACTCCCCGATTTGGATGCGCCACCGTTCCGTCCCGTCGGACGCGTCCACCGCGTACAGGTGTCCGTCGTTGCTGGTGACGTAGACGGTGTCATCACGGACCGTCGGTGACGGACGCATCGGCCGGCCGGCCCCGAACCGCCAGCGCTCGGTCCCGGTCCGTCTGTCGACCGCGTACAGCCGGTCGCTCGAGAGATAGATGGTGTCCCCGGCCAGCACCGGGCTCGAGTCGGGTGACCCGCTCGTCCGGAACCGCCACTGCTCCGTCCCACCCGCCTCCGGGGCGTCCGTTCCTGGCCCGCTCATGGGTGGCACCCTCCCCGGAACGGGAAAAACGTGCTGCCGTCCACTCGGCCGGGGGACCTGCCGGCGCGGAGCACGACTCTCGAAACGCTTACGCCCGGCCACCCGCCACGAGCAAGTATGATCCAGGTCGCGGTCAACGGCTACGGGACCATCGGCAAGCGCGTCGCGGACGCCGTCACGCTCCAGCCCGACATGGAGCTGGTGGGCGTGGCGAAGACCAGCCCCAACCACGAGGCGGAACTCGCCGTCGAGAACGGCTACCCGCTGTACGCGGCGGTCGAGGACCGCATCGAGCTGTTCGACGAGGCCGGCATCGAACTCGCGGGCACGGTCGACGAACTCGTCGAGGCGTCCGACATCGTCGTGGACGCCTGCCCGTCGGGTATCGGCGCCGACAACAAGTCGATGTACGAGGAACTGGACACGCCCGCGCTCTACCAGGGCGGCGAGGACGCCGACCTCGTGGACACGTCGTTCAACGCCCGGGCGAACTACACCGACGCCGAGGGCGCCGACCACGTCCGCGTCGTCTCCTGCAACACGACCGGCCTCTCCCGGCTGCTCGCGCCGCTCGAGGAGGAGTACGGCGTCGAGAAGGCCCGCGTCACGCTCGTCCGGCGCGGCGGCGACCCCGGGCAGACCGGCCGCGGCCCCATCAACGACATCCTGCCCAACCCGGTCACGCTCCCGAGCCACCACGGCCCGGACGTGAACACCATCTTCCCCGACCTTTCTATCGACACGCTGGGGCTGAAGGTGCCGGCGACGCTGATGCACACGCACTCCGTGAACGTCCAGCTGGAGCCCGACGCTGCCGACATGCCCAGCGCCGACGAGGTGCGCGAGCTGCTGGCTGGCGAGGAGCGGACGTTCATGGTCCAGCCGAGCCACGACATCGACGGCGCGGGCAAGCTCAAGGAGTACGCGCTGGACCGCGGCCGGCCGCGGGGGGACCTCTGGGAGAACTGCATCTGGAGCGAGTCCATCAGCGTCGAGGACGACGACCTCTACCTGTTCCAGGCCATCCACCAGGAGTCCGACGTGGTGCCCGAGAACGTCGACGCCATCCGCGCGGTGCTGGGCGAGGCCGACGCCGCCAAGTCCCGCGAGCGGACGAACGAGACGATGGGCGTCGGGCTGTAACCGGGACGGCGCCATCCGGCTCCACGCCGCGCAGTCGCGCGGAGTAGCCGCCGGCTACTCGTCGCGCATACCGCTCCTGTCTCACGGCCTGTGCCGTGTCACGGTTTGTCAATGTGCGAAGCCTTTTGCCGCGTGATACCGTAGCGTCGGCCGTAATGCGCCGCGACGACCGCGACGACGACCCGTTCTCGGATGTCTCGGATTTCTTCCGCGAGATAGAGCGGATGATGGGTGGTGCCGACTCCGGCTTCGGCGACGACGTCCACTTCCGGGTCGACCGCGAGGACGACCTGGTGCGGGTGGTGGGTGACCTGCCGGGTGTCGAGAAGGAGGCCATCGACGTCCAGTGTGACGGGCACGACCTCATCGTCGGCGCCGACACCGACCGGCACGAGTACCGCGAGCGCATCGACCTCCCGGTCCGGGTCGACGAGCACTCCGCGGAGGCGACCTTCAACAACGGTGTCCTCGAGATCACGCTCGACCCCGTCGAGAGCGGCACCGGAATCGACCTCGACTGACGACCGACGCCGACTCCGTTCCGCGTTCTTCCTCTCGGAGACGCCATGCGCCAGCGGAGCGACGGCCCCGGACATCACTATCACGCTCCGTCGGCCGTCCGCCGAACCAGCGCCGCCAGCCGGTCGTAGAAGCCGGGTTCGTACTTCGTCGCGGTGTCGACCGTCGGCCGGGCGTTCGTCTCGTTGACCACGGCCCGGCCGTCCCCGTCGTCGGCGACCAGCAGGTCAACGCCGAGCCAGGGGATGTCGAGCGCCGTGGCAGCCCGCTCGGCGAGGTCGCGCAGGTCGGCGGGCAGGTCCACGCCGGTCGCCTCGGCGCCGCGGTGGACGTTGTGCTTCCAGCGGCCCGCCTCGCGAGCGGTGTCGGGGAGCCGCCGTTCGACGGCGCCGACGTACTCCCCCTCGACGCACATCACCCGGTAGTCGCGGGCGTCGGGTACGAGCGACTGGACGAGGAAGGAGCGGTCACCGGTCGCCGGGAACTCGTGGAGCAGGTCGAGGTAGTCGGTCACGCCGAGCAGGGAGTCGGCATCGCCGACCCGCGCGACGCCGATGCCGCGCGTCGCCGAGTTGGGCTTGACGACGGCGGGCGTCCCCACGCGGTCGAGCGCGTCGAGGAGCGCGGCCTCGCCGGACGGGTTCGAGACGACGACCGAATCGGGTGTCGGGACGTCTGCCCGTCCGAGTCGAGCCAGCGTCTCTCCCTTGTGCCGCGAGCGGAGCACCGCCTCGCGGTCGTTCACCCACGGCACGTCGAGCAGGGCGGCGGCGACGCCGCCCTCGGCGAGCCGCGGTGGCGCGACGAAGCCGACATCCACGTCGGGGTAGGCGTCATCCGGGGCGGTGAGGTCGACCGTTCGCTCGGCCGTCGGCAGGTGGACCGCCTCGATACCGCGCTCGGCGAGGGGTTCACGGACCCGGTCGAGGGTCTCCGCGTCGGTCGCAACCCCGAGTCTGAGCATGTCCGGCCGTGGGGCCGCCGCCCATATCAGTCGTTGGAACGGTCGGTCCGGTCCCCGGGAGCCCAGGCCTCACCGACTGGTACGGACAGGCGAACGTCCCCCGACGACTGTCAGGGCGGTGTCAGCGATCACTGGATGGCGGAACTCAGGCACTGATCTCAGCGAGCTTCGGCAGGACCTTGTCGGTGGCGATGGCATAGGCGAACCCGAGGCAGACGACGCCCGGGATGACGGCCCACAGGCCGACTGTCGTATCCCCTCCCTGGACGGTTACGAAGGCGAAGTGTTCGAGGTACGCTCCCGCGGCGGAGAGCGCCACAGTCGCCAAACCAGAAAGAACCAGTTCCAGGAGTTCAGGGAGGAGGTCAACTGTCTGGGGTCGCATCGTTACTGTCCGTATCAGTACGGGTGTTGATTAGCTTGCCGAAAGAGGAATAATAGTTCCTCTCGTTCCCACGGGTACCGATGCAGAGAGGTAACAGCACAACCGATTACGCCAAGTTCGCGAAACAGGGGTTCCTGCTCGGTGTCGGGGCATTCCTCGTCGGGGAACTCACCGAACCGATCCAACATAGCTTCGGGATGGTGGTTCCTGGCTGGGAACACAGTCTGCTGTTCCTTCTGACGGTACTGGGGGTACTCACAGCCCTGCTCGCTCCGTTCGTGTTCGGGGTCGCCCTCCCGCTCACCCAGTAGGTGGTTCGCGACAGACGCGACGGTGGGCTCTTTCGTCGCCGATGTTCCGGTTGCCGTCGAAGGGGTTCTAGTCGTCCGCCTTGACCTCCGAGGCGTCTGCGGTCCCCCTGAACTGGCTCCGGCTGAGCGAGGCGACCCGCTTCGCGTCGTCGAACCGGCTCGCGAACAGGCCCACCCCCAGCACGATGTAGAGCGCGGTGAAGGCGAGCAGGAGGGTGACGCTGGCGCTCTCGGCGGCCGCCTCGCTCATCGTCTGGATGAGGACGAACTCGCCGACGACCTGCGAGAGGAACAGCACGAGTAACACCACCGCTTCCTTCATCGAGATGCGGAAGTTGATGAGGATGGCCAGTGCGAAGAAGCTCTGGGCGGCGGTGAGCCATATCTCGGCGGCCTGCTTCTCGCCGAACGGGAGCGCGCCGTACTGGCCGAGTGCGATGGAGTAGACGACGACCAGCGTCCCGATGAGCAGCGTCCACTGGTTCAGCTTCGAGGAGATGAGCGCGTTGAACGAGGCCGTCGTCCGGGCCTTGTTGACGAGGTAGGCCGTGACGATGAGTTCGGGCGACTCGCTGGCCAGCGGCGCGAACCACTGGACCATGAAGAACTCGGGGATGCCGTAGTTCACGCCGATGGCCTCCAGCCCGTGTGCGAACGGCTCGACGGCGGTGAAGATGAGAAAGCCCGAGTAGACGAACAGCCCCAGGACGATGGGGATGCGGAGCTGTCGACCGAACCCCTGGAGGTAGGCGGGGACGCCGACGTGGGCCTCGCTCTCCTCGATGTCGCCACGGATGATGACGAAGATGTACGTGACGTACAGCCCCACGAGGACCAGCATATCGACGATGTCGATGCCACGCCCGCCGCCGAGCATCCCGAACGGTACCAGGAACGCCCAGACGGTGGCGGCGGTGAGAAAGAGTATCTCGGTGGCGATACTCTCGTCGAGTTTGACGGCGCTCGAGAGGAACCCGTCGCCCCGGTCGACCGCGGTGTCGCCCGAGGAGCGGGCCTTGTAGATGGAGAACAGGGCGATACCGGACCAGCCCAGGCCGATGAGGATGCGGTTAGCGCCGGTCATGTTGGCGACCGCGAGGTCGCCCCCGCCGGAGCCGGGGTTGGCGCCGGCCTGGTACGCGTAGAGGGCGTCGACGGCGTATTCGGGCGCCACCGCGAGGACTGCGAGGACCGCGAGCGCGAATGCCCGGGGAACGTCCTTCTCGGCGGTCTCGGCGCCCCACGCCAGCAGGAAGGAGGCGCCGAGGACGGCCGACCCCGCGACGAGGACCTGCAGCACCGTGGAGAGCGTGTCGACGGAGCCGGTCGCCCAGACGCCGACCCACGGCAGCGTGAAGAGAGCCGCAACCGCCAGCGAACCGATAGAGTACCGGGCGTTTGCCATCGTTCGAGGTACGCTGCCGGGGGCTTGTATCGCTTCTGCTTCCGGGACCGGGTCGGGTCACGCTCCCACGGATGGGAACCGTCGCGCCCGTTCGTACGGCGCATGTCGGATTCTCTCCACGCTCAGATGTCGTCCGGCTGGTCGGCGGCCTCGACGGTCCGGACGGCTGCGACGTTCTCGGCCACGTCGTGGACCCGGACCACGTCCGCGCCGCGGTCGGCCGCGAGTGCCGTGGCCGCCACCGTGGGTGCCAGCCGCTCGTCCACGTCCGCACCCAGCAGCCCGAACATCGACTTGTGCGAGTGGCCCACCAGCACGGGACAGCCCAGCGCCCGGAACTCGCCGATACGGCCCAGGAGTTCGAAGTTCTCGTGACGCGACTTGCCAAAGCCCAGGCCGGGGTCGACGAGTATCTGCGAGCGGTCGAGCCCGGCCTTCTCCGCGAGCAGGACGCGCTCGACCAGCCCCGCCAGCGTGTCCTCGACCACATCGTCGTACTCGACCTCGGCGTCGGGGTCGACCGGCGCGTTCACGGAGTGCATCACCACGACGGGCACGTCGCGCTCGGCCGCGAGCAGGCGCATCGCGGGGTCGGCCAGCCCGGAGACGTCGTTCAGCAGGTCCGCGCCCGCGTCCAGCGCGGCCTCGGCCACCTCGGCCTTCCGCGTGTCGATGCTCACCATCGCGTCGCAGTCGGCGATGCGCTCGATGACGGGCACGACGCGCTGTCGCTCCTCCTCGGCTGGCACGGGGTCGGCACCGGGCCGCGTGGACTCCCCGCCCACGTCGACGATGTCGGCGCCTGCCTCGACCATCGCCTCCGCGCGGGCGACGGCGTCCTCGACGGCGTCGTACTCGCCGCCGTCGTGGAACGAATCGGGCGTGGCGTTCAGGATGCCCATCACGGCGGTCCCGTCGGCCCACGGGTACCCCCGCTCGCGGGCGGCGGCATCGGGGTCCGTCCGGATGCCGAGTCGTCGCCGGAGCTGTTCGCCGAGCTGCGAGAGGCCGTACGGCTGGCCGTCGAGTTTCTCCAGCAGCGAGTTGAACTGCGCGAGCGTCCCCGAGAGGACGACATCGACGGGCTCCTGGTCCTGTCGGGAGAGTCCCGACGTGGCACACTCCCCGCCGAGCGAGAGCATCTCCTGCTTGAGGTACTCGGCCTGTCGCACCTGGACGCGGGTCTGCAGCGTCCGGTGGACCGTCTTCCCGCGCATCCGCCAGACGCCCGGGTCGGTGACGTTGGCGTCGCGGAGCGCCGCCTCGGCGGTCGGGAGGTCGTCGACCCGCTTGGGGACGTGGAGCCGCGTCCAGCGCGTCCGGGCCTCGGCGACCGTGTACAGCGAGCCCGTGACGAGGACGGCGTCGTCCTCGTCGGCAGCGTCGAGCGCCGCGTCGAGCGCGCCGGGGACGTTGCCCGTCCGCTCGACGGTGTCGTACCCGTCGGCCGCCTCGAAGGCGGCCGCGAGCGCCCCGGACGACTCCGCACGACTCACGTCCGGGCGGCAGGTGTACACCGCGCCCCGCGGGAGCGCGGCGGCCATCCCGGCGTGGTCCTTGTCGGCCATCGCGCCGACGACGAGGTGGCAGTCCGCGAACTCGGCGTCGAACTCGGCGAGCGTCTCGGCCACCGACTCGCAGCCGCCGGGGTTGTGGGCCCCGTCGAGCACGACCAGCGGGTCCTGCGAGAGCACCTCGAATCGACCGGGCCAGTGGGCGTTGCGAAGGCCCGTCCGCAGCGCGGTGTCGGGGTCGGCCGTCGCCCGGTCGTCGAGCGCGTGGAGGGTCTGCCGGACGAGCGCGGCGGCCACGCCCGCGTTCCGGGCCTGATGGGCGCCGGGGAGCGCGAGCCGCGCGTCCAGTGACCAGTCCGGGCCAGCCAGGGTGGCGGCGCCCTCGATGCCCTCGCGCCCGTGGTAGTCGACGGTCACGTCCGGCGCCTCGTCGCGGTCGTCAGCGGCGTCGGCGGCGTCCTCCGTTCCGACCGTCAGCACGCCCCCGCGCTCGTCGGCCACCTCGTGGACGGCTGCGAGCGCCTCGCCCGTCGCCCCCGTGACGAGCGGTCGGTCGGCCGGCGTGACGTGGGCCTTGTCCCGGGCGATCTCGGGCACCGTGTCGCCCAGCACGTCGGCGTGTTCGAGCGTGACGCTCGTCACGGCGCTCGCCACCGGGTCGACGACGCTCGTGGCGTCGTGCTTGCCTCCGATGCCCACCTCGAGGACGGCCACGTCGACGTCGGCGCGGTCGAACGCCCACAGCGCCATCGCGGTGACCGCCTCGAAGAACGTCGGTGACTCGCCCGCGCCCGCTCGCTCGACGATGTGGTCCTCGGCGGCGTCGACGAACTCGCAGACGGCACCCTTCGTGACCTGGCGGTCGTTCACGAGGATCCGCTCGCGGAGGTCGTCCAGGTGCGGGGAGGTGTACAGCCCCACGTCGAGGCCGGCCTCGCGGAGCGAGCACTCGACCATCCGTGCGGTCGAGCCCTTCCCGTTCGAGCCGGCCACCTGCACGGGGACGAGCCCCTCGTGCGGGTCGCCCAGGTGTTCGAGGAGGCGCTCCGTGGACGCCACGCCGGTCCGGGGCGAGTACCGGCGGAGGTCGAACAGGAAGTTCGCCGCCTCGTGGTAGTCCATATCCGAGCCTTCCGTGCGGAACGCTTCAGGGTGTCGGAGTCGGTGGGTGTCACGCACCCGTCTGCGGCTCTACACCGGGAGGCGACGCTGTGCCCGGTCGACCAGCGACCGCAGTCGCTCGCTGTCGATGTCGTCCAGCGACACCTCGCGTGCGACCGTCACCAGTGCCGCCACGACCACGACGACCTCGACGAGCGCGAGCACCACGAGCGCGACGAGGTACGGGAGTGCCGTCTGGAGCAGCGCCAGCAGCGTCGTTCCGCCGGCAAGCGCCACCAGCAGCTGCCACAGCCCGACCAGGCCGACGCCGACGCCCAGCAGCAGGACGACGACCGCCGCGCCGAGATAGCCCCACGGAATCGCGTCGGTGACGGTGCTCATGCGTGGGGGTAGTCGTGGTGACCGTATCAATATGACGGCCGTATTTGGGATAAGGCGGGATAGGTCTGGAAATAGGAACTAATGGTGCTGTTCTTATCACTGTTCTATGAGCATAGGTTGAAAATGGCGATTAGAATAAATATGGGTTGCCGCTGGCGGTTCGGGGGGCGGTCGGTGGACTGCATCCGCGCGCCGAAGGCGCGCGGTTCACTCGTCCGGGGCGAGTGGTGAGTCGGCCGAAGGCCGGCGAACCCGATGCCGAGGACGAGCCTTTTCTGAACGTCTTTTCGGCAAGCGGTGACCGAAGCCGGCCGCAGGCCGGCGAGGTCACCCGCAGCGGAAAAACGCTCTACATCATGCCGCCCATGCCGCCACCCATGCCGCCCATGCCGCCCATGCCGCCCATGCCGCCACCGGGGCCGCCCTCCTCTTCCTCGCCCTCGGTGGAGAGGTCGCCGGCGGCGATGATATCGTCGATTTTCAGGACGAGCGTGGCGGCCTCCGTTGCGCTGGAGAGCGCCTGCTCCTTCGCGTGGGCCGGTTCGACGACGCCGGCGTCGTAGGTGTCGACCACGTCACCGCTGAAGACGTTGAGCCCGGCGTGGGCGTCGCCGTCGGCGTGCGCGGCACGCAGGTCGACGAGCGTGTCGATGGAGTCCAGCCCCGCGTTCTCGGCGAGCACGCGCGGGACGAGCTCGAGCGCGTCGGCGAACGCTTCGACGGCCATCTGCTCGCGGCCCTCGACGGAGTCGGCGAAGTCGCGCAGGCGGCTGGCGACCTCGACCTCGGCGGCACCGCCGCCGGCGAGGACACGGCCGTCAGCGACGGTGGTCGCGACGACGTCGAGCGCGTCACCGATGCCACGCTCGGTCTCGTCGACGACGTGGTCGGTGGAGCCGCGGATGATGAGGGTGACGCCGTGGGCGTCCTCGTCGCCCTCGACGAGGAACATGTCGTCGGCGTCGTCGCGGGAGACATCGGCGTGGCCGAGGTCTGCGGCGTCGAAGTCGTCGAGGTCGGAGACGACGTTGGCGCCCGTGACCTCCTTGAGGAACTTCAGGTCGGACTTCTTCACGCGGCGGGCCGCGAGGATGCCCTCCTTCGCGAGGTAGTGCTGGGCGAGGTCGTCGATACCCTTCTGACAGAAGACGACGTCCGCGCCGGAGTCGGCGATCTGGTCGACCTTCTCCTTGAGGCGCTCCTCCTCCTGGTCGAGGAAGTCCTGGAGCTGGTCCGGGCTGGAGAGGTTGACCTGCGCGTCACCGTCGGGCTCTTCGACCTCGATGGGCTCGTTGACGAGGAGGACGTCGGCGTCGGCGACCTCGCTCGGCATGTCCGGGTGCGCCGGGTCCTTGTCGATGGCGGCGCCGTTGAGGAGTTCGGATTCGCCGACCGAGCGGCCGGTCTGGGTCTCGATGTTGACGAACTCGAGGTCGACGACCGTGCCGCCGTCGTCCGTCTCGACGGAGACGGCGCTCACGGCGTCGACGATGAGCTGGGCGAGCAGGTCCTTGTTCTGTTCGGCACCCTTGCCCGTCATCGACGTCTCGGCGAGCTTCTTCAGGAGGTCGATGTCGTCGGGCTCGACCTCGGTGGCGATGTCGTCGACCAGACTCCGGGCCTCCTCGCTGGCGAGGTGGAAGCCACGGATGATGGCCGACGGGTGGATGTCCTGCTCGAGCAGGTCCTCGGCGTTCTTGAGGAGTTCGCCCGCGGTCGCGACGGCGGTCGTGGTGCCGTCGCCGGCCTCGTCCTCCTGTGTCTCCGCGACCTCGACGATCATCGATGCCGTGGGGTTGTCGATGTCCA